>JAIVJJ010000091.1 GCA_020200095.1 Acidobacteriota bacterium | reverse complement strand
TCTTCAAGCTTTAAGTATTGTTTTTTTAGATAAGCTGATACTTCTCTCTTTTTTTGCTCGACACCGCCTTGATACTTTGACTGTTTACCTTCAACAAAGTCTAAAAAAATCACAAAGGAGACAAGAATCGCTAGCCGCTGTTGCTCTTCTTTATTGGAATGAGAAAAGCATCCATGTGTTTTCTTGTTTCTTATCTCTTTTGCTAATCGCCCGACGTATGCCCGTTTATCAAAATTTTCGGCAAGCCGAAATTTTGGCGGAAAATCACTACCAAGCACAGCGTCCGGGACAAAACATCCTTCGACTAACTCCCAACACAGCGAAGTGAAATCGAAATATCTGCCTCTTTGAATATAGTCCGTGTAGAAACCAGCAAGTTTCTCCTGTAGTTCATCTCCATCGAATTTTGGCGGTTGCTGCCCCATTCTGTCGTATTCGGGGGGAGCCGATGCGATATTATACAAAGCTGTATCTCGGACTTGAATAACAGGCAGCGGCGTGCCCCATTTCTTTATTTGACTTAGTTTCTCCCAGATTGGTCGGGACTCATGCAAGTGAACAGCGTTTGCTAGTGCTCTTTGAAGGTTATCAATTAAGACATAAGCCCTATCATTTTCTCCATATTCACTTAGGATCGGCTTGGTAAAATTTGTGATTATGCTAGAGCGATGGGAAACCAACTCAAGGAGTTTCCTTTGATGGGTACTGCTAAATAGGACGATAGGTAGCGATGGGTCGCAGTAACTTATAAGGAGAGGTAGCAATGCAAGAGCTTCAACTTCACTGTGCCGAGTTGAGCCTTTCGTAATTCCGTTCGCATGATCGTATGCCTCTTCAAATGCTGTATCGAAGAATAATCTCCTTTGTCCCTTAGAAGGTACTGCACGAAGTTTCGCGCATAAATCTATTATCTTTCCAAGAATTTCCTTCCGCTTGTTACTATCTGTCCAAAGTCTTAAATCAAGCAACAGCACGTCGCAGTCTGAAATTTTAAGACTGCGGGGTATATTCCACTTTCCGTCATCTCTGGCATTTGCAAGAGCTTTGAATAATACGTCCGGCTTGGATTCGCATCTGAGTTCTCTTTTTCCATGAACGGAAAAGAACCATTCATATAATCCATTAACCTCTTCTTTCGACCCGCTATAAAGATTGCCAAATAACAAGTATGAAAGGATGTGTTGATAGCCTAATTCATATTGGTCATCTATCAATAGAAATTTAATGTCTTGTCGCCGAGCAAAAATATCGCTTTCATCGCACATGCGTTTGAGCAATCCTTGCAATGACACAGGCGAATTTATTTCTTCCGAAATCTTTAAACCAACAGTAGTTGCTAATTTACTGAGCGCGGAGCGCATTGACCGATCACTTAAAATCTTATCATCAGCTTTATCTCGTAACTCGGGCGGCAATCCTTTCACGAGAATCATTGGCGCAAGCAAGTTCCCGATAGTGTGACGCTCTCCAGATCGGGTGAGATTACTTTGCCATAGGTCAACGATCTCTCTTATATCTTCAAAGCGATTTCTTTCCTCCTGTGCATCATATAGGGACAAAACTCTCGTAGGCGTGCAGATATCTTCAATTAAGATTCGAGCGTCTAAACCACCTACAGATGTTGTTGCCCTTAGAGCGGATTGCAGATCTTTCGTTTTGCCTTCTAGTAACTCAGCTTCTACCAATCCTGCAGCCGTAATGAGATTTTCAATTTCGATGGAAGTGGATGATATTGGACGGTAAATCTGAAGCCACGGCAGTGCGGCTTTGACTAGTGGGAGTTTTCGACAAGCGTATGCGGTAGGGTAATTTTGCGACTCAAGGTCAAGGATGAATATCCGAAGTTTAGGCGGGTTTTTATTGACCTGCGGGGCAGAGTTTTGAATGCCTCCACTCCAGTTACTGATTATCTTCCATGAAAAAGCTATTGCCCAATCAATAGGCGTAACATAGTTTGCGACGACGCTAGAGCCATCTGTAAATTCGCCTTTAGGTAAAGGTGTTCCATCCCAAACAAGTATTAGATTTCTGTTTTTATTGGAGTCACCACATGAAACCCAACTGCGGAGGCTTACAGCCGTTTCATCATCAAGCTTCCACAAACTATCAAAATCATTTTTGTAAGAGACGACAAGGAAATCTTCATTTCCCGTTTCAAGAACCCGACGTGCTACTGAAGAGTCAGAGGCGCACAAAGCCTCCGCAATCATCGCAGTCGCTTCCGTAATAGGAGAGTCATTCCACGTCGGTTCTGTCAAAGACTTATCTCCAAGACTCGACATTGCATTTTAATCTTTAAGGTCCTCTGGAGATTTCCACTCATCAATTAAGAATTTGATGACTTCATCCGGTGTACGCCCCCCGATAATTTTGCTCTCAGTGTCACGCTCTGGAAGGAGTTTTTTTATCTCCTTGATCGCCGTATCTGAGGGGTTTGTTTTAGCCTTTTCTTTACCTAGCAAGTATCTACAAGCATCCGCTCGAAAATCCTTGCCCATCATGTCTTGGAATCGGTGAAGAGTAGCTCCCCATAACCGCCTCTTTAATTTTTTGACGGAAGCATCTAAGCGATCAAAATCGAAGTTTTTGAGCTTGGGATCATTTGGATCAATTCGCCAGTTACCAATCAGCTTTAGTAAGTCTTCCAAAGTAGCCATGTTGCTGGCTTCTTCGACAGGAGCAACCGATGCAGGTTTGTTGACCGGAGTAGGCGGTCGTCGGTCAGAAGCTGTATCTATATCACTATCAACAGCCCCTTGTGTCATCTTTTCATTTTGGTTTTTATTGTTTAGAACTTTAGTGACTTCGGTTACTGTGATAATTGAATTGTTGCTTTTGCCTGCTAGAATTTTATTCAGAACTCCTTCAAGTTCTCGAACATTATTGGCAGAGTATTCAAAATTTATGAGAGCCTCTTCTGCCTCCCTTGAAAAGATTATGTGACAGTCTTCTCCTCTTCTTGAAATCAGATAAGCCTTTGCTATTGGGACTACATCTTCTTTGCGATTTCTTAGTGGCGGCACTGTTATGGTTGTCTTATTAATGCGGTATAACAAATCCGGCTTATATCTACCTTGCGCCGTTTCTTTAGGGATATCTCTTGAAGTAGCGGATACTAAGCGGAAATCAACTTTTATTTCTTCAACTCCACCTACTCGCCTGATTGCTCTCTCCTGCAGCGTCCTCAGAATTGCATTCTGAACGCTTTCAGGAATAGAGCCGATCTCGTCTAAAAATACAGTTCCACCATCTGCTGACTCAAATACTCCGGTATGGCGCTCTTTCGCTTCGCTATGAGAACCTTTCTCATATCCGAACAAGTCAGTTTCAATGAGACTATCGTTTTGTAATGAAGCTATGTTTACAGATGTAAAATTCTTTTTATGACGATCCGATACAATATGTATATATCTTGCAATTGCTTCCTTACCGACTCCTGTTTCGCCTAGTATCAATACAGGGCTTGTTTCGCAAGCAGACTTATAAGCATCTATGAAAACATTCTTCATCTTCTCCGATTCAAAACCGATTTTTCGTTTTGCCCCAGCTTTACATTCAAGTTCGATTTCGAGTTGATTTATTTTGAGTAATTGCTTTGCCTGCTGCATCGTGAGGTTTCCATGCTCCAGCATAGCTATAGTGAGTTTCCGTTCGTCAGCTTCCTCCTTGGTTAAGTAACCATCAACATCGCCAGACAAGTCACCCTCATGCTTAGAGGTAAACATTACAACAGGTAGGTTTGGATATAGCTCTTTCAGGCGCTTTCTACACTGATCCCCAAACATATAATTATTGTCATTATCTGAGGGAAATCTTGCATCGAGTAATATAAGTGCCCACTTCCATACTCCCTCCGAGTTCCAACCGGCTTCTACCGCCCTTAATACCTTGTCAATGGAATTTTCTTTAATTTCACCCCTATAAATTTGACCTGAGCAAAAAACAGCACCAGCGATTTTATCTTTAGCAAGTTCTGACAGCTCATCGTCTGTAGTCATCAAATTAATCTCTACTAGATTGCAGGAATCACAGAGGCTGTCACGCATGTGAGGCTCCCGCTCACTACCATACTGGTCGTCAATAACAAGAATGCGCGGTTTAGCGTTATCATGGAGCGTGACTTCTCCGCTAGGTAATACGAATCCGCGAGGCAGCTTTCCTAACTCCGCACGCAATTCTGTTGCGCGTCCCTGCAATTTTTTGAAAGCATCTTCGACAAGTGCAGAGTGTGTTTGTGAATTCCAAGTAGAACGAAATTTATTGAACTCGCGGGAAAAGTCTTTGACAGATTTTAGAAGTTGAGTGGCTTGGGCAGCCATGCGAGTTTCATCTAGGTAAGATTGATGAATGAATTGTCCGAGTAAAACCTTTGCTTCTTCAGGTAATTCTGCTAGTGGTCCATAAGCTATGAGTCTCCTAGGGCTAAATTCTTCAATTGCTGCTTTCGCCAAACCCTCGACTTGTGTAATTCGCTCATCGAACAACCCGCCCGCGGAGATATTTCTTTCAAAGCTTTCCCGCTTATCAGGAAACTGTGAAGGGAATTCATAATATTTGGCAACGGTTGGTGCACTAAACAGTATTATTTGATTCTTTAACCACTCATGGGTTAGTGTTTCGCACAACCTAGCAGCTTTACAGTTATCTTGGATGAACATCATCACTTAATTTATCCAGATTGCTAGCGAGATACCTCCCCGCAGAACAACTTACATAATGTCTTCTGGAAGGACTGAACGTAGAACAGGAAGTGCTTTTTCTCTGTTAAGC
>JAIVJJ010000460.1 GCA_020200095.1 Acidobacteriota bacterium | reverse complement strand
GCTCTAAACTTCACTTGGCTTATTCGAAATTCATCCGTTTCATCAAATTAATAAAACGCGGCTCGGAGTGCAGGTTGTTCCATTTCGATACGACTTTTAGAAAAGCCATTTTCGGGTCGCGCTGTTCGTAACCTTTTTCCAGCCATTCAAAAGTTTTGTCGGTTTCGCCGAGACCGTTGTAAATCAGCGCTAAATGATAAGGCGGAACGAACCGTGTCTCTGATAGTTTTAATAATTTGTTCAGCAAGATTCGCGCTTCGTCATTTTTCCCCGATTTCGCCAGAGCGTAGCTTTCAGACGCGATTGACACAGTTTGAGCGGGCGAAAGTTCCTGCGCTTTTCGCGCTTCGGCGACGGCTTCTTCAAACAGTTTCTTTTCGGTATAAACACTCGCGGCGAATAAATGCGGCATCCAGAAATTAGGCGCGAGTTCAAATGTTTTTCGCAATCTGTCCAACGCTTCGTCGGGTTTTCCGGCGTGCAGCAGAAATTGCCCTTCGAGCGCGCCCGCGAATGGAAAAAGCGGGTCAAGTTCGCGGGCGCGCTTGATTTCGGCGAGTGCTTCCGTGTGTCGTCCTGTGTTGGAAAGCAAATGCGCGTAAAAGATATGAGCATTCACCTCGTTCGGATTTAGTTCCAGAGCGCGTTTGAATTGATTTTCGGCTTCGTTCCAATTCCACTGCCAAAATAACGTCGCGCCGAGAGAGCCGTGCGCTTCGGAAAGAGCGTCGTCAAGTTCGATTGCCTTGTTTGCCGCTGTTTGCGCTTTCGGCAGAAACTCGCTCGGCGGCAGTTCGCTGCCGAGCGCCAGCGAACGATATGCGTCGGAGAGTCCGGCGTAGGCAAGCGCATAGTTCGGGTCAAGATTAATCGCCTGCTGGAAATATGAAATGCCTTTCTGAATTTCCGGCAGTGTTAATTTGAATACGTGAAAACGTCCTCTGAGATAAAGTTGATAGGCTTCGGCGTTTTCCGTCGGACGTTTAGCCATCTGCTGTTGTTCGGTATTAGACAGTTTCAGACGCAGATTTTGTGCGACGGCTTGCGCGATTTCGTTTTGCGCGGCGATGATGTCGGTGGAAGTTTTGACGTATTGATTGCCCCAAATCTGCGAATCGTCGCTTGCGTCAATC
>JAIVJJ010000341.1 GCA_020200095.1 Acidobacteriota bacterium | reverse complement strand
CTGTATTCTTTCTCATAAGTAGTGATTCCTTTCCCAAAAGGAAGTCAAAGGGAGGCTTAGGAAGTCCTCCAAGATTTTCCTGAGCCTCTCGTGTTTTCACGGTTGTTGACGACGGCTTTTGCCTTCGGCGTCTTGTTTAGAATAAGGCTGGCGAATAACTCGGCTTCTTTTTGTTTGCCATCTGTTTCGCTATCATCGAAAACCTGTTTACCAAAAGGCAATTCTTTACGGTGCAGGAAGTGATTTCCGAGCAGATGGAATTGACCTTTTAATTTTTCCTCGCCTTTTAACCTCTCATCGAAATTGAGAAAAAATTTTCCCTCTAAATCGCGGCTCGTAAAATAGCAACCGACTTTTATTTTTTTTGCTTCGGGTTGAGACAAGGAATTGACGATTGTTATGTTTTCGCCTTCGCAAATTCGGTAAAAATCTTTCTCTGTAATTTTGCCGAAAAGATTGTATTTCTCACGCACGGAAGCGATGACTAATTTCAAATGCTTGCCAAAAAGAATGCTTTCAAATTGAATGGCACAATCTTTTAATTCTTCGTCTTGTTCGTTGTTTATTTCCCGACGAATAGCTTCTAAAACTCTCTTCCGACCGTTGAAATCTTGATTGCTGAATTGCTGGAAGGTATTTTTTAATCTAATCGCAAATGCTAAAAATTCTTCCGTCTCTTCCATCCCAGCAGATTTCGTTTCATTCGAGTCAGCGCCGCCTTGTTTGGTAACAGATTGCAGTGCTATCAATTCGGCTTTGCTTTCATTGGATAAAAGCATTGCAGTCAAGGCTTCTGCGACCATGTGCGCTTTGAGCAAGGGCGGGTTTTCGCATAATTCTTCCAAATTATTATAAGATTCGCCCCTGAAATAAAGGTCTGTGTATTCTGTTAATAAACAGGTCGCCAAACCCGTTATAAGAAGTTGCCGCCCATCTTTTACCGACAGATTCGGATTTATCCAATGAAGCAGTTTGCCGTCTTCCGTCTTAGCTAAATAACTTTCTTTGTTGCCCTCGCTATTTTTTTCTTCGGTATCAATATAAACCCCTTCGACAAAGGAAATTTCAACTGCTTTTCCGGGTGTTAACGGTTTGCCGAGAGTTTTGTATTTCTCTTTAATTTCCAAGCATTTTGCCGCAGCTTCAGCAACGAATTGGCTTAAAATAAATTCTGAAAATTCGCGCGAATATCTTAATTCTGGAAAGCGCGAAGTTTCCAACAAAACATCAAGGAAATCCTTTTTTTGTTTGTTGGTTGTGTTTGTTGGTGTTTTTGTTTTTTCGGATGTATTCTTATTCATAAGTAAATTGTTCCTTTCCTAAGAGGAATAAAAGAAAGCCTTCGAGAACTGATACTTCTCGAAGGCTTTCGCATTTATGCCGTAATTACTTCGTCTAATGAGACTGAGTAATCTGAATTTTGTACGATTTGAATTGTGTTTGTCATCTCTTTTTAGTTTGTTGTATAGTTTTTACTGTAAATCCTGTTGAGATTTTCATTTTTCTTTTTTTTCTTTTTTGTAGATGAGAGGCTTAGATAGTTCGCGCTATCTAAGCCTTTCGTCTTTAGTTAATCCTTATTCCGGCTAATCGCTCTGCTTTACGCTCGATTGTAGTTTTGAGATACGGAATGTTATTGCTTTCTTCAAGTCGGGCTTCCATATAAAGGCGAACTAATCTTGCGGCTGCTCTGTGCCAGCAGGGAAAGCCGTGCTTGTAGGCTTCACAATCGCAAACACCGTTCGCGGCGTGAATGTCGTTTGAGTCTTGACTCCAAATCAATAATGATTTCGTTTCCGGCATCCAGGTCATAAATTCGCCGTGCAGTTCGATTTGGGCAACCGCTTTGTTGATTGCATTCTGCCAGCGCGGAAAGTTTGCCGATTTGGTTAATGCTTCTTTGACTGTTGCGTTAAATTTTTGTTCGTTGTTAATTGCTAACATTTTTATTTTTCTCCTTTGTTTGCCGATGTTTCCGACTTATAAGATAAATCTTAATCTAAACTAAGAATTATGTCAAGATAAATCTTTATCTAAATTAAGTTTTTTTAGAAAAAGTTTTTCTTGATTAAGAAACGTATCTGTGATATAAATTTTTATGTGGATTTACTATCAACAAAAGAAGTAGCGGAAATGCTTGGTATATCAACCGTCCGAGTTTTTCAACTAATTCAAGAAGGAGTTTTGCCCGCTGTAAAAATCGGGAGGGATTGGTTTGTAAAACAAGAAGACGTGGAGGCGGCGAAAAAACGTCCAGGACGCGGCAGACCGAAAAAAGAAGCTACCAAGAAATAATTTTGATATTTCGCCTTCTGGCAGTTTTCGCAGTTTTTCGCAGTTGCGAATTGAAATTAGATTCTAAAAGGGCATCTGAAAACTTTCAAAGCTGGAGACAAGCGGGCAGAGAAATAAAGATAAGGCTTGGGGCTAACTTCTATATGCAAGAAAAAAGAGTTTCTAAAACCAAACAATTACTCTGCTCGAAATGCAACCGCAACGTTGCTTTTAGGTATTATGAAAGACAGTTTTTTGCCGATGAAATTGAAGAGCCAGTATCAAAAGTTGTTGATGAAATAATAGATTATGGACAATGTCAACTTGCGGCAGAAGCAACCATTCCACGCCACCCAATACATAGTGAAATACAAGAGTGCCCTGTTTATCAGGCGTTAAATTCTAGGTGAAAAGAGATAAAAAAACAGTCTTCATTTTATTTTTATTTCGTCGTACGTTTTTGAGCAAAAGAAAAACGGCTTGAGAGTGTGAATCTCAAACCGCTTCTTTCAGTTCTTTGAAAACTGAATATCCTAAATAGCAAAAGCAGTTTATCAAACCTCAGATGTATTTTCAAAATACAATCTGACTATACATCTGAGGTTTTACGAACTTGACCACTTTTTGACCACTTGAAACTCAAAATCCGACATAAAACGACACGAAACGACATATAGCCGTCGGCTAAAATTTCACTAAAACCCTTACAACATCGGCTTTTATTGAGGTTTAAGAAAAAGGCTAAAAAATATAATGGTGGAGGCGGCGGGAATCGAACCCGCATCCAAAGGTTGCGACCGAAGGAATCTACACGCTTATTCGGTTCACTTCGGTTTCGCTTTTGATAAGTAAGTAAACCGACAAGACCTTATCAAAAACTAGCCTGACTAACATTTCACTCACTTTCGCAGACGGAGAAAGTGAGCTAGCTTAAAATAAGTTATGCTTCATCCGCGCGCTTCAAGCTGACTTGCGGTGAAACACTTGGTGGCTAGAGTTAACTAGGCAGCAAGAGCCATTTCTGTATTGGCATTTGTGTTTTGCTTGGTGTTTTAACGAGCTAACAAGCAAGCCCGACGTGCATCCAAAGATCTATACAAGCCCCTGTCGAAGCCTGTCGCCCCCAAAGTTGGGAAGGTTATTTTACTGTTTTTTGATGAAAAATCAAACGATTAAGTTGGAATATTTAAAAGGATAGCTAAGGAATTGTTTTTTACTTTATCCCTTCGCCTTTATCCTTTACACTTTAGAGGATGCCCACTTGGAAACTAGAAATCGAATACGAAGGAACGCGCTATCGCGGTTGGCAAATTCAGCATAATGCGGAAACCGTTCAAGGCAAACTTCAAGTTGCGGCGTATCAGCTTTTTTCC
Source organism: Acidobacteriota bacterium (assembly GCA_020200095.1). GTDB lineage: Bacteria > Acidobacteriota > Blastocatellia > Pyrinomonadales > Pyrinomonadaceae. Next base: position 2,390 of record JAIVJJ010000341.1, on the reverse strand, counting down.
GGTCACGTCGAAATCGGTGGCGCGGGTAGAACCGACGCGGGCGTTCATGCGCGTCAGCAAATCGCGCACTTGCGAGTTTCCGATTTGAAAACGAATGTTACGCCGCGCCAGATTCAGCACGGTTTTAACGATTTATTACCGCACGACATAAATATTGTAAAAGTGCAGAACGCAGCTGAGAATTTCCACGCTCGACACGATGCCTTGCAGCGTTATTACCTTTACCAAATCTCGACCAGAAGAACAGCCTTTGCAAAAAATTTCGTTTGGTGGATAAAAGATAATCTCGACGCGAAAGCAATGCGGGAAGCAGCGCAAATGCTGGTCGGAAAACACAATTTTCGCTCGTTTTGCGAAGTTGAAAACGAAAAAGATTTAACGGTTGTCAAAGTTGAACGAGCCGAAATTTTCACCGGCGGGGATTTGATTTGTTTTCGCATCGGCGCGAGCCATTTTTTGTGGAAAATGGTCAGAAGAATCGTCGGAATGCTGGCGGAAGTCGGGCGCGGAAATCTTTCTTACGACGGTTTTCAGAGGCTTTTGAAATTTCCATCAAACGCGCCCGCGAAATTTACCGCGCCGCCTTCGGGACTGTTTTTGGAAAAGGTTTTGTATCGCGGTGACGAACCAACGAACAAACAGCAGGCAATTTTTCCGATTTGAAAAGGAATTCAGCCACAGAGAACACAGAGGACACCAAGCAAAAAAAAACAAAATAGCCGCGAATAACACGAAATACATGAATCGTTTTTATTTCTTTTAATTTGTGTAATTCGTGGCAAAAACTCTCTGTGAACTCTGTGTTCTCTGTAGCTAAATTCCTTCAACTTGCTTTTGAAGTAAAGTTTGCCTAAAGTCAGAGCATAGAAGTTTTAATAAATTTTATTTGCAGGAGACTTTGGACGAATGCCAAGAATTACTGCTGAAGCGGCGCAAGGATTAGTCGCTTTTGAAGCTGAAAAAGGTAGAAAACTCGTTTTGTGTTTGGAAGACAACGGCATTGATATTTTGCACCGCTGCGGCGGAAACGCCAAATGCACAACTTGCCGCGTTGAAGTTTTAGCGGGCGACCCGGGCGAAATCGGCGAACCGGAAAAAGCGATTCTTGCCACGATTTGCACGTGCGCGTTATTCGCCAAGCAGGCGTCGAAGGCATTGACGCCGGAAATCGTCCGGTCGAGTAAGCGCGACAAATCAAAAATTTGTCGCCGCAATTTATATTTAGAAATTAAAATTGGATTTCGGAGGAAAGAAAAAAATTATGGCTGACCAAATTGACGCCAAAGACCAGAGATACCCGTTTGAATTGCCGCTGCTTGAATACGATTTCGACGCGCTCGCCCCCGTCATTGACGCGAAAACGATGGAACTTCATCACGACAAACACCATCAAGCCTACGTTGACAACCTCAACAAAGCCATCGTTGAGCACAAAGATTTACAGGAAAAAACTTTGTCCGAATTATTATCAGATCTCGACAATGTGCCGGAAGCTGCACGCGGCGCGGTGCGCAACAACGGCGGCGGACACATCAATCATTCGATGTTTTGGAAATTGATGAAATCGGGCGGCGGAAAACCATCTGGCGCAATTAGCGACGCGATAAATCGCGATTTCGGCTCGTTCGACGATTTCAAAACGAAATTTAACGAAGCGGGCGTTAAGCAATTCGGTTCGGGCTGGGTTTTTGTTTATGCTGACGGCGACGCGCTTAAAATTCAATCAATGCCAAATCAGGACACGCCGCTGCACAAAGGCGTCGAGCCGATTTTCGGCAACGACGTTTGGGAACACGCTTATTATTTAACGTATAACAATCGTCGCCCCGATTATTTGAAAGCATGGTGGGATGTAGTTGATTGGGACGCGATTGCTGGACGCTATGAGCAGTTACGCGGAAAATAGTTTTGTTTGCAAACTCGAATTATAAACGAAGAACGTCGGAAAGTTTTCGGCGTTTTTTGTTTGGTAGAAAATCTTTGCCGATGCGACATTCGGCGCGGCAAATGATAAAATTGAATCACGGAAAGTTTTATGATTGAAGAAAAAGTTTTAATCGAAAAATTTGTCGCCAGAAAGAAAAAACCGCGCTTGCCGAAACCGGATTGGCTGAAGATAAAAATCGGTGACCCGACGAATCAAAATCAGGTTTTGAAATTAATTGAAGGCTTGAATTTGCACACGGTTTGTCAGGAAGCGCGTTGCCCGAACATCTTTGAATGTTGGACGGATAAGACGGCGACGTTTATGCTCGGCGGCGACACTTGCACGCGTCATTGCGGTTTTTGCGCTGTTAACAAGGGCAAACCGATGGATTTAGACCCCGAAGAACCGCGTCACGTCGCCGAAGCAGTCGCGCATTTAGGTTTGGAACACGCCGTCATTACGT
>JAIVJJ010000221.1 GCA_020200095.1 Acidobacteriota bacterium | reverse complement strand
AAATTCTTTGCCGACGATTACGGTTTCGGGCTTAGTCAGTTTGGGTGCGCCGACCAATGTTCCACGCGGACGCATCAGCAGTGCGTTTCAACTTGTTGACAATGTAACTTGGACACGCGGCAGCCACGTCTTCAAATTCGGCGGCGAATATCGAAGGGCGATTGTTGATTCCTTCGCCGACCAAAATGCTCGTGGACGCATCAATTTTAATAATCTAGCAGATTTTCTTGCGGGCGTGGTTTCGACATCCGGCACGGTTCTCCTACGCGGCCAAACGCGCCGCGAAACATTTACCAATAACGTCGGGTTTTTCGCGCAGGACGATTGGAAAATTACACAGCGTGTGACTTTGAATCTCGGGTTGCGCTACGAATATCTCGGCGTTTTGCAGGAAAAGGAAAACCGTCTATCGAATTTTCTGTTTGACCGCGGGTTGGTGCCTGTCGGCGACGCGGGCTTGAAGAATGTCTGGAACCCGGATTACAACAATTTCGCGCCACGCTTTGGCTTTGCTTACGATGTTCTGGGCAAAAGCAAAACGGTTGTGCGCGGCGCAGTTGGAATGTATTACGACACACCTTCGCAGGATTATTTTCTGCTGCAAAGTTTTCAAAACGGCGGACCCGGAAGTTTGGGATTGAATCCGATCCCGGGTTTGGACGTTTTCAACGTATCTTTTCCGGCAGCCGCAACCATTCCTTACGGTCCGAACATATCTATTTTTGGCGCGGCAACAGGCGGACTGCCAACCTCGAACATTGCACTTTTCGCCACCGACATCAACCAGCGCACACCCTATATTTTCAACTACAACGCAAACGTGCAGCAACAATTGTTCAGAGACACGGTTTTGCAAGTGTCTTACGTCGGTTCGCAAGGACGGCGGTTGTATCGGGTTCGCGACATCAATCAAGCCACGCCCGGACCGGCGGCTACGCGACAATCGCGCCGTCCGTTCAACGCGCAGTTTCCGCAACATTCGTTTATCAACTATCTTGAGACTTCTGCAAATTCCAGCTATAACGCTTTTCAAGCAAATATCCGACAGCGTTTGACGAGCGGGCTGAATCTGAATGTTTCATACACTTTGTCAAAATCAACTGACGATGCTTCCAACGGAATTTACGGCGGCACACGCG
>JAIVJJ010000340.1 GCA_020200095.1 Acidobacteriota bacterium | reverse complement strand
GTATATTATATGTAAAGAATCTTGTCTAATTTTACATAAGGGGATTTATATATAAAGCTGGGGGTCATCGATAATCTCGCATAACTATAAGTAAATGGTTCATAAAAATATCAAAATTCCGAAAAATGGTGATTTTTACTGAACTGCAGCTATGTATCCGTAACCCCCTCACTCAAATACTCTTATTTTGAAAAGCAAGCATCTGAAGGTATAGGCTTTTCTCATAAACCAGCCCGAACAAAACTCTTCTCTCAACTTCCACCGCGTACTGCGACTGCAGCGATTTCAATTGCTTAAACCATTATAAAAATAATTTATTTGTTGATAGTTTTCGCTTTGGTTTGGTGCGTTAGTTAATAAAGACGAATTTTAATGTTTCTGACGTAAGTGAAAGTTGAAAATAAAGATAAGGTAAGATTATTTTCAAAAAAGTGTGTAATATTTTGAGCCTAAAAGTCATATGTCTACAGAGCGCCGAAAGTAAAAGTGAATAATCATGCGAAACTATAATTCAGCTTTTGTCCGAAGTAATTTTAATAAAATAAATACTCACGGTAACTTACTAATTCCGATTAATTATTTATACGTAATTATTTCGGTATAATACAAAGTTTGGTCAGACAGCCGATGCGGTTTGTGAGGAAGCGACGGTTCGACAACATCTTAACATACCACACGATTGCCGCCCTCGTCTTTCCGCTCAGGGCATCATCTCTCTGCCAAACATGTCATTGGAGCGGAACGCTCAAAGCCGCGTCCGCTCAACTCGGTCGTTTTTGCGGAATGGGAACTTTTGATGGTTAAAATTCGTAATTCCGCAAAAACTCCAAAGATTGTCGTTGGAACCGAAACCGCCTCAGACGCTCGATTAACCGACCGCTCTTAGCGGTTCGGTTCAACTCATTTTTTAGGCGGCAACACATTACTTACATTGAGGTGAAGTTACTATGTCAGATTATGTCTTTGTTGGTCATCGGTATTCCCCGCTGTTTATGGATAGTTTCAGAAAAGCTGTAAAGTTTGCCTTTGAATCTCATAGGGAGAAATTGAAAATTAAATATGCTGATGAACGTTTCAGCATGGGGCATATTCTAGAAAAACACATACAGCCTATGATTGATGACGCGCTCTTTTGCGTCTTTGATATTAGTGAAGTGGATAAACCGAATGTATTTATAGAATTGGGATATGCGTATGGTAGAAATAAATATGTAGTTCTAACAAGCATGAGCAAACAAACGCCAACTGATTTAGCTGGATTGGTTATGATCTTTTATGATTCATTTTCAGAACTTGAGGACAAATTGTTGCGGCATATGAGTGAGAATATTGAAAAGGCGAGAAGTCAGAACGATACAAACAGATTAGCGACACTTAATATTGAAAGTATTCTTGATGAAAGGAAAACAGAACTACTTTTTGAATTACATAAAGCATCGCTCGCGGACAGAATTGATCCGGTAGTTAATCGCTTTTTAAGGATCATAGAAGATAATCGTGATAATTACGAATTTGAAATACTTTTTGAGCATGTAAATGCTGCGATAAACAGAAGTAGAAACTTGATCAGAGGTTTTTATAGCCAAATCATTGGTGACGTTTATGAATTCGTTAAAGAAAATTTTACTGAGGATAATCTTAGAGAAATTCTCAAAAAGAAAATAGAACCCATTGTACTCAAGAATATTCCCTTAGATAAAAAACGAATTGAATTATTTCAACAAATAAGAATAGACGAGGAAAGAGTCTTCGATGATTTTCTTATTAAGTTGAAAAAAAGGGCGCTTAATTTGAAGAATAAAAAAAGGAAGTAGCTTGATCCGCCAAAGCCGCCTAACAGTGTGACCAATTTTTCAGCCCTGACCCGCAGCACGGTAGGAGACTTTGATCTCGAATAGGAGTGTGGAAATACACCGAGCAGTCTTTTGATTTGTTCATCAGAAGCCTCCGACAAAAAAGGAGGATAAGAGTTGTGAGATACATCGGAGTAGATTTACACAAAACGAACTTTGCCGTGTGCTTTTTGAACGAGGACGAAAGTTATGGTGATTATCTACTTGACACAAGATTGGAATATAAAGAACTTATTAGTGAATAAAGTTAGAAACCTATCATTGTAGCTTCGCCTACACCACCTAAACACACATTTCCAAATTTATTTCCCCTTGGAAGTAACACCCTGTTTTCATCTATATCAAGCAGATTTTCCCTATTCGGATAATAAAACGTGCCAAGAATTTTTATTGCTTTAGAATTTAAGTAACGTATATGGAAAATGAGGTGGTCATTGTCTTTGTCAAATATATCAATCGTATGCGAATCTAATCTTATTTCTAAATTGTCTGCTACATTTCCAATAAATTTGTTGTCAACAATAGTCGCTATTTCATTACCTTTACTATCAAACAATCTCAAACTTATTAAAAGTCCACTAGAAGTCTTTTTGGCGCTTATTAATGGTTTGTCATCAACGTCAATTAACCTTAGATTATTTCCAGTAGTAAAACTTGCGGCACTTCCGTAATAAATTGTTATTGCCTCCGGCGGTATGTCTCCGCAAGGATTTATAGGGTCGGGTTCGTTGGCATGAACTAGATAAGCACGTAATTTAATTGGCGCAGGTTGGAGGGATACCCACGACACAGCAAAAACTACTGCAATAACAATTGAAATAAAGGGATTTCCGTATTGTTGGAGAATTTTCGCTTTCCCCTCAAAAAAGTCATGTCTATAAAGTGCGAGTATGAACATTATCAAACCGACAATAAAAAGAATACCTGAATAGATTGCAGAGGCATTGAAAAGAAGAGCGCCGTAGGCAGTTACTATCATAGCCGCACCCCCCAAAACAAGATTGTTCTCGGAAAAAAGAGGTCTAGGCGTAGAAATAGTAACGGTTTTGATTGTTGATTTTGCTGTTTTATCTGTCTTTTTAGCTTTTGCTTTGGGTAAAACAACTTTAGGAGCGGGTTTGGGAATTGCAGACTGATTTGGATTGCGTGATTGTTGCCGCATTGCGGCTCTACGTTGCTTGCTATTTCCTCCGCTCGTTTGACATTGTTTGCCCATAGACGCAAGTATATTATTCCATATAACCTTGCGCCAAGTGGATAATCACCAAAGTTATCATCTTCAGACCTTTCCGCTTTCCAAAGCCGGAATCGAGCGTTTCACTGAGCAGTTGGATAAAACCGATTCAGTCGCGGTAGAAGTTACGCAGAACATCTATTAGAAGCCATCTCAAAAATAGTTTCTTAACAAAATAACGATACAAGCTAAATGAACAAAGCCTAGATAATTATCCGAATGATATTCGTAACGAACCACAATTCGACGAAAGTTTTGCAGCCACGCGAACAGGCGTTCGATTTTCCATCGCCGTTTGTAGCGGCGCAAGCGTCTGCTGTCCTGCGTTTTCGCCTTTTTGCGGTTGGCTTTGTGCGGCGCAATCATTTCAATGCCAAACTTTGCCAACTCTTTATCCAACGGATCCGAATCATACGCCTTGTCGCCAATCATTTTTTAGGTCGCTCATCAGTAAAGCGTTCGCAGACGGTTTGTTCGACAAGTCGGACTTCGTGCGGCGAAGCAGATTCCGTGTAGACGGCGAGAGGAAGACCAAAGCCGTCTGCCACTGCCATGAGCTTCGTACCTTTGCCCCGCTTGGTTTTTCCAACCTTGAAGCCCCTTTTTTAGCCGCAACAAACGTTCCGTCAATAAAAGTTTCACTCAAATCCAGTTTGCCGCGCGAATGTAAATCATCGGCTAAAGTTTCCAACACTTTTCTAAGTCTGCCGTCTTTAACCCAACTCTGGAATCGCCGATGGCAAGTCTGGTATGGCGGAAATCGGCTCGGCAAATCAGCCCATCGTGCGCCGGAACGCAATACCCAAAGGGACACCGTTTAAGACTTGGCGGGCATCGCGCGGCGGTCTACCAGCCGGGAAAGGCTTTTTTATTTTGTCTGTTTTTTTTGAAAATACTCCGCTTAAACAAGCGAAAAAACCTTGACTGGATATGAGTTCGATCAGCGTAATTAAAACCTTAAAAATAAAAGGACAGATTACCTGTCCTTTTATTTTTGCCCAAAATCAGTTCGATTCCCCGTCGGGGGTATTATTTTTTCGCGCGAGAATTACTTGGAATGACTCACGCAACTTAATCGATACACGTCGCTTGTTTACCATTATGCGCTCGGCAATCGTTTGAATCAGCTCTCGTTTTCGGGCATACGAACCATACGCAAAGGTAAGATGGGCGGTTTTCATAAAATCAAAAGCGTTTTCGTACTGCTTGATGGCTTGCTGTTCATGGATTTCGAGATTAGTGAGCGATTCGCGCAGTGCGACCTCGGCAGCAATCAGGTTATTCTTTCGCTCCAAAAATGCAGGTTTGTCGATTACGTCAGTGATCAAAGCATCTGTTAGCCTCCCTAATCGCAGTCTATTATCCTCAAGTTCGGCATACAGCGTTTTTCTTTTCTCGGCGATACGGTTTCCTAAATTCCGTCGCAGTCCCGAAAACCAAAGAGTTAATCGCCGGTCATTCTTGCTATCCGGTTCGAGCTTTTTTAAGGTTGACCGCAAGCAAGCTCGAGCCCTCTCTTCGCGAATCGTCGCTCCGGCGCATGACCGGCTGTGGCAACGATAATAAAGGTGTCCCTTATGCCGCTCCCCTACTAAGTGATGATCGCAGTTCTTGCAGACAAGCAGTTTGCGAAATAAGAACGTTTCTTGGAAATATTCATCTAAAATTTTGATATGAATGATGCCGATATAAAACACGTTATGCAGAATATTTGACATGCCATTTCTGGAAAGAGTTCGTGCTGATTTTTTATGCAGTCCTAACTGACGCATCCTGATAACCAAAGCAGCCACACTAAACTGACCACTTGCATACAGTTCAAACGTACGCCTAATGAGCGGAGCGGACGCGGGATCAAGAACTTTGACCTTTCCTCCGCCCTGATCTAGATAACCGATTGGAGCAGGCATTGGGTAATACCCTTGCCTGATGCGACCGTAAAAGCCCTTCTTTACTTCTTCGCGAAGGTTGCGAATGTAGTCGGCAGCCACTACCGCTTGAATATCGGCACTGAGCCTTCCGCCGCGTGAATACATATCTACGTTTTCGTTGGCAAAATGCACTTCAATGCCAGCGTCGATAAGTTCGCCAAGTTCCGCCCAATCTTTAAGATTACGCGCGCCGCGATCAATCTTGTGCATGATAACCCCTGTGGCTTTCTTCTCCCGCAGCGCTTGCATCAAAGCTCGGAACACGGGTCTGCCACCTTTGGCAGCAGTTTCCTGTTCTTGGAATTCTTTAATAATTTTAAGGTTTTTTTGCCGGGCATGACGTTCAATTGCCGCCCGCTGTTCGGCTAGTGACGTGCCCAATTGCCCTTGCCTAACGGTTGAAACCCGAATATAGGCAAAGTATAGTTTTTTGGAAGACATGGATTAATTCGTTAATGCTGAGATAAGCGTTTTTTTCTCAGCATACAGTAAAATCCATTGACAGATTTCCTACCCGTGCTACAGTACAAATACTATTAACCTCGCCCTTTATGGAACTGACCCAAGAACATTTTGATCGGCAAATAGAAGCCCTTCGGGCAGATATGGTTACCAAAGCCGATTTAAACAGTGCGTTGGAAACTCAAACTCAAGAAATGAAGACGTATATCCACGAATCGTTTGAAACCCAGCAAAATTATATTGACGAACGGGTTCAGGAATTGTCCGAATCGACGGAGATTAAGAACGAAGTAGCGCAACTAAAACAGGATGTAAGTCAGATTAAAACGGCGCTCCATTTAACTTAAGAATTGCATTACGAGAAAAACACCGAATAAAATCGGTGTTTTTTTGTTCTATTAAGTATTGTGGATCATAGACATTATTTCCCAGTCAGGATAAATACCCGTTGAGTGATGTGGTTTGGAGATCTTTTGCGCATCCTCTGCACTTAGCAAAGTTGTGGCAATTTATAAAGACCTTAATTTGGAGATTGTAACAGCTTTATTTCATCAATGAAATCTTGATTCACACAAAAGACTTAGTTATAATGAGGCTGTTTCAAGGATCTCATTGAAGAGCAAAATTTTAGCGTTAATCAATTTACTAATATATGAGCGTTTCTTACATTCCTGAAAAGGTGAAAATTATTTTGTGGGGTTTAGCTGCCGGTAGGTGTGAGTATGATGGATGTAATGAAAAATTATATGAGGATCCTTTAACCAAAGCAGTATTTAATCAATCCTACATAGCTCACATTATTGCCGACCAGCCTGCTGGTCCGCGAGGCGATGCCGTCCTTTCTCTTAGGTTAAAAGCGGACATTTCAAATTTGATGCTTCTTTGTGATAGACATCATAGGCTTGTCGATAAAGAAGATGTGGGAGGTCATTCTGTTGAACGGTTAACACAAATGAAGGAAAAGCATGAAGAAAGAATTGAGCTTTTAACCACAATTAAAGACGAGAAAAGAAGCAACGTTGTTCTTTATGGAGCCAATATTGGAAAACATGATTCTTCGCTTAATTTGAACTGCGCTCAAGAAGGATTGATTCCTTTCCGATTTCCGGCAGAAGCAAAATGTATTGAATTGAGTTTAAAAAACAGCTCCGCAGAAGATCATGATGAAAATTATTGGAAAACTGAAATTGATAATTTAGAAAAATTGTTTGAAAGAAAAATAACTCAGTTAAGAGCCGAAAGACCAATCAAACATTATTCAATTTTTGGCTTAGCTCCCCAAGCCCTACTTATTAAATTAGGGACATTATTCGGCGATATTTATCCCGCTGATGTTTATCAACTTAAAAAAGAACCAACTGCTACTTGGGCATGGTTTGAAGATGATACATCAACCGTAAAATATGAAATCAACAAACCGGAAAATAAAACTGACACTATCGCTCTTAAATTGTCCTTAAGTGCCAAGATTTCAGATGAAAGAGTAATAAAAGTTTTGGGTGAAGATTGCTCAATTTGGGAATTAACAGTAGCAAATCCCTACAACGATTTGATTAGAAAAAAAGAACATTTAAGCGAATACAGAACTATAATCAGGAACTTGCTGGATGAAATAAAGTTAACGCACGGTGAAAATGTTAAATTGCAAATATTTCCAGCAATGCCAATTTCAACTTCAATCGAATTGGGCAGGGTTTGGAACCCTAAATCTCAACTCCCCTTAGTTTTATTCGATCAAAATCGAAAAACTGGAGGAGCCGAATCCTCCATAGACACCATGACTTCATTTTTAATGAACAATGAAGTTTTTGGAGAAAATTTTATTATTGCAACTCCTCAAGGTTCCTTCAGACAAAAGACAATCATAAAACCAGTCGATCCTGAACGAGACTTTGATGTGGATTTATTATTTGAAATGGCTCCAGTAAAAGACTGGGGGGCAGCAGATTATCTTCAGAAACTTGCTGCCGAGTTTCAAAAAACCGACAGATATAAGGACAAAGTAGATACACGCGGCAAAACAAGATGCGTAACTATTGATTATGAAAGCGATTTCCATGTAGATATAGTTCCCTGTATTGAAAAAGATGGTGGACTCGTAATCATGAACAAAAAGACCGACGAGTACGAAGCAACTGATGGGGACGGGTATGCTGAGTGGTTTGAAGGTCAAAATAAACTGACGGGCAATGATTACTTAATTAAAGTAGTTAGATTAATAAAATATCTAAGGGACTATAACGAGGATTTAGAAGTCAAATCTGTTCTCCTTACAACTCTCTTAGGTAATCAAATTTACGATTCTGATTCAAATGAAAACGATTACCCTGATTTGCCAAGTTCACTAAAAACTATCTTTAATAGGTTAAACTCGTTTCTTCAGGACAATCCAGAAATGCCTGAAATTTGCAATCCTGCACTTCCAGAAGAAAGTTTTACACGAAACTGGACAGAAGAACATTACACTGAGTTTAGAAATAAAATACAAGAGTATAACGACTTAATAAACAATTCGTATGATGAACCTGACGAATCTAAGAGTCTGGAGATTTGGCAACAGGTTTTTGGCGAAGATTTCTCATTACCTGCATCTTCAGATCAAGAATCAGCTAAATCAGAGTTTACATTTTCTTTAGAAAAAAGTGATCACGTTCACCCTCTGAGCGAAATAGCACATAGCGAGCGACTCACATATAAGGTCCGAATAGATGCTTATCTTTATACCAGAAATGGACTCAAAAGATTAAGAGGGGTTAATTCCGATGCCAGTTTTGCAGGCGGTCTCTCAATAAAATATGTTGCGAAAACAAATGTCCGTGAACCTTATGATATTTGGTGGCAGGTGGTGAATACTGGGCGGCAAGCAACAGAAGAAAATGGTCTAAGAGGAGAATTTTTTAAATCAAAACAACAAAATGGCAAACCGAGTAGTAATAAACTGGTAAATTGGGAATTCAGTAAATATAGGGGTAAGCATTGGATTGAATGTTTTGTTGTTAAAGATAACGTTTGTGTGGCTCGCAGCGGTCGGTTCTTTGTTAACATTAAAGGAATTTAACTTCTGCTCCTACAGAAAAGTCTAATTTATCAGTCTTATTTTAATCACATACATCAACTACTTTGATTATGTGATTAAGTTTTCTCAAAGTTCCAAAATCATATGGATGCACAAACTGATTTCGATTCAGAAGAAATTGATAATAAGAAAATTAAAATTTTATATACAAATTACAAAGGCGAAACGGATTTTCGTACTATACTCCCAGTAAAAATC
>JAIVJJ010000090.1 GCA_020200095.1 Acidobacteriota bacterium | reverse complement strand
GTCTATCGCTTGCTGCGACGAATCTTTTAACGCCTTCAATCAGTAAATCCATCAAAGGAATACCCGTATTTCTGACAAAGTTCGGATTAGCCGCATCTTGGGTCATATCGAATTTTGCTGCTTCTGCGTTTGAAACGCCGTAGATCATTCCGCCGATGAAGCCTTCTTTTGTGAGTTCTTTTCTCAAAGCTCCTTCTTTACCGATAAAACCTTTTGCTATTCCGAGAGGTTGAATTCCGGCAACATGCCGCCTGCGGGTTTTCGGATTAAGCAGGTCGGCAAGAACCATAAATGGTTTCGCGCCTTGTTCTGAGGCTTGCATCAGAGAATTGCTGACGAGATTGTTTTGAAAAGTTTGAATTGAAGCTAAAATTCCGGTGCGAACAATGTTCATTACGGCTTCGGCTGCGGGAACGTCGCGCTTTCCGTCCCAAGCTAAATCAGCGAGTTGTTCTAAACCGTTCTCAATATTTGTTTGTATATTTTCCGGCTTTAATTCTTCTTTGGTCGGACGCGCGAAAAGAATTTCGCCACTGCTCGGACGATTTTTGTTTTCGAGAAACCTTTCAACTTCTTCGGCACGCGGCTCACCGTTTTCGTCAACGGCTTTTGAAACGTCCTTTTCATTGACTGCGTAGATGTTTTGTAATAAAGTTTTAATTGCTCCGACGCCTCCGTTTAGCGCACCTTTTCCGGTGGTCAATGCTTCGGTCTTGAAGGGTTGCCGGAGCTTTTCCTTCAAGCCTACTTCGTGCAAATAGAAGCGTTGTGTTTGTGGATTTTTGATGACTACCACTATCGCAACATAATCCTGTGAGTTTATTTCGATAGGCGCTCCGATAACATAACCGTCATACCCGCGCCCTTCCCAATTCTTTTCGACTTTAAGTATTCTCCCTTTCTCAATGACGGCAGGGACACCGGCAAATGCGGAAGCTTTTTCCCGCCCGATGCCGTGTCCAAGCGAATCTTTCACGCCTTTTCTGTTGAGCCTAACCTCACCAAGAACGGGATGGTTTACTTTTCCATTGTATTGGTCTTCAAACCACTGTGCTACTCTGTCAATGAGTGAGGTGGATTCTTTTGCAAACTCATTTCCGGTCAGCGTGATTACAGCTTTTTGGTCAAGGAAACGCCGATGAGATATTGCTTCCCAATCACCGAATTGTTGAATGAATTCCGGCGAGCGGGCGGCTTCCCACAAACGCGGCGGAAGATTGGATTTTTCACCGTTTGGCGCAAGGTTGGTGTTTGGTGTTCGAGCAAGACTTATTTGCTCATTTCCGCTTCGATTTGTTGAAATAGTTCCGATTCGGTTAAGTTCGGATTCTCGAACAGAAGGTCTATCGCTAAATCCTCGCCCTTCTCCCCATAATTCTCGTACGCTTTTACTTGAAGTTCGGATGTTAATCCTTGTTTTGTAAGAGATCGGCGAAAAGCCTTTAAGTTGGCTTTTACTTCTTCTCTTGAAATTCCTAATTCGGTTTCCGCATCATCTCGCAGCGATTTTGCCACAACTTCGTTTCGCTTACCAATCGGCGATAAATCCGCATAAGCCTCTCCGATGTTTTCGAGCGATTGGGTGAAAGAAGGCGTTTCTTCTAATTCAACCGTTAAGGCTTTCGTCGCGCCGCTTCTCGAAATTGCGCGATGACCTTTTTCTTCCTGGATCGCCATCTCCGCGCCGGCGGGCAACTCTTCGGTCGTCGTTAAAAGAATCACGTCGCCATGCTTTTTATCGGCTGCCCAAAGAATATCGTTCATTACGGCACGCGCTCGCAGCCGCGTTTCAATCGGGATGGATTTATCTCGCGCGTAATTTTCAAGAACATGTTCGGCAACAAAACCGAGCTGGTCTTCCGCAAGCTGCGCTCCGTAGAAGACGGGCGCTTCGTATTCATACGCTCCGCTAATCAGACGGCGCATCATTTCGGTCGCTGCGGGGTTTAGTCCAATTGTCGCATCGCCCAAATTTTTTGCTTCGGCTTTTCTGAGCAGATAATCGTCAGGAATGTTCCCTTCGGCAAGTTTGGCAACCGCATCGGTTAAAATTCGTTCCCCACGTGTCAGTGATTGGGTTTTAACATCAATGGTGAATTGAATCTCGCCGCTTACTTTTTGGGCGTCGAGTCGTTCTGTTTGTTGATTGCCCGAATGAGCAATCTCTTGCCGTATTCTACTACTCTCGGATTCGTTCGCTCGCCCTTGATTTTGGTTGAATAAAGAGGCTCGGTTGGTTGGTTCGCTGGCTTGTTTTCCTTGTTCATAACTTTCTACCGCGCTTTGGAAAAAGCTCGCCGCATCAGCAGGTTCGTTTTTTCCGAATAAATTATTTTGATTGGGATTTCCCAATTGGTTTGATATTGCAATGTAGTTATTTATGACTCCGCTCACTGCTTTAGCGGAGTTTTTGTTTTGGTCGAAGAAATGCAAAATACGTTTTTGAAACGGCGTTAAATCATCTCCGAAAAGATTTTGCTGCTGGATATATTCGTCTACCGAAATTCCTTCATCACGAAGACGCGAAAACTTTTCCGTCGCTTTTGCTAAATCACCCGACACTGGTTTCGACCGTTTCCATAAACCCGCGCACAAAATCGCGGTTTGCCGCGCTGTGAATCGAACCATCCTCGCTTGGCACGAATTTATTCAACAAATCTTTAGAAAGCCGGTCAGCGTCAATTTTAGCTTGTTCGGTAGCCGACATTTTAGCCACACCTGATTCGTTGGCTTCACGCGCAAATGTCGCTAAATCTATTTCATTTGGGTCAAGGACGCTAATATATATCGGCTCGGCGTGCTTGGCGGAAGGATCTTTGCTTCGAGCAAAATCAGCATAGTCGCTTGCCTTTCCGTTTGCGTAAGATTGTTTTACGCCTTCGGCTCGGTGATTACCGCTAATAATTATGTATTTAATTTTCTTTTCCGTTTCGCCTTTTTCATTCGTTTCTTCGACTTCGGCGGCAGCGGCAAGCGGTCTTCCGTCCGACGCTTTTTGCGAATCGCCCAAAAATTCAGGGCGCGGATTGTTAGAAATTCGAGTAATTAACTCTTTTGAAGCAATGCGGTTTGTGTCTTTAGGTTGAAATTCGGAAGGATAACCTTCATTAAAAGAAGTTAAAATTTCAGACGCATCAACCACCTTCGGCTCAATACTCGCTTTTGTTCCGCGTTCGGTAAAGACGTTTAATTTTTCCCCTAAATTCGGACGCGCTGCCGTGATGACTTTTGCGATGGGTTTTTCGGGCGCGAGCGTCTGCCGACGTTGTTCGGGAAGATTTTTATAACTTTGGCGGGTTGCATCTTCTAAAGGGTCAGACGAATTTTCATTTTTTTTGTATTTCGCATTTATTTCAGACGAATCAAAAGGCTTGTATTCAACCGCCTTGAGCCTAACTTGCGAGCGCAAATCATTAACCGCGTCAAATAAATTTTTGTGAAAATCAGTGAGCGCGGAAACGCTGGCTTCGTATTCCGATAGACCTTTGGAACGATAGTTATCAAACCGCGCCTCTAATTCTTCGCGCTCAACCGAGCCGATTTGCTTGCCTAGTTTTTTTATTCCTTCTACAAGATTAGGACTGCCGTCTTTAATATAATCGAGTAATTTTTCAAGCTGAGCGTGCCGTTTTTGTAACTGCTCCTGCCTTTTCGCGGCGGTCATTGTCTTTGTTAAAACGCGACCCGCAGGATTCAGAAACTTAACCGTAACTTTTCGGTTTAATAGCACTGCGTTGAGTTTTCTGCCGCCCGTGATAAACGGCAGAGCAAAGGCTTCTTTCAGTGCAGCGTGCGATTCATCGCTGCGTTTTATACCGCCAACCGATTCGATTTCTTTGTTTGATTGCACATCTTTCCCAAGCGGAATATCAACTTGATTGCCGTTTTTATCCGAAAAGGCAATTGAATTAAAAGTAAGGCGCGTTCCTTCGAGCGAATTGTCATCAGCATACTTTTGCCCTTGACCGGCTTTCACATAAGCTAATGTCACGTGCGGATTGTATGTCGGATGCGTGTCGGTAACTTTCGTATTATCGGCAATCAGTTTGTTAATCCGGTGCAGTTCCGGCGAGTCAATATCAACTTTGACGACATCATAATTGGCATCTTCTTTCGCCGGAAAGATTGAAGTTTTTCCTAAAGTTACTTCAAACGGTTTTTCACCTGCTAAAATTTGGCGAACTTCTTTCGCATCGTTCGTATGAAGTCCATATTTGACCGTTATATGAGGCTCTGTTTCGCGCGGATTCCAATCAATCTTATCGGCTAAATCGGCATCTTTGACTAAGGTTTTTCCAACCGACAAAACTTTTGACGAAACGTCTTCCGGCAAATTCACTTGCGTAGATGAATAATCGTGCTTCGTTTTTGTTTCATCTTTAATTAAATCATTGTTGGATTGTGAGTTATTCGCTTGCTTCGGCGTTTCATATTCGCTTTGTATTGAGTTTGTTTTCGCGTTAATTTCGTTTTCAATCGGACTTTTTTCTAATCGAGCGACTTCTTTGGGGTGCTCGATTTCGGCTGCTCGCTCAAACAAAGATTTTTCAGCTTTTGCTGTTTCACCACCGATAAAACGAACAGAATTATCGGGCAGAATCTCGACTTGTTTTGCCGCGTAAAGAAGCATTACGGCGTCTTCAACGTTTGTTTTGTTGTAACGAGTGGATTTTTGCAGCTGCTCAATTGAAACGGCTGGTTTGCCTTTGAGATTTTCGACAACTTTTTGCACTCTGGTGTCAATTGCAGCTTTTTGAACGGCATCCGGCTGCGCGGTTTCAATGCGTTTCGGATTTTCGCCCAAAAGCTCGCGCGGTGGAGTGGATGCAATGATGTTTTCTGTTTGCTGTGGGGAAACAGGTGTATTTTGCGCGGCTGGAGTATCATCGGCAACAACTTCACCTTCCGCGTCCCAAGTTCTCGGAACACTTCGCTCAATTGCCGTTTCCGTATTCACAACCGGCTTTCTGCCGGACGCGCCCGAAATAGCTGCTCCGCTCCCGCCAAATATCGCTCCGACAATACCACCTGTAAAAGCGTCTTCAAGTGATGAGCCGATTGCTTTTGCCACATCGTCACGGGTCAATCCGTCTTTTTTCAGACCTTCGATGACAAGTTTGCCCGATGCGCTTTGCGTAAATTCCTGCAAAGTTTCTTCGGTGGCTTCTTTACCTGTTTGTTGAAGAAAATCCATAAAGGATTTCACAAACACGCCGTTTGAACGCCCATTTAATAATTGACCAAGTTTTGCGAATTTCAGACCGCCGAGTTCCATTAACCCAAAAGGAACACCCGACAATCCTGAAAGAAGTTGTTTCTCGCGCGATAGTCCCGCTTTTTCCGCCGCCGAGTATTGTTCGCCAACGCTTGAACCGATTCCAAGCAGAGCGACAACTGCCGAACTCCCGCCCGAAGCTACCGCGCCAATGAGAAAAGGCACTGCTGAACCAACGGCGCGAGATATTTTTCCTAAAGTTGTTCGTCTGGTTAAGGGATCGTCGGGAAACTGCTTTTCTATCGCGTCAGCAAGCAGCGCGGGAACGTAGCCGGACTTGAATTTTGTTGTGGATTCAGTTCCGCTTATTTTTGAAACTACCCAATCAACACCGTTTAAGACATCGCTGGTGGTTAAAGTCGGAATAACAACGCCGTTTTCTCTGGCGTAATGAATAACGTCTTCTGCCCATTGCGCCGTGCGTGCTAGCGATGCGGGAAAACGACGGATAGCGTTCTGTAAATCAATTGTGTGGCGCGTAGCTTTTTCGATACCGCTCATCTGCTCGTATTCCTTTTGCAGACGGCGAGCTTCGCTGGCACTTCCGGCTTGAGCAATTTCTTCTTGAGCGGCATCTTCCACCGCACGCCGAGACTCTTCTTTTGAAAGAAAAAGATTTTTAGCCGCGTCCGATTTTCCAAACATCGCTCCGGCAACGCCGGTGAAAGCCAAGTCGTCGAGTTTGGTTTTGTTGATAAAATGACCGAAACGCGCCGAGAGTCCATCGAGTGACGCCCAGCTTAAATCTCCGCCTTCGGTGAGCATATCGCGCCGTTTTTCGTTTTCAATTTCAATTCGCGCCGTATTTTCCGCGTCGCGCTCAGGTTGCTCAATCTCTTTTCTGGTTTGTTCCGGGCTGTCAAGAACGCGCTGGACGGCTTCTTCTCCGCCACGATTGTAAGCATCAACGACGCGCTTAACTTTCGCGTTTCCGAAATAATCCAAACCCGAAATAGTTTTCGTTTTCTCGTCGTAATGGCGGTCAATTGTATCGTCGGTTATATTCGCTTTTTCTAAAGGTTCGCCAGTAAGACGCTGATAAACTTCATTCGCACGACCAAAATTCGAGCCGTAAAGCTGCGATTGCGCTTTTGTGCGGATTTCTTCGACAGTGGGTTTTTTCTGGTATTTCCCGTCAACAGCAACCGAGCCGAAAGTTTCGCTTTGCAAACTGACATCATTTGCGGACGCGAAATTCGTCGGACTTTGCATTCGCGGTTGAAGCGGGATGCGAGCAGCGCCTTCTTCTATATTAGGAGCAATAGCGCCAATATTTGTAGCAAATGCGGGTTTATTATGAGCTAAGGGCTGCGGTTGCACAGCGTTCGGCACGGGCTTAAAGGCTTCCGGCGCGTTTCTCATTAAATCGCTGTATTGATTTCGCGCTTCCTGCGAATCAACTGTTTCACTTGCTTTTAAGAATTCCGCATAATCTGCTGGAAGTTGTTCGATTTGTCTTTTTTGAACCGCCGTTTGAGTCGGTAAAATTTCCTGCTTGCCAATGCGCGCGCCAAACTCTTTTTGGTCATTTTGAATTTGCGCCGTGGCAGTTTCCGGCGTTGTTACAACCGAGGTTGAAAGCTCTTTTCCATCTGCGCTCTCGGTTCTGACAGCCGCGCCCGAAGCAGTATCGCCGCCGACATCTTCGACTTTTCCAATTAATGAAGCAAAACCTTTTGTCCGAACGTAAGTTTCTATTTCCTGTTTTGAATTGAGTCCGAGCGCGGTTTTGGCTTTTCGCGCATTGACTAGCAGCTCGCCGTTCGGCGTATTAACCGAAACAAAATTTGAACCGGTTTTGGCTACTTTGTAGGATTGCCCCTTGTCGGTCAAAAGAACGGCGACGCGCGGACTTTGTTCATCTATATAACCGCCCGCGGCTAATCTCGCCTTTTCGGGAGTTTCAGCTAAAACGCCTTCGGGAATTTGCGGCGCAGGAATTGTCGACGAAGGTTGAACATCGAAATAGCTGGCAATATCGGCAATTTTAGAAGTTTTGTTATCGTTTTGTCGAGCTACATTTTCGGGTGCAGAATTTCCCCCGCCAGCATTTTTTTCTTGAAAATAATTCGCAATGTCGCTTAAATTCGAGTCCGCTTCTGCCGTATCATTATTAAAATAATTAGCAATTTCAGAGAGATTTGAACTGGGTGCGGATTGAGAAGAAACCAAACCTAAACTACGCGCTTTTTCTGCCCAATCTCTATTGTTTTTTACGCGAAAGTTCGAGTCGTAACTGTTATATGGACCGTTAGGCACATATTTAATATATTTTCTCAAATTCTCCGAAGCGTCGTAGGTCGAAATATTCGGATTACGCATCGCTCGATGAACACTTCTCCATTCGGGCGAAGATTGCATCTCCTTATCCATAAACCGCACCATTTTGCGTAAATTGTCATCGGACGGAGTTAAATCACCGCCGAGATAATTTATCAGATTGGTTCGGCGACTCCCTTGATAAGAAACAATACCGAGATTGTTGGCGTTGTTTTTCGGGTCTTTGTGTCCTTGAAAAATCGTATCTCTATTCCAAGCATTTTCACGACCTAAATCGCCCAGAAAACTAAGACGCGCCGGCTCGCTCCAGCCGAGATTATTTAACTCGTCGTTCACTACATGCGCCACCTGTGCCGAATCAGTTTTCGGTTGTTTTGGCGTTTTTGCAGGCTGAACGCCGAACAGCTTCGCTATTTTTTCTAAATCTCCATCCATTGTTTCTTACCTTTGTAAAATTTCGTCAACGTTAATTCCAGCGCCGCGAAACGCTTCTTTCGCCTGCTCGATCGTCATAAAGTTTTTCTTGGCGTAGTCGGTCAATTTCGGCAGTAATTGGTTCGCGGTCATCCCCTTAGTCTTTTCGCCAAGTTGAATTTTGACTTGATTATCAGCTTCATTTCTTGAATTTGCGCCTTGTTGATTGATTTTGGCGACTTCAAGGCGGCTTCCTGCACCGATTTTCGCCGCATCAATGGTGGTTCGGTTTCTGGCTGTGGCGATTTTCTCGCGTGATGTGCGGTCAAGGTCTTTCACACGGACGCCGACTGCCGTTTTCGTGGTCAGTTTCAAAGGTGAGCCGTTACTAACAATTTGCGCGGCTTGTGTTTCTCCGGTTTGTTTATCAGTAGAAAGGACAAACATTTCGCCGGATTCTTCGTCTTGAACGTATTTAATTTGCTGGTTTGCTTCTTTTTTGAAAACGGGCAAACCTAGAAATTCCATCTGCTCAACGATGTCGGTGTTTTCTGGGTCGGAAGGGTCAAAATCCTGCATTTTGTTATAGATTGAAGCGACGACGCGAGCGCGGTGCTGCTGGTCTCGCACAAACATCTCGTTTTGTTTAACATCAAGTTTTTGCTGGTCAAGCTCCGGCTTGGTCTTAGTGTATTCGGTTTGCGCGTTTTTGGAAGCAATCTCCGCATTTCTGGAATTAAGATCTAAATTGTTTTCGTCCATTTTCTGAGCGACTTGATAATCCTGTAACGCCTGAGCCTCTCGTTGTTGCTTATAGGTTCTTTCATCAAGCGTGTTATCAACGCTTCCTACCGTGCCGCGTCCCAGTCCGCCGCCGAGCAGTTGATAAAGATTGGCGTTCGGATTGCTTTGAGCCGTTTGCCCGATTCCGCGCAGAAAGTTTTGCCCGAATTGTTTGAAGAATCCGCCTAAGCCTTTGTCATTATTTTTCACTTCTTCGGCTTTGATTCGCTCATAAGCAAGGCGTTTTTCTTCGGCGGTTTGCGGTGCAGGCA
>JAIVJJ010000339.1 GCA_020200095.1 Acidobacteriota bacterium | reverse complement strand
ATCGTAATATGCTTTTAAGTGATTGAAAACAACCTAAAAAATTATTTTAGGCAAAAAAGGTTTCCACTCAAGAGTGTTTAAGATTTCAAAATTTTTAAGCACTTTTCCACAAAGTTAAGACAGATGATATGCGGAAGCAATCCGGAAGATTAGGACGGTCAAAAAGGATTTTTCGCGTAAAATCAAAAAATTACGATTTCAAAGGTTTTATTACGGGAGTTTGAAAGACTAATCTCGAAGTGTATCTGTGTGATTGACACTACGTCTAAAATTAAAGTCTAGCTCTTTGAATGTGCCGAAAATCATAGCGGAAAACTTACACAAGCCGGTCTTACTAGCGGAAACTTTGCAACTGCTTAACCCGCAAATCGGTGAAATTTTTGTTGACGCGACATTAGGTTTGGGCGGACACGCCGAAGCGATTTTGGCGTCTTCTGAAAAAACACGGATTATCGGAATTGACCAAGACCGCGAAGCAATCGAACTTGCGAAGCAAAGATTGCAGAAATTCGAAGAAAGATTCCAGGTTTTTCACTCAAATTTTTCTGAAATTAAACAGGTTCTGACAGATGCGAAAATCGAAAAGGTTGACGGCATTTTAGCCGATTTGGGAGTTTCATCTTTGCAGTTTGACAGCGCAACGCGCGGTTTCAGTTTTCGGTTCGACGCGCCGCTAGATATGCGAATGAACGCCGAATCAACCGCGGAGAATGCCGCTGGTTTGCTTGAAACGCTTTCCGAGTTTGAAATTGCACGAATCATTTACGAATACGGCGAAGAAAGATTATCGCGGCGCATCGCTCGCCGGATTGTTGAAAAAAGAGTAAGCGGCGAGCCTGTGAAAACAACGAAAGAACTTGCCGAATTAGTTGAAAAAGCCGTTAAGCGAGGCAAGAAAGATAAGATTCATCCGGCAACGCGTACATTTCAGGCGCTCAGAATTGCGGTCAACGGCGAACTTGGAATTTTAGAGGGATTTATCCGCGACGGTGTGGAAGTTTTGAAAAAGGGCGGACGATTTGTAGTGATAACTTTTCATTCTTTGGAAGACCGAATTGTAAAACAAACCCTGCAAAAACTGTCGGGAAAATGTTTCTGTCCGCCGCGCCTTCCGCAATGCGTTTGCGGAGCAAGCAGAGAAGTCGAAATTTTAACGCGTAAGCCGATTATATCCGGCGAAGAAGAAACGAACGAAAACCCGCGCGCGCGCAGCGCAAAACTCCGCGCCTGTTTGAAATTAAAATAAACCAAAACTGTCACCAAAATTGGAGAGTAATTATGAACCGAAAAAAAATATCCAGAAGCACTCAACCCAGCCGCGCCAAACGCGAGCAAAAGCCGCTTCCCCGGAAATATTGTTTGTTGATGATACTTTGCGGATTATTTTTGGCAGTCGGCTTTTTCTTTGCCGCGCGTCAGCATTTTGCGTCAATTGAATACAGTATCAAAAACTCCAAATTGCGAAAACAGATGGATGACCTCGAAGCCGACAAACGCCGATTGGTTCTCGCCAAAGAAATTGCGCTCTCGCCGGGCGAGATAAAACGCGCCGCCAAAAAAATTGGTTTGAAGGAGATGACCGCAAGCGAGATCGAACTGTCCCGCATAAGTTATAAACCCCAGGAAAAACCAGAGTTCGAAAAACCCGAAGATACAAAGCTTAAACAACCGTCTGTAATAAAAACCGAAGAAACAAAAAAGGACGAAAAAACGGTTGACAAAAAAACCAAAGAAGAAAAGAAAACAAAAGAAATAAAAGACAAACAGGAAAAACCGAAAACACAGATTGCCAAAAATAAAATGTGAAATTCGAGCAACTTCGCGTAATTGATACCAAAACACAAAGAAATTTAAAGTAAGAAATTTAAAGATAAAAAATGGAAAAACGCCTGAATAAAAGTCAAAAAACAAAAAACAATTCGGTTCAGACAGTGTTTACGCGCTTTATGCTGATTGTGGCGTTTTTTATTTTGTGGATTGGCGCCATCGGCGTGCGTCTCGTACATCTGCAGGTTAATCAATACGGATGGCTGCGCGACAAAGCTCTTAGCCAGAGACGCGACGAACTGAAAAGCAAAATGCTCCGCGGCACGATTTATGACCGTACGGAACGCGCGCTGGCAATGAGCGTCAAAGTAAAATCTCTATACGCCGACCCGGCAGAAATCGAAGATGTCGAAGGAACTGCTAAACGAGTCGCAGACGCGCTTGGAATTAAACCGGACGGTATTTTGAAAGATTTGCGGGAAGCTAAGGAAGGCGGGAAGAGATTTGTTTGGCTGGCGCGAAAACTCGATGAAGATACGGCGCAAAGCTTGAATAAAACTTTACAGGAAGACGAGCTGAAAAAATTTGATTTGCCAAAATTCAAAGGCTTGCACTGGCGAGAAGAACAAAAACGCTCGTATCCGTATAACAATCTTGCCGCGCAGGTAGTCGGTTTTAGTGATTTGGACGATGTGGGACAAGCCGGAATTGAGGCTTCACAGGAAAAAACTTTGCGCGGAGCTGTTATTAAAACCTGGCAAGACCGCGACCGTCTGGGCAGAGTTTATGACGAATCAAATACGACGCGCGAACCGCCGAAAGACGTTGTTTTAACGATTGACCATTCGATTCAATACAAGGTTGAAGAAGCGCTCGCCTCCGGCGTAAAAGCCGCGCACGCGAAATCGGGAATGGCAATTGTTTTAGACCCGAAAACGGGTGAAGTTTTAGCGATGGCGAATTATCCGACCTTTGACCCGAATAAATTCAGCGAATCTCCAAAAGAAAATTTTAAGAATAAAGCAGTCGAAAGCAGCTTTGCGCCCGGTTCAATCTTTAAACTCGTTACTTACGGAACGGCGTTGGAGGAAAAACTAATAAAGCCGGACGAGTGGTTCAGTTGTGGCAACGGAGTCATCGAAGTCGGCAAACACGTATTTACCGACAATCATTGCGGCAGAGCAATTTCTTTTACCAAGGCTCTGGCAATTTCAAGCAATCTGGGGGCGATAAAGGTAGGCTTGAAAATCGGCGAAGATAGATTCAGCAATTACATTCGCCAATTCGGTTTTGGTGAATCGAGCGGCATTGATCTTCCGGGGGAAACACGCGGGCTGGTGCGTCCGACAGAAAAATGGAAGGGCGACTCGCTCGCTTCAATGTCAATCGGGTATGAAATCGGTGTGACGGCTTTGCAAATTGCTTCGGCTTTTGCAGCCATCGCCAACGACGGCTTAAGAGTTCAACCGCACATTATAAAGGAAATTCGCCAAGCGGACGGAACAGTGATTCCTGCGAAAGAACCTGAAAAAACTCAAGTTGTTGGCGCGGAAGCCGCGATAAAGCTGCGCCAAATGCTGCGCGAAGTAGTGTTGAGCGGAACCGGAAAGGAAGCCGCGCTCGAGCGTTACACATCTGCCGGCAAAACGGGAACGGCTTGGAAATACGACCCTAAAATAAAAAGAGTGAGCGGTAGCAAATATGTTTCGTCGTTCGTCGGCTTTGCTCCGGTTGATAATCCGTCGGTTGTCATTGCGGTTGTGATGGACGAGCCGCAGGGCGCGTTGCGCAACGGCGGACA
The DNA here is from genome assembly GCA_020200095.1 of Acidobacteriota bacterium. Classification (GTDB taxonomy): domain Bacteria; phylum Acidobacteriota; class Blastocatellia; order Pyrinomonadales; family Pyrinomonadaceae. Next base: position 1,286 of record JAIVJJ010000339.1, on the reverse strand, counting down.
AGTTTCCGCGCCGGTTTTTCGGGAAATTGCCGAACAGATTTTGCCCGAATTAAATGTTGCGCCCGATATAGAAATACCTCAAGAAGAAGTGGCGCAAGAAGTTCCGAACGAATCGAATGCGAAAGCAGTTTCAACGATAAATTCGGATTCAAAACCGGCTTCGACCAAAACGGTAGGAAAAGCTAACAAAAAGCCGTTTGAAAAATCGGAAACAAACTCAAATCGAGAAAAGACTGTGTTGAGCGAAAAGCCAAAAGAAACCGAAGCGGAAACGAATAAATCTACAAAAAAAGAAAAAGATTTGGCAAAACCGAAACCAGCTCCAAATAAAGAAAAGCTGAGAAGCGATACGAAAAACAAATCGTCAACTGAAAGGACGCGCATTGTACCTTGAAACTTGAAACCGCCATCGAATATATGAACGCTGATGCGTCTAAACTAAATCCCGCTTTGCTTCGGTCAGAAGTCCAATCATTTGCGATTGACTCACGCGAAGTCAAAGCGGGTGAAGTGTTTTTTGCCTTTTCGCAGCCCGATTATAAAAACAATTGTTTTAACGGCGATTTTGCCGACGCTCACGTTTTTATTCCCGACGCATTTGCCAAAGGCGCAATTGCCGCGGTCGCGCGTCCTGACAGATTTGAAGAACATAAAGCGGTTTTAGAAAAGTTTCAAGACCGCTTAATTTTTGTTGATGATGTAATCGTAGCTTTGCAAAAACTCGCGCACGACGTTTATCTCGAATGGAACAAACCGGTCGTGGCGATAACCGGAAGCGCAGGGAAAACGACTGCGAAAGAATTAACGGCGCACGTTTTAGAATCAACGGGAAGAAAAGTCCTGAAAAATATCAAAAATTATAACAACGGTCTTGGTCATCCTTTGACGGTTTTAAATCTGGCTAAAGATAAAAGTTTCGATGTTGCCGTTTTAGAGATGGGAATGTCCACACCACTGCAGGAAATTGCGCGTTTGTGCGAAATCACACCGCCCGACATTGCCGTTGAATTAAATGTTTTGCCCGTTCACGTCGAACATCTCGGTTCAATTGAAAATGTGGCGAAAGCAAAAGCCGAATTGATTGAAGGAATGAAAAAAGGTGGAACTGCGGTTTTAAACGCCGATGATTTTCTCGTTCTCGCAATGCGTGAATTTCACAAGGGCAACACGATAACTTATGGCATCGAGCAAAAAGCTGACGTAACGGCAAGCAGTATTGAAATGATGCGATTCGGTGAAACCCGTTTCATTTTGCGCGTTCCAAACGGCACAGCCGAAGTTACGTT
>JAIVJJ010000459.1 GCA_020200095.1 Acidobacteriota bacterium | reverse complement strand
GATGAAACGATCACAGATATTGTTGGCAAGCAGTCAGGGATTGACGACGACGGCAATTGAAAAACAATTCGGCTATTCAGCCGAATATGCCCGTCAAATGATTCATCGGTTTAACGAGCAAGGAATCAGTTGTTTGAAAAGAAAAAATTCGGCACCCAAAACACAGGAGACGATAGTTGATGAGGGAAAGTGTGAGCAGATCAAACAGCTTATGCACAAGAGTCCACGCACATATGGGAAGGCGAGCAGTATCTGGACATTGACTTTGGTGGCGGAGGTTTTGTATGAGAGAGGCGAAACGCCACGGCAGATGGGGAATGAAACGATTCGGACGGCGATGAAGAAAAACGGAGTCAGTTGGAAACGCGCCAAGGATTGGATTAGTTCGCCCGATCCGCAATATGAGTTAAAAAAAATCAGCGGGATCGGTTGATTCGGCTGGCGAGTTTAGACCCGCGAATAGTTTTGGGATATTTGGACGAGGTGTGGTGGTCGCGTTTTTCGCAACCGAAGGTGCGGACGTGGGAATATGACAAGCCTTTGCCGATGGTGCAGCGAGAAGCAGCGAAAGATGATAAAGAACCGAAAGCGATTGCTTGTTACGGGTTATTGAGAAAAGACACCGATCAGGTGAAAGTCAGGTTTTTAGAAGAGCGACCGATTTCGGAGATAACAATCTCATTTTTACAGTGGATTGTTGAAGAGTTAGAAAAGGAAGGAAAAAAGGCTCTGTTTCTGATTTGGGATAATGCCAGTTGGCACAAATCGAAAAAGGTTTGCGGGTGGGTCAAAGAAAACAATCGGACAGCCAAACAAGAAGGCGGCGTAAGAATCATCCGATGTCAGTTGCCGAGCAAAAGTCCGTGGCTGAATCCGATTGAACCGCATTGGATGCACGGCAAGAAAGCCATTTGTGAGCCGAATGGAGAATTAACCAAAGAAATGATCGAGCAAAGAGTATGCGATTATTTCAATTCAGAACAATTGCCGCGACTATCCAACAATGTTGCCTGATTTTACACTAGGAAGCCAAAGTAATAGGGGAACGCGGCACAATTTTTTTCGCCACCCGCAAATCCGGCGACTTTTCATTATTTATAAAACTGCTTCTAATTAATAAGGCTTAGCCCAGGGCGGCTAAGCCATGAT
>JAIVJJ010000220.1 GCA_020200095.1 Acidobacteriota bacterium | reverse complement strand
CCTTCTGTTACATTATCCGCGATGATTCTTTCGATAACTCGCAACCTTTGTCGAACGTTTTTAATTCCACCATTATAGCCATTTTCATATGGCTGAGTTGACGCAAGAAAATTTATAAGGCGAGCGTCACCTGTATCATATACATAATCAATAACTTCCTTAAAAGCGTCCTCGTATCTCCAATCAATAGCTCCGCCATATTTAACCAAAGAGCTAGCTAGGTTCTGTTGACATAACTATCTGAGCCAAACAATAGTGCTGGCAAACTGCACGAAACTTAAATAGTTCTTTGCCAATTTATCGAATCTGGAAAACACACGGCGAAAGTGTTTCAGTTTCCCGACGCAGCATTCAATCAAGTGCCGCTCTTTGTATAAATCCGTGTCAATGATGCGCTGAATTTTCCGATTAACTCTTGAAGGAATGATAACTTCTGCGTTCTTTTTCCGTAAGAGCAGGACAAATTTCTCAGAATCATAACCTTTATCGGCGATGATATAATCGGGGAACAGATTTTCAATTAACGCTGCGGCTTGCGTAATGTCATTTCGTTCGCCGCCCGTTAAAATAAAACGAATGGCGTTACCTAAAGCATCGGTTGCCAGATGAATCTTGGTCGAGAAACCGCCGCGACTTCTGCCTAAAGATTGAGTGCCGTGTTTTTTTGCGCTCCCGACGAACAAGCGTGAGCGCGAACTATTGTCGAATCAATCAACAGATATTCAAGGTCACGGTCGCGGCTCATCGTCTCGAAAAGTTTTTCAAAGATGCCTGTTTGAGACCACCGATTAAAGCGTTTGAAAACAGAATTCCATTTGCCGTATTGCTTGGGAAGCAGCCGCCATTGCGAACCGCTTCGGGTAATCCACAACACGGCTTCGAGAAATCGGCGGCAATCGCGTCCTGCTCCGAGACGGATTTCGGGGCAGGATTTTAACACAGGCAAAATCTTTTGCCACTGTTCATCAGTTAGCTTAACATTCATAATAAGGAACAGTTTAGCTTATTAGTGTCAACACAACCTAGTTACAAAGCGACTTTTGAAACAATTTTAGAAGAAATTAATATTAACATCTAATCGGGTTAGTACTTTCTTGACTGCACCCTTTTTACCACGACAAGTTGACATAAGTTTAAGTAAATTGCCATGAGC
>JAIVJJ010000089.1 GCA_020200095.1 Acidobacteriota bacterium | reverse complement strand
AAAAAGTCGTAAGATTTGACGAAATTTAGCGCGTGAAATTTGAGCGCGTATATAAAGTTTGCAACTATCTGTCATAACTAGCTTTAATTATTATATTTTACTTTTTCGCTAGTCATGACCCTACATAATTTATTTTAACCACAGATATTCACAAACGAACACAGGTATTTTAATCCAAAATCCAAAATTCGCAATCCAAAATCAAACGGTCATTCCGCCGTCAACGATGATTGTTTGACCTGTAATATAACTCGAAGCGTCGGAAGCCAAAAAAACCGCCGCGCCTTTTAATTCGCCTTCGCGTCCAATGCGCGGAATCGCGTTGTTTTCCTGAATCGAACGCTCGTAAATATCAATGACCGCATCGGCAAGCCGCGAATGAAAAAATCCGGGCGCGATTGCATTAACTCTGATTCCTTTACGTCCCCAACTTACCGCAAGTTCTCTGGTCAAACCGATGAGTCCGGCTTTGCTTGCCGCGTAACCTGCATAAAACGGTCCGTTTGCTGAAGAAGTAATTCCAGAAATTGAAGCAATATTTATTATAGAGCCGCTTTGACGTTTTAACATTTCGCGTCCGACAGCTTGAGCAAACAAAAAACAACCCGTTAAATTCACGTCCAAAACTTTCTGCCATTTTTCGAGCGGCATTTCTTCGGGCATTGCGCCCCAGGAAATTCCGGCATTGTTTACAAGCACATCAATCTTGCCAAACGTTTTTATGGTTTCGTCAACAATTGTTTGAATTTCGTCCGGCTTTGAAACATCGCAAAGTTTTCCCGCAACATTAAAATTTTTCGCGCGAAATTCTTGCAAAGTTTCGTCGAGCCATTCTGCGCGCCTGGCGCAAAGCATCAAACTTGCTCCGGCTTCCGCCAAGCCTTCCGCCATTTCTTTTCCCAGACCGCGAGAGCCGCCCGTTACGATTGCAGCTTTTCCGTTCAAATCAAACAAATCTCGAATGTGTTTTACCATAGAAATTGTCCGCAGACGAACACAGATTAACACAAATAAAAGAAAAAAATTCTGTGAATCCGTGTTGAACTATGGAGAAATTCTCTCTTTGCGTTCTTTGCGTCCTTTGCGGTTAAATAATCGTATGAGCAAGACACAAAAGGAACTCGCTTTTTTGCGCGATTTGTATATAGCAAATGACTGGACTGCGCGTTTCACGGATATTTTCGACCAAAATTTTAAGTTTGCCGATGAAAGAAATATTCTTTACGTCAATGCCGGAACGGGTAATCACGCGCTTGCACTGAACGAAAACTTAGATAAAGATTCGCAATTAAATGCCTTTAACGAAGACGACGAATTAAATGTTATCGCCAAGGCAAAAGCCGATGCTCTGAAATCCGACGTGTATTTTTCCTCATTTTTCCCCGACGACACTTTCGATACGGTTTTAGCCGACGCCAGTTTTGTCGAGCCGAAAAATCTGCATTCGTTTCTGGCGGAAATAATTGATTTGTCCGCTGGTCAAGTAGCGTTTTTTCTGCCGACTGCAGGCAGCTTCGGCGAAATTTTTTCGTTTCTCTGGGAAACTTTGCTCGATTTGGATTTGCTCGAAAAAGGCACGGAGATTGAACGCTTGATTTCCGATCTTCCGACGGTTACGAATGTTAAGGAAACCATTAAAAATCTCGGTTTAACAAAACTCGAAACGGTTACGAAAAATGAAATTTTCGAGTTTAAAAACGGCACGGAATTTATCAATTCGCCGCTGGTGGAAAATTTTCTGCTTCCTGTCTGGCTTGAATTCCTCGATGCAGACGAACAAGAACAAGTGCGGCAACAGCTCGCTCAAAAAATAGACGCTGATGACGGAACGTTTTCGTTCCGCTTTTCCGTCAAAGCGACGCTGGTTGTCGGCGAGAAGATTTAGGATTAAAACGCGGATTTGGCAAGTTTTGAATTTTGAATGAAAGCCAAAACTTAACACTCCAAATTCAAAACTCATACCTTATTTGACCTCACGCGACGGCTTCTGCAAAATTTTATTAAATGAATCAAGAAACGGAAAATATTTCTCCGGCAACAAACGAAAAGTTTTTCACTAAACCAATCATTATAATTTTTATAACGGTATTTATTGACCTGGTCGGGTTTGGTATTGTTATCCCAGCCTTGCCGTATTATGTAGAAGGCGAAGCAGTTTATCTTCTCGCCAATCCTGGGCGGTCTTTCCGATAAAATCGGTCGGCGTCCGATTTTATTTTTCTCGCTCCTGGGTTCTGCCGTCGGTTATCTTTTCATCGGTTTTGCGTGGGCTTTATGGATGGTTTTTGCCGGAAGAATCATTTCGGGAATCACCGGCGGAAACATTTCAACCGCGCAAGCCTATATTGCCGACGTAACGACGCGGGAAAATCGCGCGAAAGGAATGGGATTTTTCGGCGCAATTTTCGGTCTCGGATTTATTTTCGGACCGGCAATTGGCGGAATTCTGAGCCGTTTCGGTATTCACGTCCCCTTTGTTTTTGCCGCCGTTTTGTCTTTTGTCAATGCGGTTTTGCTGTATCTTATTCTGCCCGAAACGGTTAAAAAGAATTCATTTGAAAAAATCGAACAGCGCAAAAATCGCTTTGTCCAGCTTTTTGAATCTTTACACGACGCGCGTTTTGGAACTTTGACGGCAATTTACTTTTTTCTCGTCGTGGCGTTTTCGATAATGACTTACGCCTTTGTGCTTTACACGATATTCCGCTTCGGCTACAGCGCCGAGCAGAACGGTTATATTTTTGCGTTTATCGGCGCTTTGGCAGTAATTTTTCAAGGCGTGCTTTTCAGTAAACTCGTGCATAAATTCGGCGAAAATCCGCTAATGATTATCGGCTGCGTGATGATGACGGCGAGCTTGTTCGCCATTCCGTTTGTTAGTCCCGACTTTGGCGGTTTGCAAGGTTTGTTGTTGGTAGTCGCATTGCTTTCAATCGGAAATGCAATGGCTGCACCCGCGCTTTCAAGTCTTGCATCGAAAGTTGCCGGCGACAATGAACAAGGTAAAGCTCTCGGCACTTTGCAGTCGGGCGCGAGTTTAGCGCGGGCAATCGGTCCTGCCGTCGGTGGCGTTCTGCTTAACAACGCGGTTAATCAAGTGGATAATTTTACCGTTCAGAGGACATTTTGGGTGGCGGCAACAATTATGATTGTGGCTGCTTTTATCGCGGTTTATTTTGCAAAGATGGAGCAAAGCCAGGCGATTTCATAAGATTTTTTCACCACAGAGACGCAAAGAAAAGAAATGGAAAATGCAAAGTGGAAAATGGAAAATACTGATTCTTAAATTTTCCGTTTTCCATTATCCGTTTTCCATTTCCCGTGTTGTACGGCGTCTCTGTGGTAAATTTACCTCTTCGGTTCGAGAACGGTTTCGAGTTTCCAATTTTCGTTGGCAAATTCGTCTTTTGATTTGATAACCAACCAATTCTTTTCCTGATTCCACATTTTTACGAGTGTAAATTCGCCTTTTAATTTCGTGCCGTAAAACGTAAAAACGAGTTTTCCTTTTTTTAATTGTATTTCTGCGTCTTCCTTTGTTTCAAACTCGCCGTTGTCCCAAATTCTCACTTCGCCCGCGCCGTAAGTTCCTTCCGCGAGCGTGCCTTCAAAACTGACGTAGCCGAGTGAATGGTCAGGTACATGAATGGCTAATCTTTTTTCCTGCGGATTCATCGAAACGCCTTTCGGAACAGCCCAGCTTTTCAACACGCCACCGATTTCCAGACGCAAATCGAAATGTAGCCGCGTCGCGTGATGCTCGTGAATAACAAAGCGTTTTCGCATCGTTTAATTGTAAAATAGTTAGCCGTAAATTAGCACGAGTAAATTGGATTTATTTTCGTTTGTTTCGTGTATCTCGCGCACAAATTCTCTTTAAAAATCTGCGTTTATCTGTGATAATCTGTGGTTTCAATTCTCAGGTAAAATTATGAAAAGAGTAATCGGCATCGGCGGCATATTTTTCAAAGCGGAAAATCCCCAAAAACTTGCTGCGTTGTATGAGCGGCATCTCGGCATTGATTTCGGCGGTAAGACTTATTCCGATTTTCAATTTCAGGAAAAGGAAAAAGGCTGGACAGCGTTTTCGCTTTTCAAGCATGATGCGCAATATTTCGATCCTTCCGCAAAAGAATTTATGCTCAATCTTCGCGTGGAAAATTTGGATACGCTTCTTGAAGTTTTACGCGGCGAAGGAGTTCACGTTTTCGATGAAATCGAAGACGGAGATTACGGTAAATTCGGTTGGATTCTCGACATTGAGGGCAACAAAATCGAACTCTGGGAGCCAAAATAATTAATATGTGATAACTTTCTCTCTGATTTTGTTTGGCTTTCTTTTATTCCTTTTGATTTTAATAACCCAGATTTTATCGTATTCGGATTCGTCTAGAGTTTTATATTTGTCTTGTTTTATCAGCAGATTTGCGAGTTCGGGCGTTGTATTACTGTGTCCGACAACAACGATTCTCTTTAGCTTTCCCGACATTATCAGGTCAACCATTTGATTCAGATTTCGCGGGTCGTAGATAAAAATCATTGCTCTTCTACTCCTCGCAAGCGGCATAACCGTCGCTCTTGTCCGAATATAATTTGTAGAATAAATCGCGTCGGGATTATATTTATTTATGATTTTTACCAACCTTTGCGCTCTCAACTTTCCTTCCGCCGAAAGTCCCGGATTTGCAGTGTCCGCTTCCTCCGAAACGTCTTTTTCCGCGTGCCGCAGCAAAATAACGGTAAGTTTTCTGTGTTGAGCTAAAACGCTGCTGCCCGCAAACGTAAACAGTAATAATCCCAGAGAAAGAGAAACAATAATTTTCATATCCTCAAATTTGACCAGATTTTTAGCTTTCAAATGTTTGAACACTGCGATTTTTGAAAAGAAGAATACTAACTCGTTTGTGGATTTTTACGCAGAAAAAGCGTTTACGGTTTCATCGAAACGGAAAATTACAATTGGCTGAAATCTCCCGAATTCTTAACATCAAAAGCAGGAAAATCGAATTTTGCGAGACGATTAATCACAGTTTGGCGACTAAAGTTTTATTTTTCCGCTTGTTACGGCATCAACCGATTTCTCTATCATTTCTCGCAGAACATCCAAATTTACATCTTCGGTTTTATTGATATGAAGACAAGAATTTCCCGTTTTGTGTTTGCCCAGTTTTGCCAGAAGTTCTGCGTATTTTGAAAAACCGGACATAATATAAAGCGTCAAATTCGCTTTGCGTGGCGCAAAACCCACCAGAAACCATTTGCCTTCGCGCCCGCTTTCATATTGGTAGTTGTAACATCCAAAGCCGACGATATTCGCGCCCCACATTTTCGGCTCTCGCCCGGTAGCTTTTTTCATCAACTCTAAAACGATAAAGCTATCTTGTCGTTTTTTCTCATCCGTACTTTCATTCAGAAAATCTTCAACGCTTTGTTCGTTTTGCTTTGTCTTTAATTGCGCCATAAATTTTTCCTTTTATCATAAAAACATTTTGCTGGGATTTAAAATGCCGTTTGAGTCGAAAACTCGTTTGATGTTCAATAATTAGATTTCCATTTCTAGTTGAAATTTTAAAGCATTCAGAATTTGATTTCGTAAGTTATCATCTTCTAATTTACCAAATCTTTTGGTTAGTCTTTGCTTGTCGAGCGTGCGGATTTGATAACACAAAACGATTGAATCGGAAACGAGTCCGGCTGTGCCTGCGGAAATCAAAGCTTCATTTGGGTAGATGCGTCGCTTCGGTTTGCGTGAAGTTACGGGCAGAACATTAACGACGGGTAGAATTTGATTCAAAGCAGTCGAACTTAATACCAAAACCGGGCGAGTTTTGCCTTGTTCCGACCCGACGACAGGTTCGAGATTTGCCAGCCAAATTTCCCAACGTTCAATCGTCATTATTCAAAATCTACGTGGCGAAAATCTTCTGCGATTTCTTCCAAGTCAGCTAAAAAAAGCTTGTCTTTCATCGCGTCGCGCATCGCTTTGAGGCGTTCGTCTTTGTCAATGATTTTTTTCAGGTAAACTTCGACGGACAAACCTTTTTGCGAAGCGTCGGTGAGAATTTGTTTAGCAATATTCGGATTTAATTCGGTTGTAGTATCCACTGTCTTTCTCCGTTTTTATTCTAACATAATCAAACAAACATCTTGCCCGGATTCAAAATCCCGTTCGGGTCGAAAACTCGTTTAATGCCTTTCATTACTTCGAGCGTCGGTGCGTCAATTGCCATATCGAGATAAGCGGCTTTGACGTAGCCGATGCCGTGTTCGCCGGAGATTGAGCCGCCGAGTTTAACAGATAGTGCAAAAGTTTCCTTCACGCATTGACGGGCGCGGGCAATTGATTCGGGATTTTCTTTATCGCACAAGAAATTGACGTGAATGTTGCCGTCGCCTGCGTGTCCGAAGTTTGCCACAAATGTATCGTGTTTGCGACCGATTTCCTCGATTTTCGCAACCAATTCGGGAACTTTCGAGCGCGGCACGACGACATCTTCATTAATTTTGAGTGTTCCGTATTTCATCAATGAAGGCGAAATTGCGCGGCGAATGTCCCAAAGTTTGTCTTCTTCGTCTTTCGATTTGGCGCGAAGAACATCAAAGCCGCCATTTGCTTTGATGATTCGCTCAATTGTCTGCGCGTTTTTCTCAACTTCTTCGCGCGAACCGTCAACCGCAACGAGCAGAATCGCGTTCGCGTCTTTTGAAAGTCCAAAAGCAAAATTTCCCTCGACAGCTTCGATGCAGTATTTGTCAATAACTTCCATCGCCATCGGCAGCAAGCCTTCGGGCGTGAATTTGGTTAAAACTCTGCAAGCTTCTTCCATTGTTTTGAAATTGGCGCGAACCGTTGAAGTCGCTTCGGGCATTGGCAACAATTTCAATGTCGCTTCGGTGATAATTCCCAAAAGTCCTTCCGAGCCACACATCAAGCCGGTCAAATCAAAACCGACAACGTTTTTCACAGTCTTGCCGCCTGTTCGGATAATTTCGCCTGTTGCGGTTACAACTTCCAAACCTAAAACAGAATGTTTTGT
>JAIVJJ010000338.1 GCA_020200095.1 Acidobacteriota bacterium | reverse complement strand
GTTGAAGATCGTCTTGTTGTGCGGAAGGAGACCGACGAACAACCGTTGCGGATAGTTTCGCGTTTGCGCGTAAAACGATTGCCCTTGTGTCGGTCCGAGACCGGGAAATACTCGCGCTTCTCGGCGCCCGTATAAATGCTCAACCTGTCGCGCGAAGGCTTCAATCGTCGCTGACGACGCAACAATTTTTAGCGGTTGTATTTCACCAAAATGACGTTGCAGCTGCTGCGTGAAAGTTTCGTAGTGACCGTCGAAGGTGCCCAGTCCCTCTTTCAGCAAGTGCAACTCATCTTGAATAAAGAGGGTCGGTCCAGACAAACCGGGCGGCACCCTCGGTCTAAGTAACTGCCCGCCCTCGCAATCCTTCTGACAGCACTTGCCTTTGTAGTAGCCGTGCCTTTCACACGTCCCGTCAACCTGACCAAAGACCTGCGCCAGTTTGCGTTGATTGCCGATGCTCGCTAGCTTGTCAATCGTGCCGACGATGACGCTCGGCAGGTAGCGGTAGATTTCATTGTCAATTACGTAAACTGGGATGCGTCCCTGTGGAAACTGACAATCTTCATTCGTGCAGCGGTGAATGACGCGCACGGTGTCCGTCTCGAAATCAACTTGCACGCTCTTTGTTCGACAAGCCGGACAGGTGATAACCCGCTTCCAGTTCCGGCACGCCTGTGGATCATTGGCTTGGCTCCAAAACAGTCTGTTCTCAACAGAAGCATTCTGCACTCTTTCGGGATTGAGTATCTCATTCGGCGTTGCTTCTTTGCCGACGAAGTAGCCGACGGCGAAGCCCGCAACCTTTCCGCTTAAACGCTCATCCCTTTGCTCGCGGCGCACGAGGTCAGCCATGCCAATCGCATCCGCGACGCGCTGCGTTTGCTGTAGCGTCAACAGGCGTAAGGGGAAGCGCGTCCACGCCGTCACGCCCGACGATTTGCCGCGCAGACGGTCGAAGAAGCAATGAAAGATCAGCATTGCAAGATAGGCTTCGGTTTTGCCACCGCCAGTTGGAAAGTAGATGATGTCAACCTGCTCGCGTTCCGCCGCGTCGGGACTGTGCGGATTACCCAACGCGGCGATGCCGGGTATTTGGCTAACGAGGAAAACGATCTGAAATAAGCGCCAAGATTTTTTATGCTTCTCTTCTGGGAGAAGAGGGTTAGCGCCTGTTCGGCGGAAAGTTTCATTCGTAAGTTGAAAAGCGAGCCGCACTTCGGGGTTGTCGCGTATCAACTGAAGTCCTCGTCGAAAGTTTGCGATCTCCGCTTCAAATTGCTGCCTGTCTTGCTCGAAGTTGCTGCTGAAGTGCGCCTCCCAATCTGGATCATCGGCGGTGTAGTTGCTCCGCTCAACGTCCCAAACGTGCAGGTAGTTTTCCATTGCGGCTGCAATGTTCTCAAGTGTCGGCAATGGATTGTCGGCTAAATCAGCGAACTTCGCTTCTGGAGTTTCTTGGGTTGTGTAGCGCATCTGCCGGAAGATCGGCGTGTGCGTTGTCGAGAAGATGCCCGTCTGCTCATCGCGCTCCACTGCACAGTTGAATCCACGTCCCCACAATTCGCGGTTGTAGCGGAAGCCTCGCGGGGCAAGTTCCAACTCAAACGGCTCGACGGTCGCTCCCTTAAACTCAAATGATGCGCTCGTGTCAAACAAAAAAGGTTCGATATTAGGATTGTCCCGTCGCCTCGTTGAGCCACCGGAAGGGGGCGGAGCTTGTTGAGGTGAGACGTTGACAAAGGCGAACTGCAATACACGTTCATTCGCGTTGTCGGTTTGACTCGGTAGAACATCCAACTTAGCTTCCCATCTCCACTCCGGCACGATTGAGGTGTTCAGCGAGCGCAGAAAAGCTTTGTAAGTGTCTTCAGAAGCCAATGCTGTTTCCGGCACGTTGATTTGTGTCGCTGAGTCTCCATCCGCGCGCACACGGTCGGCGTCAGCCAGCGCCAACTGCTGCGCTCGTGCTGTTTCCGCATCAAGTGCCGCTTGCAGTTCGGAAAGGTCAGCAGCCCACCGTCCGTCCGCCGAACGCCGCAACGCCACATATCCTCTTGCGCGGCAAGGTATCTTGCGGAAAAGCACAAATAAAGAATCCGTTGGGATGCGCGTGCGTCGGCGGTCTTTCGCCGTCTCCGTAGCTTCCGGTGACTCTTGCTCGACGCGCTCTTCCTCTTTCTCTTGTTCGGCTGCCAGCGTGCTATCTTCGCCCTCTCCCGCGCTGGCGGATTGAGTCGGCGCTGTAGCAGCGGGTGCATCGCTTGTCGCTGACGGTGTTGGCACTGCTTCGTTCGTTGTCGTATTACTCGCTTCGCTTTCGGCTGCCACCTCCGCTTGCTGCTTTTGATGTTCACGCTGTTGCGCGAGAGTCGGGAAGACGCGGTAGTAGCAGTTCCATTCAACGGTAACAGCGATAGTCATTGCTGTATCTTGCGGCAACAATCTGAAATCAGCCCCGAACGCCACGGGTGCCATCTTGTTTCGCAACTCGCGCAGATAAGCGGGTTCGTTCACCAGTTCCGCCAATTCGTTCGAGTGTGGGCGCAGGTTGCCGATGAAATAAACGTCGCGCGGCGGGTTGTTAGAGATTAGAGATGTTGCTTGATTACGAGTGGCTCTTGTCGTCCGTTGCTGAACATAAACTTCTTGCTTTCGTAATCAAACACGGCGTCGTCGCCGTGAATGACGGCGTGATGATTAGGACAGATGAGGACAAGGTTTTCTAAAACGTCATGTCCGCCGCGCGAAAGGTAGTGGATATGGTGAGCGGTTGCCGCGCTGACTCTGTAAACAGTTATTGGGTCAAAAGCGCAAATTTGACAGCGACCTATGTACATGTCATTCAACCGTTTAACAAGTGTGCGATTGCGGCGGTAACCTGAAACTATTTCCTGCTTCCGCTCATCGGACAATTGCGGCAGTTCCATTTGCAACGTGTCTTTAAGAGCATCTTTCCCGCGCTCATAAGTCTCTTCAACGTCGAGTTCAGGCACCATCTTCATAATGTTTACGTCAGGCGTGAGTCGTTTGCTCCATTGTTCGAGCAAAGCAACATCGCTTGCCGAAAGGTATCTGAATGTCTGAAGGCTGTTGGCAATGGTGACACCGCCTTCTTTGATCGGGTTTTCAGGAACAAACTTCAAGGACAGCAACACATCTGTCATGTCTGCTTCACCAATAACATAGTAGTCAGACAGTTGCGTGTCAGCCCACAAGCGGAAACGTCCATATTTGTAGTTTGGCGGATTATGAGTCTTGGCACGGATGACGAACCGTGCGGCAAGGAAATACTGCATCCGCTCGTTGCTGCGTAAACCAGTGACTAACCATAAGGTTTCGCCTAATTCTATTTTGCTGTGGAAACGCGGTTGGTTGGAGTTGTAGTGAAAGGCAGCGCCGTTAGCAACGTCGCTCTTGTAGTTTCGGTAAACCCAATAATTAAGAAAGTGCATTGGACAGCAACTCGAAAGAAAAGATAGTTACCCAATCATCATCTTGCAAATCAGAGTAGTGCTTGAGTAGAGCGAGCTTCAACTCTTCCAGACTTGCAAATCCATCTTTCCTTGCATCCTCTTCAGTAAGGCACTTGAAAGCCGTGTGCTTTACTTCGGTGATTTTCACTGTCTCAGAAGCATTACCCGATTTAAGCAAAATAACTTCATGGTCAAACGTTCTACGCCCTTTGCGAATAGTCGTCGTCTTGCGACCTGCGCGGATGGCGGGTATGTACTCAGCGGCTACTCTTAAGTGAGGCGCGTTGAAAGAAGTAGGGTGCTTTGTCAGTGGGCACATAATAGAGAACCTTAGTATCGTGATGTTCCCAAGCCGTCGTTAGATTTACGACCGTATCGGGCTGCAACGCGACGGCGAACGTTTCAGGTTGAGATGATGCGACGATTACGACAGCGCCGAGTTGACGTGCGATGCGCTGCAAACGGTCGGCAACTAAGTTCGCGGTGAGCGGGTCGAGGTTGGCCCAGAACTCGTCAGCCAGCCAGACGTTGCAGCCGCTCGTGATCAGCCGCGCCAGCATCGCGCGGTACTGTTGCCCGTTGCTCAGTTCGTCGAAGCGTTTGAGGTAGATGAACGCATCGGAGAGTCCGACCAAGCCCATCAGGTGCAAAGCCGCTTTCACGTCGCGCTTGCCGAGCAGTTCTACAAGCGCTCGTTGCCAGCGGATGGGCGCGAACGTGCCGGGCGAGTAATTGCCAGCCCACTTAATCTTGCCGGTCAGCCCTGTGTGTTCCTGTTCAACGAACAAGCGTAGAAGCGTTGATTTGCCGGAACCGGAAGGACCTGTCAGCATCACGATCTGTCCCGGCTTAATCGTCAGCGACAAATTGTGTATGACCGTGTGAGAGATGTCATCAGGCGAAATCCCGAATGCCTGCTGAATCGCCTGTGTCCGCCATGTGCGCCGCACTTGCGAGCCGTAGGTGAGCGCTACGTTTTGAAGCACTATCTCGTCATGCAACGGCTCAACGTAGGGCGGCGGCGATTGGTGTCCATTGCGCGGTGCAAGATCAGCGGCACGCTCGCGCACAAACCTTTTCGCTTCCGTGTTCAAGCCTTGCAGATAGGTCGGCTTGGAGAAGCTGACAATACCTTGAAAGAGCACATGGTCTTTGAGCGTCACCGATTTCGACAAAGACTTTAGGCGTGTTTCCAATTCGTCAATGCTCCAACCTTCACGTTCAACCAAATCAGCCGCCTTGCTTGCGCGCGCGATCTGTTGATCCAAGAAACCGCAAACCTGCTGGTTGCCGTTGCAATACTCCTTAGTCCGCTGCATGGTACGCAGCAGGTAGGACATGTCACGCGCCGCGCGGTCTAAGTTGCCCTCTGTCTCGCCGATAAAGACCATGCCGGCTTTCTGCGCGAATGGCACGAACTTCAACATA
>JAIVJJ010000337.1 GCA_020200095.1 Acidobacteriota bacterium | reverse complement strand
TACACCACTGGCAACACCCCACGTTTGGCGTGCGAGCGTCCCGCTCATATTCTTGAGCCGCTCTTCGATGAACTGCTGCGAACGCAATTGCTCTAAATCGACGTAACGACCGATCCGTCCCAACAGCGGCCCGGTCAAAGGAGCATTCGGATCGAGAAGTTGCGCGATTACTGATTGCACTGTGCCGGTCAAACCGGAAAGTTCTCTGACCAGTGCGAGAGTGATGAAAGTCAACGGCAGGACGATGGTGACGATGACCAGCAGGCAGGAAACCAACGCGCTCGCGCCGGGCCGTTGGAGCCGTGCAGTGAGCCGTCGATGCACCGGGAAGAATATGATGACCAGCACCGCCGCCCACGCCAGCACATCGAGGAAAGGCCAGAGCATGAGGAAGCAGAGAAATAACGCGGCGATAGCGGCAGCCACTAAAGCCGCCCACCGCCCCAAACTTTGACGCTTGTTCATTTGCGCTCCTGAAATGTTTGCATCTTTCACCGGAGATCAGCGCGGCGCTCGCCCACAAATCCCACCGCCGTTCTCGTCCCTTTTCTTTCGCACATTCGCCGATTGACTAGCACAGACAATCGCATGATACCATCAAGCCGCTTGAGTGAATGTGCTCCCGTAGCTCAGTCGGATAGAGCATCTGCCTTCTAAGCAGAGGGTCGCAGGTTCGAGTCCTGCCGGGGGTATGGACGAGCAAGGATTAAGGCGGAAGGATGAGGGATGAAGGGAAAACTCAAGCCGATCTGCCCTGCTTCATCTTGCTCTTCGTCGCGCTTGTCATCGTTCGGATTACTTCGGTATGATGCGGTGGCTTTGCGGCTCACAAACTTGTGGCGGCTGTAGTTCAGCGGTTAGAACGCGGGATTGTGGTTCCCGATGTCGAGGGTTCGATTCCCTCCAGCCGCCCATCAACAAAACGGCGAAAGGCGGTCATTTTTGGCCGCCTTTTCGCATTTAATTGGCTGCCGTGCCGCAATTAAGTTACCGCCGCCACTACCTGCTTATTCCAAAAAGACACTTTCAATGACACGTTCAACTTTTTCGTATCTTTCAGCGTGTCGGGTTGAGGGTTTGAGCCGCCGCGTGTAGCATTGGCGGCTCGCCTGCGTCACAGCTTATCAGTATTCACTCGGCAGCAGAATAGTTGTCGCCGAACGGTCAGCTTCCGTGATGACCCACAACTTTACGTCCCGCGCTGTCTTGAACGCGCTGAAAATCCGCAGGTGCTTATCAACGCTGAACAGGTTTTCTTTGTGGTCTTCGTCCGAGAGTTCGCCACGCTCAAGCCTAGCGTGGCGGTTGATGAAGGTCTGCGCTGACTCTCCCGACTCTTCTAAGGTGTCCTGCGCTCCGGGGGTTAAGTAAATCTGCCCAAGCTGGAAGCGGACGGGTGACGGCGTTGAGTTCGTGTTGTTTGTGGTGTTAAGGTTGGCTGACATTCGATTTTCTCCTATCCGGTTGAAGGTTGGATGAGAGGGATAGGAAGCGTGATTCAGACGCTTTCCTATCCCGTTTCACTAAGCGACGAGTCTCGTAGCCGCAACGTGAAGGTGCAAAGGCAAAGCAGAGACGCTGTGTTTACAGGCTACGCCGTCTTTCGTGCGGCAAGTGCATTCCACAACTTTCTCTCCAAAGAAGCGGTAGCACTTGACGATGTAGTTATTCCCCTTACTGCCGCTAACCTGATATTCACCGAAGCGAATCATGCGAACTTTTGGGTGTAAGGCTTTGGCGTTCTGTATTGCCCTGTCGAGTTCTGTGGTTTCGAGTTTGAACATTTCTTTTGTCTCCGGCTTTTGGGATTATCGGTTGTCTGACTGACAAGAGAATATTACCATATTGGGTAATGTTATACAAGAGGATAATACCTTTTTTATGATGATTTATTATGCTAGGATTGAGAGATGATTGAATTGAAAATAAGTGAAGTGGCGCAGTCCAAAGGCATCACTACTGCCTATCAGTTACAAAAGGCAATGAATATCCCGCCCGGAATGGCTGCTAGGCTCTGGCGTGGAAACATGAAAATGATAGGAATAGAGACAATTGACAGCTTGTGTGAGGCTTTAGATTGTGAGCCAGCCGACTTGATTGTTCGGGTTAAGGAAAAGAAGACGAACGGGCGCAGTAAGAAATAGTGATTAGCAAGCAGCACTTATTTAATCTTTTCAGATTCCGGCTGATGGTTTAAGCTGGCGTCTCCCGAAGTTCGCAAAAGGGGGTACTCACGCTCTATTCTCACCTTTGTTGATTAACCTCTAAACTTTTAATCTTCCCGGCTTATTTCCAACATATAGGCTATTGAACGATGGCAACTAATCTGAACGAAATCGAACAACGATTGTGGCGTGCGGCAGACCAGATGTGGGCGAACACTGGCTTGCGCCCTAATGAATATGCTGCGCCCGTGCTTGGACTTCTCTTCTTGCGATATGCGGAGAAGCGGTTTGTTGACGGGCAAGCGCAACTTCAATCGGGCGGGAGCGGGCGGCGAACTGTTACGCCACAATCTTATCAACGCTTGGGCGTTGTCTATTTGCCGGAAGTAGCGCGGTTCTCGCATCTATTGAATCTGCCGGAAAGCGAGAACATCGGGAAAGCAATTAACGATGCGATGGGCGCGATTGAAGAGGCAAACGAAGAACTCAAGGGCGTGCTGCCGCGAACTTACCAGCGCATCCCGAACTCTGTTTTGGTCGAGATGTTGAAGTTGCTTTCGCCGCTTGAAATCGAGGGCGATGCTTTCGGGCAGATTTATGAATACTTCATGGGTAACTTCGCAATTGAGACGATGCAGAAAGGCGGGGAGTTTTACACGCCTTCGAGCATCGTGCGGCTGATTGTCGAAATCATAGAGCCTTATCACGGGCGCATCTTCGACCCTGCGTGTGGTTCGGGCGGAATGTTCGTACACAGCGCAAACTTTGTCCGTAACCATCAGAAAAATCCAAGCCAAGAGATAACTATTTTCGGGACTGAGAAGACGGCAGAGACTTTGAGAATGGCGAAGCTCAATCTGGCGATGCACGGACTTTCTGGCGATATACGGGAAGCGAACACCTATTACGAAGACCCGCACGAATCATCGGGGCGTTTTGATTTCGTGATGGCTAATCCGCCGTTCAATCAGAGTGGAGTTGATAAAGAGCGCACCGAGGACGACCCGCGTTTTCCGTTTGGCATACCGTCAAGCGACAACGCTAATTATTTGTGGATACAGCTTTTCTATTCGACGTTGAACGAACGAGGCAGGGCGGGTTTCGTGATGGCGAACTCTGCGGGCGATGCGCGGGGTTCTGAGCTTGAGATAAGAAAGAAGCTGATTCAGGAAGGCGTGGTTGACGTGATGGTGGCGACAAGCTCGAATATGTTCTACACCGTCACGCTGCCCTGTACGCTCTGGTTTTACGATAAGGGCAAAGCAGGGACTAAGCGCAAAGATAAAGTCCTGTTCATTGATGCGCGGCACGTTTACAGACAGATTGACCGCGCACATAGAGATTTCACGGATGAGCAGATAGAGTTTCTGGCAAACATTGTGCGGCTGTATCGCGGCGAAGAAGTGGAGACAGACGCGGGGAGCGCGGGGATACTCAAGGAGAAATTCCCCGATGGTCGGTACGAAAACGTGGCGGGCCTGTGCAAGGTTGCGCCGATTGCGGAGATTGAGGCGCAAGGATGGAGTTTGAATCCGGGCAGATACGTTGGAATATCCGAACGCGCAGCCGATGAATTTGATTTCTTGGAACGATTGGAAGAACTCAACGAAGAGCTAGAAGTCTTGAACGCAGAAGCGAGAGAATTGGAAGATAAAGTGGCCGCAAACATTAGTGGTTTATTAGAGTCCAATGTTCAAGCCGCAGTTTCAAGTTAAAGATGAACCAAGGTGGAAGAAAAAAATTTGGCGATTACTTCAAAGTAAAGCATGGCTATGCTTTCAAAAGCGAGTTCTTCTCTGATTCTGGAAACTATGTTGTTGTTACTCCCGGCAACTTCTTCGACGAAGGCGGATTTAAGAAGAAAGGCGACAAAGAAAAATTCTATACGGGGACAGTTCCAGAAGGTTATGTTTTGAAAAAAGGCGACTTGATTGTTGCAATGACTGAACAAGCAGAAGGCTTGCTTGGTAGCTCCGCGTTAATTCCCCAAGATGACTATTACCTACACAATCAGCGGCTAGGACTCGTTATTGACTTAGACGAGAACGAGCTTAACAAGAAGTTTTTGTACTATCTCTTCAATTTACGCGACGTTAGAAATCAAATCAGAGCGACCGCAACGGGCGCAAAGATTCGTCATACCGCGCCAGAACGCATTTTAAGTGTCCGTTTCAAGTATTTACCAATCAAAGAACAGCAGCACATCGCAGCGATACTCTCAGCCTACGACGACCTCATCGAAAACAACACGCGGCGGATTCAAATTTTGGAAGAGATGGCGCGGCGGATTTATGAAGAGTGGTTTGTGCGGTTTCGTTTTCCGGGACACGAAAACGTCAAGATGGTTGAAAGTGAGTTTGGGTTGATTCCAGAAGGATGGAAAGTTTTATCCATTATTTCTGTTGTGTCTATCAAGTACGGAGCGACTCTTCCTAAAAATCAAATGCAAGGCAATGGTGACATTCCGGTGTATGGAGCGGGGAAAATTATTGGATTTCACGATAAGGCAAATCGGATGCAGTCCGTACTTATAACGGGCTGTAGAGGTAGCTGTGGAGAAATGACGCTTACTAAAGGGACTGCATTCATAACAAACAATTCTCTGATTTTTGATTGCCCGGACAATCTAAGTACAGCGTAATCCAAGTTAATTGATAAACGTGCTCTCTTAGCGTACCCTTCGGAAATGCCAAGAACAGCACAACCAATCAAATTACGCAAAACCGAACTTCGCTCTTTGACAACTATCAGC
>JAIVJJ010000088.1 GCA_020200095.1 Acidobacteriota bacterium | reverse complement strand
CAACACAAGAGCAATCCGAAATTAATTTGATTTCAGTGTTTTTGTGCCGTTTCGTGGTTTTGCGTTTCTTTAATTTCAAATGCGAATTGAAAAATCAAACATCGGTTTAGATTTTGAACGGCAAGCAACAGCCGAAGGTTTTCGCTATATCGCCGGTGTTGATGAAGTCGGGCGCGGATGTCTGGCTGGCGCGGTCGTCGCGGCGGCTGTGATTTTGGATTTATCGAAACCTCTACCCGAAGGCTTAAATGATTCAAAGAAAGTCTCTGCAAAAAATCGTGAAAGAATCGCCGAAGAAATTAAAAAAAATGCTCTGGCTTATTCGATTGGGCAAATCGAAGCCGAAGAAATTGACCGCATAAATATCTTACAAGCGACGAAAAAAGCGATGCGATTGGCAATTGAAAATCTCAATCCAAAGCCGGATTTTTTATTGATTGATGCCGTCCAATTAAAGGAGTTAAGCCTGCCGCAAAAAGCTATTATTAAAGGCGACACGATTTCCGCTTCGATTGCCGCCGCTTCGATTATCGCTAAAACTTTCCGCGACCGTTTAATGCAGGAAATAGACAAAATTTATCCCGCATACGGTTTTGCAAAACACGTCGGCTATGGAACAAAAGCGCATTTTGAAGCGTTAAGAAAATACGGCGCGTGCGCTATTCATCGCAAATCTTTTCGCGGCGTTTTATAATTTTAATGCTTAACGAACCGATAAAACTTGAACATTTAAAGCGTATCAACGTCATCGGCACAAGTTGTTCGGGAAAAACCACTCTTGCGAAAAATCTGGCGCAAGTCTTAAGCGTCAAACACATTGAACTTGATTCTATCAATTGGCTGCCCGATTGGGTTGAAAGACCAAACGACGAATTCAGAAGTCTAGTTGAAAAGGAAGTTGCCGCAGACGCCTGGGCTTTGGACGGGAACTATTCACGCTCGCGCGACATTGTCTGGAAACGCGCGACGGCAATCATTTGGCTTAATTATTCTTTTCCGCTCGTCGCGTATCGCGCTTTGAGCCGCACGACGCGACGCGTTTTTTTCAAAGAAACTCTTTACTCACAAAACCGCGAAACTTTTGGTAAAGCATTTTTAAGCAAAGATTCGATTTTGCTTTGGGTTCTAACAAGCTATCATCGACGCCGCAGAGATTATCCGCGCCTTTTGCAAGAATTAGCGAGCGATGAGAGAAAAATTTTTGTTTTTCAAAATCCTAACCAAACCGATGAATTTCTTTTGCAAGTAAAAAAGCAAATTAGGCATTAAGAAGCATCAAATCATTAAATTAGAAAAGGCTATATAAAGCCTTCCGCGTGAAACATTTTCTATCTTAGCTCACAACAAACTGATTGTTCATCACCAAATCTGCTTCTAAAAACCGTCTGTAGAAAACATGCTGAGCAATTATATCAGTCGGATTACTGACCACTCTTTTTCTCGCTCAATATAATTGATATAACCTTTAAAAACTTTATTCAGTGAATTAGCTGGATAGAGACAATTAATATTAGTTCTCGTTTTTGGAGTAATTATGTTTAGAATTGTTTTTGCCGGCTTCGCTCGTCAGATGCTGATTTTAGGTTTGATTTTTTCAGCAAATACATTTGGCTTTGCCCAAAAGAAACAAAACAAAGCACAAGAAGTTAAGCTTGACCCAGATGCAGCTGTAGTTTCTCTTATACGCGAAGCGGTCCATCCGTTGACCAATAGCGAACGTGATTATGACCCTTTGATGGAAATTATTGGAGATGCGCGTTTTGTGATGCTTGGTGAAGCGACACACGGCACGCACGAATTTTACAGAGAACGCGCACGAATAACGCGGCGGCTTATTGAAGAAAAGGGTTTCAATGCGGTTGTGATTGAAGCGGATTGGACTGACGCTTATCGCGTTAATCGCTTCGTTCGCGGTGAAGGAATTGATAAAAATGCTGAGAGGGCTTTGTCGGGATTCGAGCGCTTTCCTCAATGGATGTGGCGAAACAAAGATTTTCGTGATTTCGTCAATTCAATCCGAAGCTACAACGAATCGCGTTCTGCCGGTACAAACAAGGTCGGCATTTTCGGTATGGATTTATACGGCTTAACGGAATCCATTGATGCGGTCGTAAATTACCTCAAAACTGTTGAGCCGGAAGCCGCACGAAGGGCGCGAAAGCGTTACGGCTGCTTTGCCCGCTTTCGGGAAAATCCGCAACTATACGGTTACGAAATTAATTCGGGTACAGCTCGCTCTTGTCAAAAAGAAGCGCAGCAGCAGTTTGATGAATTGCAGCAACTCGTCGCAAAACAGGCTCGGAACGCAAAGAGCAACAACGAACTTTTCAATGCTTATCAAAATGCGCGGGTTGTAAAAAACGCCGAAGCGTACTACCGCGCGATTTATAGCCGAAACATTTCCTCCTGGAATTTACGCGACCAACATATGGCGGATACGCTCAATGCTTTAGCCAGTCACATTGAATCGGGCGAAGGCAAACCAGCGAAGATTGTCGTTTGGGCGCACAACTCTCATCAAGGCGACGCGCGAATGACGGAACGCGCGTCGGCGGGAGAACATAACGTCGGTCAACTGATTCGACAACAACATAAAAACGACACGGTTCTTGTTGGATTTACAACTTACACGGGTTATGTTCGAGCGGCTTCCGAGTGGAACGCACCGGACGAGCGAAAGAAAGTTCGCCCGGCGCTCGAAGGTAGTTATTCAGCACTGTTTCATAAAACCGGAGTGCCTAATTTTCTATTACTCTTACGCGATAAAGGAAATTTGTCCAGAGAATTAAGCACGTTTAGGTTGCAACGGGCAATCGGCGTTATTTATCTTCCGCGCACGGAACGCGCGAGTCATTATTTCCTCGCTCGGATAGCGAAGCAATTCGACGCCGTTATTCACTTTGACGTAACTAGTGCCGTCGAGCCGATTCACTGAAAAATGATTGAGAAATAATTTTAAGCATTTTCAAACCACTCGCCGCAAAAAACTAAATCGGCGCGACCCGTAATCAGCATTTCATCGTCTTCGCGCCAGATGGCTTCGGTTGTGCCGCCCGCCGCGTGAACGGAAACCTTTCTTTCGGTTTTTCCAGTAAATGCGCCGGCAACTGCCGCCGCAATCGAACAAGTTCCCGACGAAGAAGTTTCACCCGCGCCGCGTTCCCAAATGCGGATTTCGATATTTTCTTTGTCAATAACTTTCACAAAAACGACATTTATTCTTTCGGGAAATATTTCAGTAATATTTTCGATTTTACTTCCGAATTGTCGCCAATTAATTTGGTTAAAATCTTCTAAAAAAATCACTGCGACGGGATTTCCGACATTAACAAAAGTGAAAGCGATTACAATTCCTTCTTTCGGCAACAGCAAATTAAACCCTTCTGCATTCTGCGCCTTAATCGCTGCGCCAAAACGCCTTTCTGACAAAGGCGTTTCTGGCAAATCAAACTTCGGTTTGCCAAGTTCGGCGAGAAACCAAAATGTTTCCTCGTTTCGCTCTACAAGCTCGTAAGTTTTAATTCCGCTTTTGGTTTGAAGTTCAAGTGATTTTTCCTGCCAGAAATTTTTGAAATAAAGATATGCAACAGCGCAGCGCGTTCCGTTGCCGCTAAATCCTGCTTCGCTGCCGTCGGGATTTATTATGCGGCAAGCGTAATCAGCCGTTTCGTTTTCTAATTTTTCCAAAACCGCAATGCCGTCGCCGCCGATGCCCGTGTTTCGATGGCAGGCTTTTCGCGCAAAATCTTCGATTGAAGAAAGCTGCTTTAAATTTTCAGCTTCTTTTATATTGTTGTATGCCGTCAATAGATTTTTCCTAAAAGGTCAGTTGAGCCCTTCATTTATCGGCAGAGCCGCTTTAGCCGTAATGTTGATTGTAACGGGAATCACGCATTTTACCGGCACCGATTTAATGGTCGAAATGATGCCCGATTTTTTGCCGTATAAAAAAGATATAGTTTATCTAACAGGCATTTTGGAATTGTTGGCGGTTGTCGGATTGTTGATTAATAAAACATCAAAACTAACTGTCGTGATGCTGATAATTTACTTCATTGCCGTTCTACCTGCCAACATTATTGGCAGTCTGAAACAAGTCAATCTCGGCGGAATGGAAAGCGGAGCGGTGTATCTTTGGTTCCGTGTACCGCTTCAAATCTTTTTTATTTTCTGGACCTACTATTTCGGAATTAGACTGAACAAGTAAAATTTATTTTCGCGCTGCGGGAACAATTTTCAACATCAATTTTTCCGCGCCGCGCAGAATTTCAATTCCGTATTCAACATCCGCTTTCATCTCGCCCAAAACAAATGTGTAATCGGAAACATTGCGAATTTCTTTTCCGGCAAGTTTTGTAATTTTATCGCCTGCTTTAAGTCCGACTTTCGCAGCCGGTGAATTTTCGCGCACGCCGTCTAAAATTAAACCGTTGTTTGATTCGGAATAACTCGGTATCGTTCCAAGCGAAACATTAAATCCGGTTCTACCACCCATTATTCCAGAACTTTTGGCAATGACGTAAGTCGGTTTTTTCGGATTTTGGTCAACGGCGCGAACTAAATCAGCGACAAAATTTGTGATTTTCAGTAAACCTTCGTAATTAATTTTCTCTGCTGTGTCCGAAGGTTTGTGATAATCCGTATGCGTCCCGGTGAAAAAAAACAGAACAGGAATTTGTTTGCTGTAAAAAGATGAATGGTCGCTCGGTCCGAAACCGTCTTCGTTAAGTTGAAGATTAAAAGTTGGGATGTCCGGCTGTTTTGTCATCATAGTCTGACCGTTTATCCCAACCACAATCGGCGCGTCTGTTTTACTGCCATTTGCCATCTCTAATTTCCCGATATTTACCGGTTGATTAGTAGCAATCATTGCGCGCCACTCGCTCGCCGTGCCGATTCCGCCAATCGTTAATTTCTCGTCTTTCAAACGCCCAACCATATCCATATTGAACATTGCAACGGTTTTATTGAGCGGGAAAACAGGATTGTTCACATAAAAATTTGAGCCTAACAAACCTTCTTCCTCTCCGCCAAAAGCAATAAAGATTAACGTGCGTTTGTTTTTGCGCTCTTGTGAAAATTGTCGCGCAAGTTCGATTAAACCTGCTACGCCCGAAGCGTTATCGTCCGCACCGTGATGAATTTGCGTCGAATTTGCTGCCAAACTTCCCCGCCCGCCGTGTCCAAGATGGTCGTAATGCGCTCCGATAACAATTGCTTCATTTCGCAAAATCGGGTCGCTTCCTTCCAAAATTCCTATCACGTTGTAGGCTTCAGCGGTTTGTTTTTTCGTGAGATTAACTTTAATTTGGGCAACAGCTTTCGGCAAATTCGCAAGTTTTAGCCGAACACTTTCCGGCATTTCTTTTGGATTTGCAATCCATTTTTCAATTTCCGCCAGTTCCGTTTCATCTTTCGCGCCGAGCAAATCCGCGCCGTGCGAGCGCATTATAACTATTGTCGGAAGCGCCGTTTCGCCAAGCGTCTGGTCATATTTTAACTGTGCAAGTTTGTCCTCTTTGAAATCACTTTCGCGGGCAATTAGAACAAGCGCTTTCGCCCCTTTTTCCTTCGCAATTTTCGCTTTAGCATGAAGATTAAAACTCGCAAACTGGCTGTGTGGATTAGCATCATCAGGCGTTCCGTCAAAAGCGAAAACGATTTTGCCCTTAACATCTAAGCCCGAGTAATTGTTGTAATTAAGTTCCCTGGAATCTACGCCGTAACCTACAAAAACCAAAGGAGCAGGCGGAATGTAACCGTTTGTCGAAAAACCAACCGGCATCCAATTTATGGTTACTTCCATTTTATTTTCTTTGGTTGAATCTTCAGGAATGATTCGCAAAAAATTGTCTTGTCCAAGTTTCACACCCGAAATAAAAGGAAATGCTTGTAAAAAATTCGCTTTCGCTTTGCCGTTGGAATTTTCCTTAAAACCGGGTTTAAGTTTGTAATTGGCGAACATATTTGCAACATAACCGGCGGCAAAAGTCGCGCCGGTTTCGCCTGTTCGCCGACCTTCAAGTTTGTCGGAAGCAAGATATGCAACGTGCGTACGAAGATTTTCTTCGACTGTATCGAACTTCGCCTGTTGAGCTTTTTGCGACGAAACACTGAAAACAAATGAAATTATTAAAAGAAAACTAAATAATTGCTTTTTCATAAATTTTTCTCATAAAATTACTGAATCCAATCGGCAATAAAAACATTGGTGTCGCCTTGCTTCGCAGCATTTCTGTTAGATGCGAAAACAAGTTTTTTACCGTCCGGCGAAAACATCGGAAAGCCGTCGAAAGTTTCGTTAAACGTAACTCTTTCCAAGCCACTTCCGTCAACATTTATCAAAGCCAAATCGAAATTACGTTTGCGTTGGTCAGTCGCAAAATAGTTCGTGCAAAAGATAATTCGTTTTCCATCAGGCGTGAAAAACGGCGCGAAAGATGCTGCGCTAAGTTTTGTAACCTGGTGTTTGTTGCTTCCGTCGGCGTTCATTGTCCAAACTTCAAATACCGTCGGTTCAATAAGATTTTGCGAAAGGCGTTCTTTGTAACGCGTGATTTGTTGAGCAGTTTTCGGATGGAACGAGCGATAAACGATTTGTTTCGAGTCAGGCGAGAAAAACGCGCCGCCATCGTAACCTAATTCGTTGGTCAAACGCCTAATGTTTTTGCCATTTTTGTCCATTACATATAAATCTAAATCGCCGTCGCGCATCGAAGTAAAAATGATTTTCTTACCGTCCGGCGAAATCGTCGCTTCGGCGTCATAGCCTTTTGTTGCGGTTAATTGTTTAATTTTTGAACCGTCAGATTTTGCAATAAAAATATCGTATTCAGGATAAATCGCCCAGACGTAGCCTTTTGAATAATCAGGATTCGGCGGACATTCTTTGCTTTCCAAATGTGTGGAAGCATAAAGAATTTGCTTGTCACCTTTGTAAAAATATGAACAAGTTGTTCGACCTTCGCCGTTAGAAACCATTTTTACTTTTGAACCGTCAGCGTTCATTGTGTAAATCTGGTCGCAGCTGCGCCCGTCACGCTTTGATTGGAAAATCAATTGTTTGCCGTCGAATGAAAAATACGCTTCGGCATTCTCGCCGCCGAAAGTTAATTGTTTAATGTTTTGCAGATGTTTTTCGCCTGCAAACGTGAGATTGTCATTTTGTGAAAAGGAAATAACCGGCGCGTAATCAAAAAAATTGAATCTGCCTTCAAATGAGCCGCTCGCCAAAACTGATGTGACAGAAAAGATAAAAATCAAAGAAAGTGCAAATAAAAATTTCATTAATGTTCTTAAATTTATTGTATTTCTACTGATAATAACATTTATTCACACGATTTCAGGAATTGGAAAAATGAAGCGACAAACAAAAAGGGCGAACAATAAACATAAAATCTAGTATTCACCTTTTTGAATTTTGTCTGTTTAAACTTAAATTTCTAATTTTTACGCAAAGTTTATTTTGCAGAGAACTTAATCATTTTTTGAGTGATTTTATTTGCTTCGGATAGTAAATCGTTAATTAGCGCAACCGAACCAGCGCCTGCGGCTAAAACTTCCCGGAAATTTTCCGAAGTAATTCCGCCAATGGCGACAAGCGGAAAACTTCCTATGCCCTCGCGCACTTTTTTAAGTGTTTCAATGCCAACAATATTTTCGGGATTTTCTTTTGTTTTTGTGGCAAAAATAGGACCGATTGCTAAATAATCAACCGGAAGTTTTATGCCTTCGATAACTTGTTTTAGATTGTGAGTCGAAAAACCAATTATCGCTTTTTCGCCTAAAATTTTCCGAGCCTGTTCAGGCGGCAAATCGTCTTGTCCGAGATGAACGCCGTCCGCGCCGAGCGCAATTGCAATGTCAACACGGTCATTAATAATAATTTTTACATTGTTTTTTCGGGCAATTTTCAACGCTTCTTGCGCGTCCGCGAAAAAGTCTTTCGGCGCAGCGTATTTTTCGCGCAGTTGAATCGTTTCTGCGCCGCCATTGATTAATCTTTTAACCTGCTCGGCGTGTGAAAGATTTGTAATTCGAGTGTCGGTGATTGGGTAAATTTCGGGAAGAAACATTTTCTAGTGTTGAGTTGTAAGTAATGGACGGTGAGTGAAAAAATTTATCGTCCGTCGTTTATCTCGATTTACTATTTACGATTTTCTCTTAATTCACCGTTCACCATTCATAGTTCACTGTTAATTAAAGCGATTTGACCATTAAAAATCCGTCCTCGCCATTATTGTAATATTTCAGAAGCCGCTGCACGATGCTGTATCCTAAACGCCGATAAAGATTCTGCGCGGCAAAATTACTGACGCGAACTTCAAGCATCAATGTGTTGACATTGCGTTTCTCCAAAGCTTTTTCAGCCTGTCGCAGAAGTTTATTTGCCAGACCGCGCCGTCTGTGTTCAGGCGCAATACCAATAGTGGTGATGTGCCCGGTGCCGCCTTCATTAGTCATTATAAAGATGAATCCGACCATTTGGTTATTGGGCATAATGATGCGGTAACTCAAACAATTCGGCTCATTTAAGAGATAAGAAAACGTATATTTTGTATAATTTTCACCAGATTTGAAACAGCGTAAGTTTAATTTCAAAACTTCTTTGAGATGTTTTTCCGTTAGTAGTCGAATTTTATAAGCAGCCTGAGGCGCGGGAACAATTAATTTGGACTCAAACCCTATCGATGGAATAAAGTA
>JAIVJJ010000087.1 GCA_020200095.1 Acidobacteriota bacterium | reverse complement strand
CGGTTTCGGTTTAATCGGCTCGTTATTATTCGTATTCTTCATTTCGCATCGGCGAGTCTGGACGTTGATTGAACAGAAAACTGCAAACGATTTTGAAATTGTTCTGGGCGGAAACACAAACCGTAACGAACAAGGTTTTGAAGAAAAATTTAAGAAATTAGTTCAGAGGTTAGAGGCTAGATGTTAGATTTTAAGATAATAGTTTTCACTTACATCTAACCTCTCAAAAATATTATGTCGCAAGTTTTAACAGCAAACGATATTCGGGAAACAAAAATTCGTCCTTTCGGTATTCAACAGCTTCCGGCGATTCTGGCAATCTGCGGCGCAATTTTAATGCTGTTTTTACGTTTAGAAATTGGCGCGAAATTCATATCCGACGGTGCTTTAATGATGCTAGCACTGGCGTGTTACATTTTTGCCGCGCTGTTTCAACTGACGAATCTTTACGCGCCTTCGGAAATGGCGCGACGAATCGGTTTGTGGAGCGCGACACTTGGAGTTTTTTTCAATCTGTCGAGTTGGCTCGTGCGCTGGGTCGCAATGTATGAACACGAAATCGCCCTTATGCGCCAAAGCGGAAATATGGAAACGCCGTGGATGTTTCGCTATATTCCGTTTGCCAATCTTTACGATTTAAGTCTGGCGTTTGCCTTTGGTGCGGGAATTTTTACGCTTCTTTTAGCGAATCGTAAAAATTTTCAATTTTTAAGCGCTTTCACGCTTCCGCTTGCGGCTTTGATTTTAACTCTGGCGCGGTTTATCGGTGGAGAATTTATTGAGCTTCCGCCTGTTTTAGATTCTTACTGGCGTCCGATTCACGTCGGCGTTGCTTCCTTAAGTTACGGTGTTGCGCTGGTTTGTTTTGCGGTTGCGGTTATTTACCTCTTAAAGGACAAAGTTAAACCGGAGGCGATGGCAATCTGGGCTGGGCTTTTTACGCTTTCCGTCATTGCTACAATCAGCAACTTTTCTGTTTTTACGGGCTTTGTTTACCGTGCCGGACTTTTCGTTCCGAATTCGCCTAAACCTTTTTCAGCACCGTTTCGTTTAGAGATTCCTTTTGTCGGCGTAACATTAGGTGTTGCTGGAATTTTGCTTTTGGGTGTGATTATTTCGTTTTTGCTTTATTTGTACAAAAACAGCGAAGCAGCAAAAAGAGCCGGACACATTCTGCTGAAACTTTCCTTGCTCGCTCAAATCGTTGCGATTGCCTTTTTAGTTTCGGGTATCAAATCAAACACGGATGTTTACCAGAGACTGCAGAAGCAGCTTGCCGAAAAACCAAATCTCGTCGTTGCGGCAGGTAGAGAAATAGCTTCCAAACAAGGTCTCTCGGCACAGGAATTTGCGGCAATCACGCCGACACAATTTGAACAAGCAGGCAGACAATTTTTACAGGCGAACGGCGAAAAAATGTTTCTTAGCCTGAATGCAAATCCGGTCGAGCTTGCCGGTTTGATAACGGCTCTGGCGGGAACATTTTTTGTGATTTTGTTTGCTTTTAGAACCGAAAAGTTACGCGAAAGACTTCCGTCGCTTGAAGCGCTTGACGGTTTAATGTATAAAACCGCGAGTCTTGCTTTTGCGGGTCTTGCGATGCTTTTAATTACGGGTGCGATTTGGGCAAACGAATCCTGGGGCAGACCTTGGGGATTTGATTCAAAAGAAACTGGCGCGTTGATTGCTTGGCTGACTTACGCCGGATTTTTGCATACGCGCATTTCACGCGGATGGACGGGAAGAAGTTTTACCGCCAATAGCATTAATCGAAATACCGTATCACAACAAACCGGTGCTCAGACCCAATCAAACTTGCCTTTTTTGAGTCAGCAATCTCAGAATGCAAGCGCCATCGAACATGCAGCAAAAAGCGGGATGCAGCCTGCCGTTGCCGAAACTCTGGACAAAGCAAAGAATGAGCCCAACAATTTTGAAGCCCAAATTGCCGCCGGTGATATGTATCTGCGAATTCAAAATTTTGACAAAGCAATTGAGTTTTACCAAAAAGCAAATCAGATAAAACCTGATGATTATCAAACAATTGTAAAAATCGGCAACACATATTTTGATTCAGGACAATTTGAACAGGCTGAAAAATGGTATTTGGAAGCGCTTGAGAAAAAATCCGCTGATGTAAACGTGAGAACGGACTTAGGAATAACTTTTGTCGAGCGAGAAATGCCCGATTTAGACCGCGCGATTAAAGAATTTCAAACTTCCCTGCAAACAAATCCGAAACATGAACCGACGCTTTACAATCTCGGGGTTGCTTATTACAAAAAAGGCAATATTGAAAAGTCTAAAGAGACGTTAAATCAATTGGAAATCGTGAACGAGCAAAGTGAGCTGGGAAAAAGACTGCGGCAAATAATCGGTTTAAAGTAATTTATCGCGTAAATTCGCGGTCAACTCGTATCACTTGTTAAGCGGAACTTCACTTTATAACCTGCCAACCCAAGGATGTTGTGCAAAGAGTCTATTGAGTGACACTTTCAACCAAACGCGGCTCTCTTCCGCAAGCGATTTAGCCGTATTTTGAAAGTCGGCATCGTACTCTTCAGGGGAGTTCGATTTGTAGAGCAACACAATCTCAGGAGCGAGAACAAGTAAGCCACAGGAAGTAGTGAAGAACATTCGCTCTCGCGCCAGTGTGATAGACCGGTCTCGTCTGAATCTGAATTGATCCTCCTCAATCTCATTGAGCAAGACCTCAACAAAATTGGGATCGTATTTATCCTTTCTGCACCAGATAGTATGAACCGGTAAAACCAACGGTTCGTTGCCTATCCAGGGAATCAACTTGCCATCTATGGCTTTTTCAAGTTTCCAGCCTCGTTGCCATAGATAATCGCGTACCTTGAATTGATCGTTTCGGGCAATTGCAATATCAATATCCTTGTGGCGGCGCGTAACACGATTGAGAAATAGGTCAATCGCCCAGCCCCCACAAACAAACCACTGACAGTGTAAGTCGCAGAATAATGATCTTACTTTTTGAACCTCTGCAAATGTGTTCATTTTTCAAAAGACCCGCGAGTGCTTAACTTCAATCTTTGTTTTATTTTTAATTTTTATTCAATCGTCATTTTCGTTACGTCCAAGATTGAAAACCGACCAACAATTCCTTCTTTCGAGGTAATTGTCAAAATACCTTTATCAACATTAACTTTTAAAACTTCGCTCATCGGACGTTCGATTCTCGAGCCGTCTTTGAACAAAATGACGAGTTTTATATTCTCGAGTTCAGCCGGAGCAATTGCCTTGAGGGATTTTTTTGTTTTTTTTGCTTCCTTTGCTGCTTCGATTTTTGCCTTTTCCGCCGCTACCGTATTTTCAAATTCTTTTTTATTAACTTCGGTTTCTGAAACTTCTTCCGCTTTTTCCTTTGTTAAATCTTTTTCTACTGTCTTTTCAATGCCGGTTACTTCTTTATTCGCAAATTCGTCTGTTACAACTACCTTCGCGGCAGATTCTTTTTGAACCTCAGCAGGTTTTTCTTCTTCTGCTACTTTTTTCTCGTTTTCTATAGTTGTTTCTTTTGCGATATTATTTTGATTTTCCGTATCTTTCGTTACTTTGTCTTTGGCTTTAGATTTTTTCTCTTTCGGGTTTGTTTCATTTTTAGCAAATGTTTCTCTGGGCTGCGGCGGCGGTTTTGGTTTTATTTCGATAATTGTGCCGACGGAATTAACGCGCACATCGGTTTGATTATCAGTTTTTACAACGGGCATCTCCGGCGCGGTGTTTTCCGCCGTAATTTGTATCGGTTCAAAACTTCCGGCAAATTTAATTCTAAAAGTTGCCTCTTCATCGTTTGGTGTACGTCCTTCGATTCTTAAAACGAGTTTTTCGGGTTGACGAAGATAAATAACGCGCCCGGTTTCCCTATCCGATTCGTCGGCGTAAACAGTAATTTTCGTTAAAGGCTTTAAATTTCCGGCAGTGAAAACATCAATATCACCATTAAAATTTGAGGTAACGACATTTATAAAAATATCGCCTTGCTTGCCATTAAAAACATAAAAATAACCGGTCAGCCGGGCATCACCAATATCACGCGCCGGAACTTTTCCGCTTATTTCATTTGTCGTTACCGGTGTCGGAAAGCTCTGATTAACCGATTGCGCTTGAGAAGAGTAATTTAAGCCAAAGAGCAGACTGAGAACACAGAAAATTTTTGCAAGCCGCAATTTGAAACTTGTAATTTGTAATTCGTAATTTTTCATTTTCTAAACCAAATCTTTTCTTAAATGCACCAGCCGCGAAGTCTCTTCGTATCCGAGATTTAGATGTGCTACTAAACTTAAATTGTTACCGATTTCCGAATCAGAAGCCATTTCCTCACAACCTTTAACGCGCGCCCAGCTTTCCGCCGCTTTTACTAATTTTCTTCCTATTCCCTGCTTTCGGTATTCAGGTACGACGAACCAACCTTCCAAATAGCCGACGTGGTCGGAATGACAATCTTCGACAAACGGACGAATGCTGGCTTCGAGAAATCCGACGAGTTTGCCGTCAGAAATTTCGGCGACTAAAACGAGCTGAGTTTCTTTATTCGCATAAATACCAAGCATTTCGGTTTTGTGTTCGTCGTCGCTTGATTCGTCCCACAAAAGTTTTCGCAATC
This sequence comes from Acidobacteriota bacterium, assembly GCA_020200095.1. Taxonomy (GTDB): domain Bacteria; phylum Acidobacteriota; class Blastocatellia; order Pyrinomonadales; family Pyrinomonadaceae. Next base: position 2,090 of record JAIVJJ010000087.1, on the reverse strand, counting down.
TAAACCATTCGGAAATATCTTTTTCCTCAATCGGACGGACTCTAAAATTTTGGTCTACCATTAAAAAGTGATTTTAGCAGTCTTGTTAAAAGACAACAACAATTATTTGCAAATGAAAAAGCCGGATGTTAAAACCCGGCTTTCATAAAACTTAAAACTCTATTCTTACTCGCTTCCCGCTTTTGCCGCTTGAGCTTTGTCTCGCAAAATTTCCAGAGCTTTGTTCATCTGTAAATCTACCTGTGATTGCTTAGGTTGTTCGACTTTCGGAGTCGGAGTCGGTGTTGCCTGCTGATTCGGCTGCGGCTCTTGATTTTCCCTTTCCTGTTGGTCAACCAAGTCTTCAACCTCCAATGGTTCAGGCGTTTCAGGTCGTTTTACTTCAATCGAAGGCTTTACTCCCGAATTTGCGCGTTCATCATTAAGGAATGTTTTTCCAGTTGCTGAAGCCCATTTTGCCGTCGTTAAAAGCAAACCGTCCCCGCTTCGTAATGTAAATAGCTGTTGTTCGGTGCCGGCGCCGAAACTTCTTTCACCAATAACTTCACCGCGCTGACGGTCAAATATTGCGGAAGCAATAACCTCTGCCGCACCTGAAGTTCCCAAATCAATTAAAGCAACCACTTTTCCGTCAAAAATATGTTTTGTGGAATTTGCGGTAAATGTTTTCAAAACTTTATTATCGCGCCCGATGACCTGCGCAAGGTTTCCTTCCTTAATAAAAAGATTGGCGACGTCAACTGCTTCGTTCAAATCTCCGGCAGCTACTCCGCGTAAATCTAAAATGATTTTTTGCACGCCTTGTTTTGATAAATCCTGCAAACGATTGCGAATGTCGCCTGCCTCGCCTTTTTCAAGACTAAAAACACGAATTACGCCAATTTTACCCTCTTCAATTTTTGCTTCAGCTTCGGGAATTTTATAAGGTCCGCGCGAAACGGTTATTGTTTGCGGCTTTGCGCCGGTTCTTAAAACGCGCAAATTCACTTTTGAACCTGTAGCGCCTAAAAGAAGCTGTCGCGCATCGTAAAGCGAAATATCACGCGTCGCTTTATTTTCGATATATTCGATAACGTCGCCCGACTTTAAGCCTGCTTTATCGGCAGGCGAATCTTTTATTACGGAAATAACATAAAGGTAAGACGAAACCTGCGAAAATTCCGCGCCGATTCCGGTTAGAGTATTTTGCTTTTTCGCTTGAAAGTCTTTTACCTGTTCCGCTGTCAAATACGACGAATAAGGATCGAGTCCATAGGCAAGCCCGCGAAGCGCACCAGCGCGAACCTTTTCCAGATTAGGTTCGTCAACATAATCGTTTTGGATATGCTGCAACACCGATTCGAAAATACGAATCTGAGCGCCGGCATCATTTATCGGCTGTTGCGCGAAAGCTGGAGACCAATTTCTAATCACGCCGCCAAATATGGCATATAAAGAAATAGCAAATGAAACTAAAACCAGTAAAATTTTTCCGCGAAATGACATTATTTACCTCTGTGAATTGAAAATGGAAAATGGAAAGCGGAAAATGCTTTTGGAATCAATTTCCGATTTTCCGTTTTTCATTATCCATTTTAAGTTAATACTGTGCAAGACAAAGAAACAACAAATCTCTCTGAATTTACCGACGTTTTTCGCGCACCGAAATCAGGTAGATTAGTAGCGCTTGATTTAGGCACAAAACGCATCGGCGTTGCCGTCAGCGACGAGCTTCAATTTACGGTTCGTCCGCTCTACGTTATTGAACGCAAAGGCTGGAAAAAAGTTCTCAAACAAATCATCGCCGTTCTGGAAGAGTTTGATGCGGTCGGATTGGTTTTAGGTTTGCCGTATAACTCTGACGGCTCAGAGAGCGAAATGTCGGCGGAAGCACGACGCTTGGCGCGAAATTTTTCGCTTTCTTTAAAAATTCCCGTCTTCTTGCAGGATGAACGCTTAAGTTCCTACGCCGCTACTGGGTATTTACGCAAAATCGGAGTCAGCGAAAAAGGTATACGTAAACGAGTTGACAGCGAAGCCGCTGCCGTTATTTTGAGCGATTTCATTGAGTTGAGAAACCAAACGATTGAGAGAAGCGGTGAGTTATGAAC
>JAIVJJ010000336.1 GCA_020200095.1 Acidobacteriota bacterium | reverse complement strand
GGTCAGTGGACAAACCGCTATCCAAAAATTGCGAACGTGTCGCATCACGTTTATCTGGAAGGCTACAATCTGCCGACGCTCAATCAGGGTGCAACCGACCCGGCGATTTCGCCCGACGGAAAAACTCTAGCGATTGCCGCGCGTGGCTGGATTTGGCTGATGAATACAACGACGCGTGAGGCGAGACGGCTGACAAAAAGCGGCGCGGTTGATTCGCGCCCCGCGTGGTCGCCCGACGGCAGGCAAATCGCCTTTGTCAGAGACGACATGAATGACACGAGCATTGTTTTAATTGACGCGGCGAGTGGTAGAGAAAAAGTTCTGGTCGATTCGCCCGCACTCGACCTCGACCCGGTTTTCGCTCGTGATGGACGCGCCGTCTTTTACAGTTCGGCGGAAGCTGGCGATTTAGATTTGTGGCGTATTGAAATCGCTACGGGAGCGAAAAAACGTTTAACTTCTGATCGCGGGCAGGAACTAGCGCCGCAGCCCGCGCCCGATGACGCACAGCTTTTGTATGTGTCGAAAGTTGGTTCGATTGATTCGGTTGCCATCGTTAATTTAAGCGATAACTCAAAACGTATTCTGCATTCGGAGGGAATCGCTTCGCAAATGCGCTCCGCCCTAAGTCCCGACGGGCGGAGTTTTGCCATCAATCTGCCTGTTCAGGATCGCTGGCAGTTATGGCTGATGGACACTAAAGGCAGTCCGGCGATTCAAATTGCGCGAACGGCTGAGTATCCGCTTATGCCGGCGTGGAGTCCGGATAATTCCTTTATTTATTTCGCCGAGCCTGATGCTGATGAGAGTTTTCACCTTTACCGAATCGCGCCGACGGGCGGCACACCGGAAGACATCTCGCCGCTCTCCTGGAATTGGGGAGAGCCGACCGCGCGCTTTATCGTCAAAACACGAATGCGCGGTTCGGACGCGAATCTGCCCGCGCGTCTGACGGTCGTTGACGGCAAAGGACATCCGGTTCTGCCCAGCACCGGGCAAGCGCGTTTCGACGGGCAAAACGGAGCCGTGTTTTTTTATTCGCCAGGCACGATTGAATTGGAAGTGCCTGCGGGCAATGTGCGCGTGATGGCGACTCACGGCTTCGGCGCGGTTGCGCAAACGGCGACGCGCAAAATTCCTGACGGCAAGATGGAAACGATTGAAATTGAGATGCCCGCACCGCTGTGGAATCCAGCTTCAGAAGGTTGGTATTCAGCAGATTTGCACTCGCATCTCAACTACGGCGGACCATATCTTTTAACGCCTGAAGACATTATTCTCGATATGCGCGGCGAGGCGCTTGATTTATCCACGCCGCAGCTTGCCAATCTGCACACCAGATTTATCGATACCGAATGGTGGAACTGGCGTCGCAGCCAGCTTCCGATGATAGTTTTCGCGCAGGAAGTTCGCTCGCATTTTCTCGGTCACGTCGGCGTGGTCGGCGCGGATTCGCTGTTTCATCCGTGGTATTCGGGTCCAGGCTACCCAGTTTACGACCGTCTTGATTTGCCAAACTCTATCGCGCTGCAGTTTGCCCGGCAGCACGGCGGCATCAATTCTTACGTGCATCCGGTTTCAACCAAAGATCCGTTCCCGTCAATCGGAGAACCGAATGGATTGCCTTTGGAACTTGTGCCAGATGCTGTTCTGGGTGACGTGGACACACTTGAAGTAACCTGTCTCTGGAGCGACGAACTCGGCACCAGCGAAGCGTGGTATCGCCTGCTTAATCTCGGAATTCCAATAGCTCCGTCCGCCGGAAGCGACACGATGCACAACTTTTACCGCACGATGGCAATCGGGGCGACGCGGATCTACGCCAAACCCGACGGCGCGATGAATCTGCCGAATTATCTCGAAGCCGTCAGGCGCGGGCGCAGTTTTGTAAGCAATGGTCCGCTACTCAAATTCAATATCGGCGGCGCTGAAATGGGCGGAGTTATCAGTGCGAGCTCCAATCAACAAATCGAATGGAAACTCGAAGCCGTATCGTCCGCGCCGGTTGAAAAAGTCGAAATTCTCGTCAACGGCAAAGTCGCTTGGAGAAGCGATGGTCTGAGCCAGGCAGGGCGAAAAACTTATACAGGAAAAGTAAAAGTCCCGAGCGGCGGTTGGATTGTCGCGAGGATTTACGGCGGCGTGACACGACCACCGATGGCAGACAGTTATCCGTATGCGCATACAGCCCCGATTTGGTTCGGACGAATAGGAAGTTTTGATGCGGCGGCGGCAAAAGCGTCCGCACAAGACCTTTTGCGCTGGATGAATGTCGCCGAAAAACGTGTCGAACAGGGTTATTCGGACGCAAGGGTAGATAATTTGAAAAAACGGTTCGCTGAAGCCCGCCGTATTCTGGAGACGCGCGCGAAATAATTCTCAAAGTTAAAGAACACACTTGAAAATAAGCAAATCATTAATATTATGAAAATTAAAAAACAAAGTCGGCGCGAGTTTTTGAAATCAAGCGTGATCGGCGTTGTCGCGATTGGAGTTTTGAAAGATACAATGGCTAGTGAAATAACTGTACCAGAGCCGGATATAGAGTTAATCGAAGTAACCGTTAGCGAATTGCAAGCCGGAATGAAATCCGGCAAATTTACCGCTAAAGCTCTGGTTGAAAAATACCTTGAAAGAATTAGGGAAATTGATCCTAAACTGCGCTCCGTTATCGAAACGAATCCTGACGCCATAAAAATTGCTGAACAAATGGACAAGGAGCGCAAACGCGGCAAAGTGCGCTCGAGGCTGCACGGCATTCCCGTTTTGATAAAAGACAATATTGACACGGCGGACAGAATGAAAACGACCGCCGGAAGTTTTGCGCTGATTGAAGCTCCGACGCCAGAGCGCGATGCTTTTATTGTTCGACAATTGCGCAAATCCGGTGCGGTCATTATCGGCAAAACAAATTTATCGGAATGGGCAAATTTCCGCTCGACTAAATCAATCAGCGGCTGGAGCGGCAGAGGCGGGCAGACAAACAATCCGTATATCTTGGACAAAAATCCGTGCGGCTCGTCTTCGGGTTCGGGCGTGGCAATATCCGCAAACCTGGCTGCCGTTGCAGTCGGTACGGAAACAAACGGATCAATCATCTGTCCGGCGACGCAAAGCGGTGTTGTTGGCATCAAGCCGACGCTCGGATTAGTGTCCAGAAGCGGAATTATTCCGATCGCGCACACGCAGGACACTGCCGGACCGATGACGCGAACGGTAGCAGACGCTGCAATTCTGCTGGGCGTTCTTGTCGGAGAAGACAAACGCGATGCGACGACCACCGATAGCAAAAAGGGAGAGAAAGATTACACCAAGTTTTTAGACGTTGACGGTTTGCGCGGCGCGAGAATCGGAGTGGCGCGTCAGTTTGTCGGAAATAACGCGAAACAGAAGGAAATATTCGAATCGCATCTTGAAGCTTTAAACTCGGGCGGCGCGACTTTGATTGACGTTACTTTCGCTGAAGATTTCGGTAAATTAGGTGACGAGCGATTGCAAATTCTACTCTATGAATTCAAAACCAATCTCAATAAATATCTTGCAGAAAGACGTTCGCCTTACAAAACGCTTGCCGATTTAATCAAGTTCAATGAACAGAACAAAGAACGCGAGATGCCGCTTTTCGGGCAGGAGCTTTTTCTGCAATCGCAAAGCAAAGGCGATTTGACGGAAAAGGCTTACACGGACGCGATTCAAAAGGTAAAACGCGCATCGCGCGAAGAAGGCATTGATGCCGTAGTCGCCAAAGACAAAATCGACTGCATCGTCTCGCCCGCGGTCGGCAGAACCTGGTCAATCGCGGCAGTCGCCGGCTATCCGTACATCACTGTTCCAGCGGGATTAAACGACGGTTTGCCTGTCGGCATCGCATTTTTCGGGCGCGCTTTCACCGAACCGCAATTAATCAAAATCGCTTTTGCTTTTGAGCAAAAAACGAAGCTGCGCCAAACGCCGAAATTCTTACCGAAAGCAGCATAATTGTTTGCACTGTCAATGAATTTTTTTAGAATTATGAAAGTTAGATGTCATCGTTAGAAAAAGAGGAGAATTAATGGTTGAACAGCAGAATGTAAAATGGTATCGGTGGGACGATATACCAAAAGAAAATGTGACCGAGATGCTTGATCGCCGGCTTATCACCGGCGACCGAATGATGCTGGCGCACGTTTATCTTAAAAAAGGCGCAATCGTTCCGCGTCACGCTCACGAAAACGAGCAATTGACTTATATTCTCGAAGGTGCGCTGCGTTTCTGGATCGGCGAAGACGAGTTGGAAACGATTGACGTGCGCGCCGGTGAAGTTCTGCACATTCCGTCAAACGTTCCGCACAAAGCCGAAGCGCTCGAAGACACGCTCGACGTGGATATTTTCAGTCCGCCTAGACAGGATTGGCTCGATAAAAGCGACGATTATTTGAGGCGTAAATAGTTATGGATTTGGGACTCAAAGGAAAAGTCGCTTTCGTCGCGGCGGCAAGCAAAGGTCTCGGACGCGCCGTCGCCGAGGAACTCGCCACCGAAGGCACGTCGCTGGTTCTTTGCGCGCGTAATGCCGAAAATCTTAACCTTGTCGCCAAGCAAATCGCCGAAACATCGGGCGTGCCTGTTTTGCCTGTCACCGCTGACGTTTCAAATGTCGAAGATGTAGCGAGAGCAATTCAATCGGGCATCGAAAAATTCGGGCGAATTGATATTCTTGTAACCAACGCAGGTGGACCGCCAGCCGGGCGATTTGAGGATTTAAGCCCTGAGGTGTGGGAAGTGACGACGCGCCTGACGTTCAACAGCGTTTTAGAATTAACCCGAGCGGTTTTGCCGGGAATGAAAGAGCGCGAATGGGGACGTATTCTGAACATTACATCTATCAGCGTTAAACAGCCGGTAGAGAATTTAATGTTGTCGAACAGCTTGCGGGCGGCTGTAACGGGTTTTGCTCGCACTCTAGCAAACGAAGTAGCAACTAATGGAATCACCGTTAATAATATAC
>JAIVJJ010000458.1 GCA_020200095.1 Acidobacteriota bacterium | reverse complement strand
CGATTGAATCGGTCTGCCATCTGAACCGCGTGTTCGATTGCATCTTGTTCTTTAACATAACCTGAGTCTTGAGTTGAAATTTATGTAATCTCCTAAAAATGAGTAGAATAATTTTAGAGAAAAAACTGCTCAAAAAAAAGGAGATTACACGATGAAAAGTATAAAAGAACAATTGGTTCTAGTCTATTGTCTGGCCGATGACTGCTTAAAAAGTCAAGAAGATGGCGGAAATTGGAGGAAGTCTAACAACAAGCCAAAATGCACGGATGCCGAAATAATCGCGTTGGCGATGATGCAGAGTTATTTTGGGACGGCAACGCTCAAACGGACGTATTTACTGGTCAAAGCTAATGACCCAAAAGCGTTTCCAAACTTGCCAAGCTACCAGCAATGGCTTGCCAGACTCCATCAATCAAGCCGTCAAATCGGCTTGATATTAGAGAGTATTCCATTAAAGATCAAAGATTTGGACGAGATATTTTTGATCGATTCTTATCCTATTAAGATGTGCGAGGCAATCCGCCACGGACGGGTAAATCTGCTGCGAGATGAAGGCGCGTATTTTGGGAAAAGCACGAAGGGGTGGTTTTTTGGCTTCAAGTTGCACGCTTTAACGACACGGACAGGACAAATTCTCGGAGCGATATTTTTGCCAACCAGTTATGATGACCGCGAAGGGGCGAAACAGTTAGCAAAGCTGCTCGAAGAAGGCAGTTTATGTATTGCCGATTTAGGTTATCGGGGAGCGGGGTTTCAGACGCAAATGTATGACGATGAAGGAGTTTTATTTCTGACCAGAGCCGATATAGAAAGCACGAGTCTGAAAATAACGCACTCCTTTATACGAGAACGAGTTGAAGGAGTATTCAGTTCATTGTGGGAAAGATTTGCCACCAGAGTTTATTCAAGGAGTTGGAACGGACTTTGGAACACGCTAAAACTCAAGATGTTAGATTACAAACTCTGTTTTGCAAACATAATTTCTTATGCTTAATTTCTACTCAAGACTGAGGTTTTGTTAAACGACCATATGCGCCGCTGTATCCGCCTTTCGTTTTTGGCTCAAACTCGGCTTTATTTCTTTCGGCGGTCCGGCAGGACAGATTGCCATTATGCACAAGGAATTAGTTGAGCGGCGGCGGTGGCTTAGTGACGAGCGATTTTTGCACGCGCTCAATTACTG
>JAIVJJ010000086.1 GCA_020200095.1 Acidobacteriota bacterium | reverse complement strand
ATTGTGCTGGCGGAAGCCGTCAGCGTTGTGCCGAGCCGCGTGGCTCGTTCGGAAAACAGCGAAGACGAATTGCCTTTTGAACTCGTCACGTTTCGCGTATCGAATCCGGTTAAAGGCGCGAAAAGCGAAGAACTGGTCTATGTCGAACGCGCGGGTGGTTTTGATTCCGACGGACAGTCGATAAATTTGGACTTTGATGGCGGAGATTTTGAAATCGGCAAATCTTATCTGTTATTTTTGAAACAACAGGAAGAGGGACCGTATTTTTATCAAGTCAACGACCAGGGTCGCTATGACGTTGTGGGAGATAAACTGAAAGCCGTCGGCAATGACGAAACCGACAAGGTCAAAGACTCTTTCAAAAACAAAACCGTCGGCGAAGGATTGCGGATGGTCAAAGAAAAATTAGAAAAGTCAAAATCCGGAGGAAAATAATTTTCCCGCTTAACCGGCAATAAAAAATTCTCAAACTCCTGAGTTGCTTTTAAACACAACGGAGTTTGAGAATTTTTATTTGGCGAATTCGCTCGAAAATTATTTCGGTGTTGGCGACGGACTCGGCGCACGGCGCGGCGCGCTCGAATGCCAATGCACGATTTGCCAGCGTCCGCCGCGTTTTTCTAAAACAGCCGTTCCCAGACCGCCGCTTTCTATTTTTCGTGTTCCGACGGCGGCGGCGAGCGTGTATTTGAAAGTCGCCCACGCCGTCTTGCCGTCAATTTTTACTTTCACATCCGATGAAGTATATTTCGTGTTTTTGAATTCCTTCATTTCCGGCGCGAGATGATTGTTGCGATAATCCGCCCAGCCGTAGTTAGCGTGTCCGTTTTCAAAAACCGTCACGGCTTCGTCGTTTGCCCAGATTTTATCGAGCGTCGCTAAATCGTTTCGCTCAAAAGCCGTCGTGTTTTTCGTCAAAACCTCGATAACAGCTTTTTCTTCCGACGTTTGCGCCGATGCCGACCAATAAAACGATACGGCGACAATTCCGGCAAAGAAGAATAGGGCTAATCCAAAAATAAAACTTGTTTTTCTCCACATTTTTCTACATCTCCATATTCAATTTGTCTTAAAGTTTATTGCTGTTTTCGGTGCCGAAGTTTTCCGGTCCCGACACGAAACCGCGCCCGCGCCTTCGCCACCACGATCCGGCAACAAGCGTTATAAGCAACACTGCTCCGAACAAGACAAGCGGCAGCGGACGAAAGAATAAATCCCAGCGCAATCCGTAACTTTCTGTTTCGTGAAACCACTTTTCGTGCGCCGACGCATTCGTCACCATAATCGAAATCAACAGCCCGCACAAAATGGTGTAAAGTCCGCAGAATCTTTTAATCATATCTCTATTTTTCAGAAAGAAGCGGTCGTTGTCGAGCGAGAGTTATGACTAGATACGTGCGCCGATAAACTCTTCGCTTTAGATTACACTAAAGCCGTCGAAGACATTTGCAGAGGTCATTTCGCACTCGGTTATTGCTCGCAACTTGAAATTTGTTTAATTTTAAATAGATTAACAATTTAAGCCGCGTAATGGAATAATTTTAGTCGCTCAAAACCGGTTTCGGCATCTTTTCCAAAAACGGTGGTATGTCCTTTGATGATTTTTTCAGCCGCATGTCTGCCGAATTTGAAAAACACGGCGGGCGTAACGATTTGGTCGAGCAATGTGGAAGTCAAAATTCCGCCCAAAACGACGACCGCGAGCGGGTGCAGAATCTCTTTGCCCGGCGCGCCGGCGGCAATCGCCAACGGCACGAGCGATAATCCTGCCGTTAATGCCGTCATCAAAACCGGAACTAATCTTTCGAGCGAGCCGCGAATGACCATCTGCTCGTTGAAATCTTCGCCTTCTTCGCGGATTAAATGGAGGTAATGCGAAATCATCATAATTCCGTTACGCGAAGTGATGCCGACGAGCGAGATAAAACCGACTAAAGTGGCAATCGAAAATACGCCGCCCGTTAAATGCAGCGCTGCAATCGCGCCGATTAAAGCGAGCGGAATATTTATCATCACCTGCAAAGCCGAATGCCAATCGCCCAACGCTTTGAGCAAAATAAAGAAAATGGCGACGAGCGAAAAAACGGTAAGATACGAAAGCGTTCTGGTAGCTTCCCGTTGCGCCTCAAACTGCCCGCCGTATTCGAGAAAATAACCTTCGGGAAGTTTGACCTGCGCGGCGACGCGCTCGCGCATATCGCCGACGACCGAACCTAAATCGCGTCCGGCGACATTCGATTGAATAACGATTCTTCTTTTAGTGTTTTCGCGTAAAACCTGATTTGGACCGGGTAAATTTTCAATGGTGGCGACGGCGGAAACCGGAATCTGCGTTCCCTGTGGTGTGTCAACCGTCACGTTTCTCAAAGCATCGAGATTATTTCTGGCTTCGTCGGCAAAGCGCAAGACAACATCGAAACGACGTTGACCTTCGACGGCTTCGGAAACTTTTTTGCCGTTTAGAGCCGTTTCCAGAGTTTCGGTAATTTCTCCGGCATTCAAGCCATATTGTGCCGCCCGCGCACGGTCAACATTAAATCTTACTTGCGGAATCAAAACCTGTTTTTCAATCGAAACGTCGGTTGCGCCTTCGACACCGCTCATCACGTTGCGAATTTCTTCCGCCTTCGAGCGCAAAACGCTCAAATCGTCGCCGAACAGCTTGACGGCGATTTGCGCCCGCACGCCGCTTTGAAGATGGTCGATGCGGTGCGAAATCGGCTGTCCGATGTTGACCGAAACGCCAGGAATCACGGCGAGTTTTTCCCGAATATCGTTTAAAACTTCCTCTCGCTCGCGTTCGCCTTCCTTTTTCAAATCAACGTCAATCTCTGTGTAGTGAACGCCTTCGGCATGTTCGTCGAGTTCGGCGCGTCCGGTTCTTCGCCCTGTCGAGATTACTTCCGGTACTTCCAGAAGAAGTTTTTCGGCGATTTGCCCGATGCGGCTCGATTCGCTCAAAGATGTTCCGGGCTGTGCCTGAATATTTACCGTCAGCGTCCCTTCGTTAAATTCCGGCAGAAAAGCCGTGCCGACAAACGGCAAAGTTGAAATCGCAATCAAAAATAAAAAACTCGCCGCGCCGATGACCAGCCACGGGTGATGAATCGTGCGGCGCAAAAACTTCTCATCCCATTTTTTCAAAAAGCGCACTAAAAAGCCGTCCTTTTCCTCGCGCATCGCTTTCATTTTCGGCAGCAGGTAAGAAGCAAGGACGGGCGTAACCGTCAAACTGACAAAAAGCGAAGCGACGAGCGCGGTAATATAAGCTAAACCGAGCGGCGCAAGCAATCTTCCTTCCACTCCTGAAAGCGCGAAAAGCGGAACGAAAACCAGCGCGACGATAATCGTCGCAAACACGATTGACGAACGAATTTCCAAAGATGCGTAATAAATGACTTCGAGCGCGGGACGCGGATTTTCGAGTTTTCTATTTTCGCGCAGACGGCGGAAAATATTTTCGATGTCCACAATCGCGTCGTCAACCAATTCGCCGATAGCGACCGCCATTCCGCCCAAGGTCATCGTGTTGATAGAAATATCGAACGCTTTTAAAATCAGAAATGTAACGACGAATGAAAGCGGAATCGCCGTCAAAGTGATGAATGTCGTGCGAAAATTGAGGAGAAATAAAAACAAAACGATGACGACGAGAATCGCGCCGTCGCGCAGAGCTTCAACAACATTGGAAATCGATGTTTCGATAAAATTCGCCTGCCGGAAAAGTTGGGCGTTAATTTCAATGTCTTCCGGCAAACTCGCCTGTAATTCTTTGAGCGCGTCGTCGATTTGGTTCGTCAGTTCGAGTGTTGACGCGCCGGGCTGTTTTTGAATCGACATTATGACGGCGGGCGTTCCGTTTGAACCCGCGTCACCGCGCTTGATACGCGCGCCGAATTCGACATTTGCCACGTCGCCGACTTTGACTGCCGTTTGCCCGCGATAAACGATGACTGTATTTTTCAGTTCGTCAACCGAATAAAAACGCCCCAAATTTCTGACCAGATATTCTTGCGATTGCGCGTCAACGAAACCGCCCGTCGAATTGATGTTCGATTTCTCCAGCGCATTGGAAACTTCTTCGATTGTTACGCTGAACTGTTTTAATTTTTCGGGCGTAACTAAAACCTGATACTGCTTGACACCGCCGCCGATGTTGATGACCTGCGCTATTCCGGCAATCGTCAGAAGGCGCGGGCGAATCGTCCAATCAGCTAAAGTGCGAACGTCGAGCGGGTCTGTTTTGCCCGATTTCGAGCGCACGGAAACGAGCAAAATCTCGCCCATAATCGAGGAAATTGGCGCGAGCGTCGGCGAGATATTCGGCGGCAATTGCTCGCCAGCCTGCGCGAGCTTTTCGGCAACAAGTTGGCGGTTGCGATAAACGTCCGTTCCCCAATCGAATTCAACATAAATGATTGAAAGCCCGATGCCGCTTTGCGAGCGCACGCGCGTTACTCCCGGAACGCCGTTCATCGCCGTTTCAATCGGGAAAGAAACGAGCGTTTCGACTTCTTCCGGCGCAAGCCCTTCGGCTTCGGTCATAATCGTAACGGTCGGGCGATTCAAATCCGGCAAAACGTCAACCGGCAAATTCAGCGCGGTATAGGTTCCCCAGACGAGCAACAGCGCGGCAAACGCCACGACTATCAGCCGGTTTTGCAGCGACCATTTAATAATTGCGTTTAACATCAGACTTTTAAGCCTTTATTTCGACCACTTTGCCTTCCAATCCGCCATCTGTTTTATTTCGGCTTCCTGTGCTTCAATAATCTGATTCGCCAGCGTTTTGGTTTCCTGGTGTTCCGCCTTAGAAAGCGCTTCTTTCGCCATCGTAGTCGCGCCCGCGTGGTGCGGCGTCATCATATCGAGAAACATCAGGTCGAATTCTTTTCCGCCTGTTGCTTCCATCCGTTTCATTCCGTCACCTATCATCATTTTCATCGAATCCTTCATTCCGGGCATTTCCATATTCATCGCGGCGGGTTTTCCGGCAAACCATTTTTCACGCCAATCTTTCATCTGCGCGATTTCTTTATTCTGGTCGTCAATAATTTTTTGCGCGAACTTCTTTAGCTCTTCGTTGTTTGATTTAGTCAAAACCATTTTCGCCATATCAACCGCGCCTTGATGGTGATGAGTCATCGTATCTATAAACTGCAAATCATACGGCTGACTCGCCGCATTCGGCGAAGAATTCATATCCATCATTCCCGACATATTCGAGTTGTCGTTCATCGTCGACGAGTTCTGATTCATCATCGAATTACCGTTCATCGAATTGCGATTCACCGCATTTTGATTCATCGCTGAATTCGTGTTGACGGTTGACGGCTGCTGACAAGCCGCGCCGAAAACCGCGAGCGCGACGGTTAAACTTAATAAAACTCCTTTTTTCATTTTTCCAAATCCTCCTGTTTTTAATTTTTTACTGAACTAAGATTTTTCCTTTATACATTCCCATTCCGCAGGCGAACGAGATTTCGCCGGTTTCCGTCGGATTGATTTCGACTAAAACTGTTTCGCCGATGGGTAATTTACGCGTGATATTGAGTTTGGAAAATATGACTTCGCCGCCGCAGTTTTCCGCGTCCGCTCGGTAAAACGCGAGTTTAGCGGGTTTGCCTTTTTCGACTTTTATTTCAGACGGCTCGTAACCGTTTTTGCTGACCGTAATTTTAATTGCATCGGACGGAATCGAATCATTTTTTGCAACTTTTGGCTGGTCGCCTTCGGGAACGCGCACGACGAACGGCACGGTGATAACTTTGCCGCCGCGCTGGAATTGCGCCCAGAGTTTATACAAACCGGCGCGCGGAAACGCCGTGTGCGCCGAAACTTCAGACGCACTCGGTTTTGCAGTCGCGCCTTCCGTCGTCGAATGTTTATGACCATTGGAGGAATGTTCGCCGGATTTTTCGCCGTCCATTTTCATCCCGCTCATTTTCTCGTGTTCGCCTTTCGACATCGGATGCGCGTGGACAAAATCCTTCATATCCTCGCTGATGATGACGAAGTGTGCGAGTTCGCCCAGATAATTCTGCAAATCGGTCGCGGGTTTGTTTGTCTTCGCGTCAAACGCTTGGAAATTGAGCATCAATTCCTGTCCGGCTTTGATTTCCGCGCTGGGCTTCATAACAATTCGCAATCCGTTAATTGTTTTTTCGAGTTTTTGGTCAGGAACGAGCGCGACTTTAGCGCGTTCCGTTCCGGCGGCTTTAACATCAATTTGTTTGACGACTTGAACCGCGCCTTTCGGCGTAAAATCGGCGTAAAGTTTATATTCGCCGCCGTACGGAAAAACGTGCGACACGCGATAACTGCCGTCTGCTTGTTGTTCGGGATGGATGTGATAAAACTCCGCCAAATCACGTGATACGACGAGCAAGTGCATCGGTTTTTCGTGTTTGAGTCGTCGCCACATTGCTGCAAGCCGCTAAAAACACGGCAAAAATTGAAAATATAAAAACTGTTGCTAAAACGAATATCTTTCTCATTTTCTTTCTCCAAATTATTAAGCCGCCGGCTGTGTCGCGCGAAGCTGATAAACGCCTTCGGTAACAATGCGGTCGCCTTCCTTTAAGCCCGATTTAACTTCGTAAAAATCCGCGCCTTCCGCTCCCAAAACGACGGGACGTTTCTCGAAATTTTCGCCGCCGGTAAAAACGAACACAAATGTCTGACCCTGTTCATTGACAACCGATTGTTTCGGTACGGCTAAAACCTGTCGGTCGCCGCTCGTGTCAATCGTTATCTCGACGAAATTTCCGTCTCTTAGCCGTTGAAGCGGATTTTTGACTTCGTAAATCACGGAAACTGTCCGCGTCTGCGGGTCAACTGTCTGCCCGACGAAGGCGAGCCTGCCGTCGCCGTCCGGCGTGCCGATTGTATAAACTTCATTTGATAATGCGGACGCGGTAAAACTCGCTCTGGTTGATTCTCTGACGAGCGGCAAATCCTTCTCAAAAACCTGCGCTTCGAGTAAAACCGTTGACAGATTCACAATCGAAAGCAGTTCCGTGCCGGATTCGACCTGCTGCCCACTCGTCGCCTTGATTTCATTGATGATTCCGGCGACCGGCGCGGTCAAAGGAAACGAGCGCGACGGTTGATTAACACGTGGCGCGCGAAAAATGTTTTGTCCGGCGTTTGTTTGTTTGATTTGATTGTCAAGGAGTTTTACTTGCTGCTCGGCGGAAGCAACTTCCTGCTCGGCGACTTTTACTGCTGTGAGTGCTTCTTCAACTCTTTTTCTCGGCACTGCGCCGACTTCCAAAAGATTTTCTGAACGCCGCAACTCGCGCTGTGCCTGCGCCAGCCGTGTTCTGGTTTGATTGGCTTTGGCGCGTTGGTCGGCTTGCTGCGCCTGTAGCTGCAAAACTGTATTTTTGATTTCCAAACGTCTCGCTTCAATTTCTCGCTGCTGCGCTTCGACTTCCAAACGCTGCGATTCGAGTTCGGTTTGACCGGAAACGTCTAAAATCTGCTCGACACTTCCGATTTGCTCACCGCGACTAACCGCCGAACCGAGTGTGATTCCGGCGCGTAAAACGATTCTGCCCGCCACCGGCGGCACGACGACGGCTCGCGCATCCGGGCGCGCCCGCACGATTCCGGTCGTTTTTAATCCGCTCGTAATTTGTCGAGTCGAAACCAGCTCGGTCTTGATGCCGAATAAAATTTGCGATTCTTTCGGAACAGTCAAAGTGGTTTGCAGAGCGTTCGCCATTTCAGCTTCCGGCGCGTTCTCCGCGCTTGCTCCGGGTGTCGGCATTTCCGCCAGGTTTCTGGCTTGTCGCGGCGGCGCGAAATATGCCAGCGCAAATGTTCCCAAAGCAAAAATTAAAAGGGCGGCGGCAGCAACCGGAGCGATTTTTCGCGCTCGCCCTTTTGAATTCTCGCCCGGTTTAGTTTTGACGAAAACTGCCGCGATTGTGCCGAGCGTCAATAAACTTAAAACCGCCATTCCAAGCCAAAACGTCCAGTTAATCGGCGATTTGACGACGCTCACCGGAAAATCAACACTGAAATTTCGCTTGTCCGAAGTCGTCACATTAAAAACGATTTTGAAGTTTCCGGCGTTTGAGAAAGCATAAGAACCGCGATAAAATCCGCTTTCAAATTTCGTCAGCAGATTTTCCGCGACATTCGCGCCGTCGGCGGTTGTAATTTTCGCCGAAACAGTCGCATCTTCAATCGCAACAGGTTCGCCGCCTCCAAAGCCGCCCTCGACTTTTTCCGCCACGCGCACGGCAAACTGCGAAGTTTCGCCCGTGCGCGGGTCGGCGGGAACTCGTTCAAGCCGAACGGTAAATTGCCCGACATCGGTTTGCAGATTGCGCTCGGCACGCGCGATTGTGATTGCGCTTTTTCCGGTTGTTTGCGCAGCGGTTGTTTTCGGTTTCTCGTCGCTGTGGTCTTCACCTTCGTGCGCCAAAACAGTGAACAGTGAACAGTGAACAGTGAACAGAAAAAACAGAAAGCCTCTGACCACTAACCAGCGACCACCGACCACCGATTTTGAACTTTGAATTTTGAACTTTAAACTTTCCATCAGTGTGAATGTGCCGCGGGTAACAACCGTCGCCGCGCCGATTTGTTTTCGCGCTCCGCCCGTTGTCGAAAAAGCTAAATACGAGTGATGGTCAATGTCGGGAACTTTCGCGCCCGTGTCCTTTTCAATGTCGGCAATCGCGTCCTTCGGAATGTCTTTGTGCTGTTTGGTAAAACTCTGCGCATCTGAAAATGCCGTTTTTACGCTTGCCGGTGTTTCATCGGTTGATTTCGGTTCGGCAGAATTTGTTACGGTCGCAGTGTTTGCGGCTGACGTATTCGCCGCGGATTTGTTCGCGCTCGTAGTGTTTGTCGTCGTGGTCGTATTTGTGCCGCTTGAACACGCCGCCGCCAAAACTAAACTTATGCTCAAAGCTAAGCTAATCAAAATTGTTTTTTTCATTTTTCTTTTTCCTCTTGTTATTGATTTGATTTTTCCTTGCTCGCCGTTTCAATTGAATTCTTTTTTAACGGAATCGGGTTCAACGATTTCAGAAAGTTTTCTTTGTTAATTTGTCGCGGAACAATTTCCTCATCGGGCAAAACGGAAGTCGAAACCGGCGCAAAACCCGAAGCCGGGAGAGTCGTGCCGAGAGCCGTTTCGAGTTCGGTCAGCGCATTGTAATAATCACGCAAAGATTGATTGTATCCGGTGATATTTTCCGTCAAGCGGCGCTGCTCGTTCACAACTTCAAAAACGGAGAACTCGCCGAAGCCGTAAGCCGAGCGAACGGTTTGCAGATTCGCTTCCGAACGCGGCAAAATCTGTGTCGAATACAAGACGAGCGATTCCGCCGCCGCACGATATTTTCGATAGGCAACCGCGACATCACGCCTAATCGCCGTTTCTAAAAATTCTCTCTGTCGTATGGCTTGTAATCTCTCGCCCGTCGCCGAAGCGATTTCACCTTGGTTGCGATTGAAAACCGGAATTTCCACCGACACGCCGAATACGAGCGCGTTGTCGGTCTGCGGATATGGATTTACGCCCAGCGACGGCGGGAAATCAATGATTTGTTTGTCGCGCGTGTAACGAACCGAACCGGCGACATTTGGAACGGCGTTGGATTTCGCCAGATTGATTCGCGCTGCGCCAAGCTGCTCGCCGATGCGAGCCGCCTGTAAATCGTTGCGTTCGCGCAAAGCAATATCGGTCAACTCCGACAAATTCAAATCAAGACGCGGCGGTCGGTCGGCTTGCGGCGCGAGTTTAATTGATTCGGCAACGTCCGTGCCGGTTAAAGTTTTTAAGTTTAAAACCTGCGTTTCGAGTTCGCTTCGCACCTGAATCGCCTGCACTTTCAAGCGGTCGCTTTCAACGCGAACCAAATTAGCATCAAGCGGCGCGACATCACCTTCTTTAAGGCGCGCTTCCGTTACGCGCACGATTTCTTCGTCAGCCGCGATGAGTTTTTCCAATACGTCCAACTGACGCGCGGCAGCAATCGCGTTCGTATAACTCTGGCGAATCGCGGCGGCTAATTGTCTTTCTAATCCCAGTACTTCAGCGCGGACTTGACCGAGTTCAAGTTCGGCAACCGCGACTCTTTTTGAACGCTTGCCGCCGGTTTCAAAAACCTGTGTCACGCCGACCGACAAATCCGATTCCGCTTCGCCGCCCAAAAATCGCGGACTGCCGTATTCAGTATCAAGCGTCGGGTTTGGGCGAAGGCGAGATTGCCGAAGTCGTCCTTCCGCAATCACCAAACGCTGCCGCGCCGCGAGCAAATCGGCGCGGCGACTGCTGCCGAGTTCAATCAATCTATCAACCGTCAAGCCGTCTTGACTGACAAATTGTTCGGAAGTTAAATTCACCGATCTCTGCGTCGGAGCGAGAATCGGTTGCTGGGAAAACGTAACGGCGGCGAAAACAAAAAATGCCGTCGCCGCCGAAGCCGAAAGAAGACAGGAGAATTGCTTTGGCTTGTGAAAACAGCCCTTGCTCGATTTCTTTTTGGTCAAAAACATTCGTATTTACCCTAGATTTAAGCCGAAACTGTTTCCTCTCTCATCGGCTCTCCGTCGGCGAAATGCCAGACGAAATAAATCAACCCGCCGAAGAGCGCCAAAACCAGCGCGAAAACAAACGCAATCAACGCGGTTCGCGCCCAAGACAAAGTACCTTCTGCAGCAGCAGGTAGCGCAGGCGCGACTTCCACGCCGGAAAAAGTCGCCGTGTCGGTTTCGCCGCTGTAAGTTAATTTGGCGCGGACAGTGTAAATTCCCTGTGGAAGTGGGGAAATTTTTACGTTATAGCTTCCGGCAGTTTCTGTCTTTTCAATTCCCGCTTCGGTAACTGAGCCGCTTTCGGATTCAATTTCAATCGCTGCGTTCGCATTTTCAATCGGCTCGTTCGTCTGAAATTTGGTAACGAACAGTTTCGCCGAAGTCACCGTATCCGGCTCGAAAAACTGATGCTTGAAGGTCAATTCATACTCGCCTAGCCGAGCCGTGCGCGTAATCGTTCCTTTTTCGCTGGTCGTCGTTTTCGCTTTTTGATCGCCGTGGTCTTCGCCGCCGTGCGCGAATATCTTTTGGACACTGGCGAAATGTGAAACTGCCAGCAGTAGTAAAAACAAACAAACTTTTTTCATAAACACCCGTAAAAAATTGTCTTCTGAATACAAAAATTCTAGATTTAGATAGTGCAAGAGGCGTGCCTGCGGAAAATGAAGCGTCAAAGGTCGCTATCATCGGGGTTGCAGAAAATTTCCGGAACGATGAGTATATTCACAAACCGAGTGAGTCGTCCGAATGCAAACAACCTGTTGTCCGTAATCAAAC
>JAIVJJ010000457.1 GCA_020200095.1 Acidobacteriota bacterium | reverse complement strand
GAAAGTTGGTGCGATGTGGCGTTTCGCATTCGAAGCGTGTGGCGCGACATACGCGAAGATTTTGCCGACGAAAGCGTTATGATTGTTACGCACGAAGCGGTTATTCGCATTTTTCGATATGTCCTCGAAAATCTATCGGAAGAAGAAATTTTAGCGATTGACAAATCCTGCAATGTACAAAACTGCGCCGTTACGTCTTACAATTTTGAAGCGGAAACGCGAAAATTTGTTATGTGTCAAGATAATTTTTGCGTTCGATAAAAAGTATTATGAACTCCATTTTTTCCGAACCAAAATTCGTTCCGCTTGAATTCCAAAAAATTGAAACGGAAGAACAAATCAAACGAGCCGAAAAGTTTTATGAAAATCTAAATCGGCGGCGGACAGTGCGCGAGTTTTCCTCTGAAGAAGTGCCGCTGAAAATTGTTGAAAAAGCGATTTTAACCGCTGGGACAGCGCCTTCGGGCGCGAACATGCAACCTTGGCGTTTTGTTGTTGTTCAAGATAAAGAAATAAAACGGAAAATCAGAATTGCCGCCGAAAAGGAAGAATATGAAAGCTACCACGGTCGAATGTCGGAAAAATGGCTGCGTCGTTTGGCAATTCTGGGAACTGACGAACATAAACCTTTTTTAGAAATTGCGCCAATTTTGATTGTTGTTTTTCGCATTAACTCAATCACGGAAAACGGCGAAACCGAGCCGACATATTATAGTCAAGAATCTGTTGGCATTGCGGTTGGAATACTTTTAGCCGCTTTACATAATGCAGGTTTGGTGACATTGACGCACACGCCGAGTCCGATGCGTTTTTTGCAGGAAATCTTAAATCGCCCGAAAAATGAAATTCCGTTTGTTTTGATTCCTTCGGGTTTTCCGGCGACGAACGCAATAGTTCCCGACATCAAACGGAAACCGCTTGCTGAAATTATGGAAATTATTTAGAGAAGGTTTAGAGTTTTTGTATAGCTCGCTGTTAATGGCAAGCCGAAAAAGCAACCTTGAATTACTTTGAATCATCCAAATAATCGCTTCAAGTAGTTATTATATATTTTTTAACAAATGAAGCTATCGCATGAATTTACGCTTTGACTATTCATCCTTCCGTGGTCAAGGCTTTTTTTTGGTCGCTTGTTTTACTTATCCAATTTGCTGAGAATATTTTTGATTTGCTCAAGATGTCTTACTT
>JAIVJJ010000219.1 GCA_020200095.1 Acidobacteriota bacterium | reverse complement strand
TTACCTAATCTACGAGCAACTTTTTCGCAGTAACGCTGAAACTCGACCATTTGCTCAAGCGAATTTGCTAACTCACGGCCTTCCAAAGTTACGCCAGTAGCTACCGAACTCACTTGTACTTCGCTCGTCGCTTGGCGCATAAGATACCGCACCATGGATTTCTCATCCTTAATATACTCCTCGCGCTTTCCTCGCTTTACCTTAAACAATGGGGGTTGTGCGATAAACACATGCCCAGATTCAACTAATTCAGGCATTTGACGATAGAAAAATGTCAGAAGCAGTGTCCGAATGTGCGAGCCATCGACATCAGCGTCAGTCATAAAAATAATTTTATGGTAACGCAGCCGGCCAAGATCAAAATCGTCCTTTCCGATCCCGGTTCCGAGAGCAGTGATCAAAGTTTTGATTTCCGAATGACTTAACATCTTGTCGAAACGAGCCTTTTCGACATTCAAGATTTTACCTTTTAACGGCAGAACGGCTTGGTTCCTCCGATCACGTCCTTGCTTTGCACTTCCACCTGCGGAGTCGCCCTCAACAATGTAAAGCTCACAAAGCGTTGGATCACGTTCTTGGCAATCTGCTAGCTTACCGGGAAGTACAGTCGAACCAATTGCCCCCTTACGAACGATTTCCCGAGCTTTCCGTGCAGCCTCTCTTGCGCGCGCGGCATCGACTGCCTTACCAACAATCCTTTTTGCGACAGCCGGATTTTGCTCAAAATATTCTGTAAGTCTTTCATTAAGAAAAGACTCAACTGCTCCTTTAACGTCTGAATTAAGTTTACCCTTTGTTTGCCCTTCAAATTGCGGCTGCGGCAACTTGACAGAGATAACGGCGACTAACCCCTCACGCACATCATCACCAGTCAAAGAGGTTTTGAAATTCTTAGCTAATCCTGAAGATTGGCCGTAAGCATTAATTGTGCGAGTAAAAGCAGAGCGGAAACCTGAGAGATGAGAACCTCCATCCACTGTGTTGATATTATTGGCAAACGAATAGACTTTTTCGTCATAGCTGTCATTGTACTGGATAGCGACTTCAATTGAGAGCGAGTCACTTACTCTCTCAAAATAAATTGGCTTATCGTGCAGGACAGTCTTGTTTTTGTTTAGATGTTTGACGAATTCAGCAATGCCGCCTTTATAGTAAAATTCGTGTGACCGCTCGGTTTCTTCACGTTCA
>JAIVJJ010000218.1 GCA_020200095.1 Acidobacteriota bacterium | reverse complement strand
GCCGGAAAAGCTACGTTGAAAACTCCTAAACCCGGCAGCGGATTCAAACCCAAACTTCCGGGTCCGCCGTTTTGAAAACTTTGCAATAGAAAATAATCTTGCGAAGGCGTGTCGTAATACATTCCGACTGAGCCGCGCACAATCGTTTTGCCTTCGCCCCAAACATCGTAAGCAAATCCAACGCGCGGCGCGAAATTGTTGTAATCCGGGTTCCAGACATTCTTCAAGCCGGCGTCGCCGACAGGCACCAACCCGCGGTCAAACAGAAAATTCGACAGACGGTTTTCCTTTTCCTGCAAAACGCCGAGATATTCGTAACGCAAACCAAGATTCAATGTGAGACGAGACGTAACCTTCCAATCGTCCTGAGCGAAAAACCCGAAGTTGTTGGTAAAAGTCTCGCGGCGCGTTTGTCCGCGTAGCAAAGCCGTGCCGGAAGTCGACACCACACCCGCCAGAAAATCGGCGAGATTATTAAAATTGATGCGTCCGCGAGCCAATTGGTCGGCGAAGGAATCAACAATTGCCCTTCGATATTCGCCGCCGAATTTGAAGACTTGACTGCCGCGTGTCCAAGTTACGTTGTCAACAAGTTGAAACGCACTGCTGATGCGCCCGCGTGGAACATTGGTCGGCGCACCCAGACTGACTAAGCCCGAAACCGTAATCGTCGGCAAAGAATTTACGCCCGAACCAGTGACCAATCCCAAAGAAGTCGGGTCAAAATCCGCGTCGAGAGGTGTAAAAGTCTGCTCAAAACGATTGTAGGAAATACGGGCTTCATTAAAGAGCGTCGGCGAAAGAATCTGCGAAAAATTCAATCCGAACAGTTGGATTTTGGTCGGCACAACCGTTTGATAATCGGGCAGAGGCGAACCGTTACCGCTGGTCAAAGGAAAATTCTGTGTGCCTTTGCCGTAGATATAGCGACCGCTCATGTTGAAATTATCGCTGAAACGGTGATCAACCTTGACTAGAAAATTGTCCGAGTTGTTCAGATTCGGCGCGGCAAAAGCATAGTTGTTGCCGGTTGCAGCACTCAAATTCGCCGTCGGGAAAAGCCCTAACAGCGTCGTGCCTAAAGCGTTTTCGGGGCGTCCGTTGGCGGTGTTGAAGGCTCGTGCGGCGGCAATGTCAGCCGCGCTCGGTACACGCACGATGAAAGGTGAATTGACAAATTCGCGCTGACCTTCGT
>JAIVJJ010000335.1 GCA_020200095.1 Acidobacteriota bacterium | reverse complement strand
AAACAGCTTTGACTATCGTAGATTTGACAGACAAGCAGATAAAGTTGAATCAGTTGATTTTTCATCGCAAGAAAATCTTACCAATTCTTCTTGCTTGTCTGTTTTTCTACTATTGATTCACATAATAAATGTAACAATTGGGTCAAACAAACAAGGGCGTTATTCCTGACTCTTGGGATTGTGTCAATGGAGACGGTCGAAAACATTACGGCTGATTGGTCGGCAATGTCGAAAGCCGCTGCCGAAGAAATCGTCGGTAAATATGGTCCGCCCAACGAAGCGATACCGAGCCGGTTAATTTGGTATAACAACGGACCGTGGAAACGCACGATTTGATCGGAACAAGATTTCATGTTTTATATGTAGCGCTACCGAACAAGTCATTGGAAACGGGAGCGAATCGGCTACTTTCTTAAAAGCGTTGTCTTTTAACATTTAGCGGACTTGGTGGCGGTTTCGCACCGCATCAACTCCTTCGCTGTATTATTTTGTTAAAGAACATAGCTCAGACCGCTTTGTCAGGATGCGCAACACGGTCTTTGATGGTGTACTAAAAACCTGTTACTGTTTTGAAATATAGGGAGATGTTATGAGTATGAGAAGCACTAACCGGCTGGGCAGCGACGCGGAAGGTTGCAACACTTATCTGCCGAAAGAAGAGACCGGGATTTCATTCCCGCCTGACCGGACGGCTTTGCTGGTGATTGATCCGGTCAACGATTTCCTCTCCGAGGGCGGAGCGGGATGGGAATTGACCGAAACTACCGTGAAGAAGCACGACGTGATTGGTCATCTAAAGCGCGCTATTGAGGGCGCGCGAACGCACGGCATCCCAGTTCTGTTTGGTCCGATGGCATATACCGAAGAAGATTACGCCGACGAGCGTCTGCAACGCAGAAGCGGGATTAATCGCTTGATGTTTGAGAAGAAGATGTTTCTGGCAGGCAGTTGGGGCGCGGACTTTCATCCCGATTTACAGCCGCGCGATAACGACACGGTACTTCTGCCGCATAAGAGTTGTGATGTTTTCCAGACCGACCTTCCCGAACACCTGCGACGGATGGGAATTACTCATCTGGTAATCGCCGGAATGTCCGCCAACCTGTGCTGCGAGTCAACGGGACGGCACGCGATGGAAGAAGGATTCGACGTAACGTTTCTCTCCGACGCCATCGGCGCGGCGAGCATTCCTGAATACGAGGCTTCAATTCGCGTGAACTTCCCGCTCATCGGCAACGCCGTTATAACGGTGGACGAATTCCTCGCCGCCGTGGACGCTTCGGCGACAAGCGTGCAGCCGGGTGATAAGGTGTATGGCTCTGACCACGGAGAAATCGGCACGGTTGAAGAAGTCGTCGAAGCTGCGGAAGAAACCGAAGGCTACTTGCTTGTGCCGCGCGGATTGATTTTCCAGACGGACACTTATATTCCGCTGGACGCAGTGGTCAAGCGCAGCGGCACGGATGTTTTCATCAACATCCCGAAATTGGTTTTGGGAGTAATGCCCTGGAGCGAGCCTCCTTCACCGGTTGAAATGCAAACAAAGTTTGGTCTTCCCGCAGACGGCGTGGACAAATTGTATGGCTCACGTTCTCCGTCAGTTTATGGAGAAACGTCTTAAAGCAAATTGAACAAAAACACGTTTACCGCACAGAAAAAGAGGACGACCCGCGTCGTCCTTCTTTAATAATATAATGATGCGTTTGGTATTTCTATCAATCCGGTTTGAAATTAATTTTTTATTTCATAGTTGATCTTTTCATCATCATTTTACTTCTGCCTTGGCGACTGTGATTTTTGCGGTGTTTTCGAGCATTACGATTCTTTTTCATCATCGTTTTTTTGCTCATTGTCGTTTTTTTACTCATCATCGTATCGCGCTGCTTAGTCATCGTATTGTTTTGTTTCATCATATCGTCCTGTGCGAAACTGTTCGTCGCGGCGATACCGAGAACCAAAAATAAAGTTGTCATAAATGCGGTAATTCGTTTCATATTTATTTTCTCCTATTTTTAAGCTTGGAATTCTTTTCCAATCGTTTTAGGTTACATTTTGTAACCCCTCCAAAATGCAGTTGCTAAAGTTGCTCAAAATCAACGCTTTTTTAACGCGGGCGATTTTATCTTTAAAAGCGTTTCAATAATCGTTTGCGGCGCGGCGCGTTTTTTGTAATCGGGTTCGAGATATGCGTAAACGATTTCGCCTTTCCGGTTGACGACGTAAGTTGCCGACAGCGGCAGTTCAGCCTTTTCCATCTCATTATGTTTGGCGATGTCTAAGCTGTATTTGCTTTTATAAAGCTCGTCGGTTTCTTTCGGCATTTGATAGACGATGCCGAATTTTCGCGCCGTTGTTAAATTCGGGTCGCTCAAGACGGTAAAATCGAGTTCGTTTTTCCTGGAAACTTTGAGCGAATTGTCGGGATTTTCAACCGAGATGGCGACCAGATTTCCGCCTGCCGCTTTTATCTGCGGCATATTTTTCTGCAAATTACGCAGATACAAATTACAAAACGGACACCACGCGCCGCGATAAAAAATGATGACGAGATTTCCCTGTTTTAATAAATCACGGCTTTCGACGGTTTTGCCGGTCGCATCTTTTAACTTGAAGACAGGCATTTTCGCGCCGGCTTTCAAGGCGTTTTTAACCGCATCCGTTTCAGAGACTGTTTTTCCGTCAGCAGTTGAGGGATTCATACCGCCGGACGTTTTCCCGCCGCTCGTTGCCGATTCCTGCGAACGAACGCTCAAAGATAAGGTGCAAATTAACAATGACAAAGAAAAAAGTTTAATTAACATAAATTTTAAAGAATTGTTTATGGAAACTATTTTGAAACATATAAATCGGGAAACTGCTTGCGTAAATTTTTCAGCTTCGGCTTGTCGTGAATGACGATATACGCTTCATTCGGATGACGAACTAGGTAGTTCTGATGATAATCCTCGGCTTGATAATATGTATCGAGGGCGACGATTTGAGTAACGATTGGTTTGGGAAAAGTTTTCGCTTTAGTCAGTTCGGCAATATAATTTTCGGCGAGTCGTTTCTGCTCTTCGTTCGTGTAAAAAATTGCCGAACGGTATTGCGTGCCGGTGTCGGGTCCCTGCCGGTTCAGCTCGGTCGGGTCGTGCGCCACCGAAAAGAAAACTTTGAGCAGTTGTTCATAAGAAACCAGCGACGGGTCAAAAGTAACTTTCACGGCTTCGGCGTGTCGGGTACTGCCCGCGCTGACCATTTCATAATTAGCCGTCTTTGCCGTGTCGCCGGTGTATCCGCTGGTAACATTGCCGACTCCTTTGACGTGTTCAAATACGGCTTCAACGCCCCAAAAGCACCCGCCCGCAAAAACAGCGGTCTGTTTGTCTTTTGCGGTATTTTGCGGCGTCGGAGACATAACCGGCTTTGAAATTGTTACGGTATCGAGCGATTCTGCGGCAACGGTTTTGACAGGAGTATTAACCGCATTGCAGGAAACCGTTGCCAGCAAAGCGCCAAATAAGAAAATCGAAAGAGATTTGGAAAAGTAAATTGACATTAAAACCACCTTATATTTAGGACAAAATTATTATCGCCGCGTAATGGATTTTGGATTTTATAAAACCCGCATTTCGGCAAACACTTAAGGTTACTGTTTCTTTTCAAACTTAAGTGCTACCGAATTCATACAATAACGCAAGCCGGTCGGTTTCGGACCGTCGTCAAAGACGTGACCGAGATGAGAACCGCAACGGCTGCACAAAACTTCGGTGCGCTTCATTCCAAATTTAGTGTCTGTTTCTTCGGTAACATTTAATTTAGCAATCGGCTGATAAAAACTAGGCCAGCCCGTACCGGATTCAAATTTCGCGTCAGAACTAAATAATTTCAAACCACACGCCGCGCAAGCATAATCGCCGTGTTCGTGATTATCATTATACTCGCCGGTAAAGGGGCGTTCGGTTCCCTTTTCGCGCAATACATAAAATTGTTCTTTAGTCAGTTCCTTGCGCCATTCGGCTTCTGTTTTCACGATTTTCTCTCCTCTGTATCCTTCGGTTTTCAAATCGGCGGTTTTGGTTTCGCTTTCGGCAAGAAGTGTTTTGATAACCTTTTCCTGCATCTCGTACGCGCCTTCGCCGATGTGCGTGTAACGAATGCGTCCCTGTTTATCGAGAATAACGACGGTAGGCCACGCTTCGACGTTGTATGCGCGCCAAGTGTCGCCGTTCGTGTCCGTGACGACCGGGTATTTGATGCCGTTGCGTTTTACAGCATCTTGAATGTTACTGAATTTCTTTTCGTAATCGGATTCGGGCGTGTGAACGCCGACAATCGTCAAGCCTTTGTCGCGGTAAGCGGCGTCGAATCGTTTAAGCGTCGGCAGCGTGTTGCGGCAGTTGTAGCAGCCGAACGTCCAGAAATCCACCAGCACGACGCGACCGCGTAAGTTTTCAATTGTGGTCGGCTCGGAATTGAGCCATTGTCCGCTTGAAAGCGCAGGCGCCGGTTTCGCTTTTGATGCCGCAATCAGCACGTCTCTAGCATTCGCGTCGGCATTATTGTCGGCGACTAGCGGCACGAACGAGTTTTCATCCGTTAGTAACGGCTTATTATTTATATCTTTATCGTCGGTTGTCGTGAATGCCGATTCACCGTTTTGTCTTGACGCAATCGAGCGCGTGCACCCGACGACGATTAAAGTCGCCGTGATTAAAACGACGGTCAAAGCGAGCAAAATTTTGTAATTCATAATAAATTTCTCTCAAAGGAACATTCGCAAATTTCTGTCTCTGATTAACAATGCCGAAAGGGTTCACGTTTATTCCCGCGCCGTTCCAAAATCCAAAATCTGAAATCCAAAATTCTCAATGTCCCGCATACCAATCATAGCCGCGTTCCGCCCAGAAATCTTTTGGTCGTTCGTCGGTAAAATCAATCCGCCCGATGCGTTTGATTTGTTTGATGCCGTATTTGGTTGCGGCGGCAAGCCGAAGCGGCGCACCGTGTTCCAAGCTCAAAGGCGCGCCGTTCATTTCATACGCGAGCAAAGTTTGCGGATGCAGAATGCT
>JAIVJJ010000005.1 GCA_020200095.1 Acidobacteriota bacterium | reverse complement strand
GAATAAGGAATATTACGTTGCCTCGGCTGCGGAAAAAGTTTTTATGCCGCCCGCTGGCGACCTTTATGTAAATGGTCTTGCGGCGGAAGCAATGTTTTATCGCGGTTCGCTCGATAAACTCGGAATCGAACCGGAAGTCATTAAAATCGGCAAATACAAAAACGCGCCCGACCAATATACGCGCAAGGAAATGTCTGATGAGCAACGCGAAGTTATCAACGCCATTTTAGATGAATATTACGGACGCTTTACCAAAGCGATTGCCGAAGAACGCAAAAAATCACCCGAAGACGTAAATTCAATCGTGGACAACGCGCCGTATCACGCAAACGAAGCGCTGCAACTTGGCTTAATTGACGGAGCAAGTTATCGTAATCAAGTTTACGAAGAACTGAAAAACAGGCTCGGTTATAAAGCTGACGAAAAATTGCGAACCGTTAGCGCCAACGAATACCGTGATGTTACTTCGGATTCACTGGGCTTAAACAACGGCGAAAGAGTTGCCATTATTTACGCTTCGGGAGCAATTAACGTCGGTCGTTCAAATCAAAGCCCGTTCGGTGGCGAAATGGTCGGCTCGGATACGATTGTGAAAGCCTTAACGGACGCGACTGAAGATTCTACAATTAAAGCGATTATTTTGCGCGTTGACTCGCCGGGCGGTTCGGCTCTCGCGTCCGATTTGATGTGGCACGCGATCGAGGATGCAAAAGCGAAAAAACCGGTCGTTGTTTCGATGGCAGATGTTGCGGCTTCAGGTGGTTATTATATTTCTTGTAACGCTAACAAAATTGTTGCTGAACCTTCAACCGTTACTGGCTCAATAGGCGTATTTCTCGGAAAACCGGTGGTTAAAGGAATGTATGATTGGCTGGGCGTTACAAATGAATATGTAATGCGTGGTAAAAACGCCGGAATTTTCCGCGAATCCGAAAAATGGACGGATGAAGAACGTGCTAAAATGCAGGATCAAGCCAACAAAATTTATTACGGCGATTTTGTACCGAAAGTTGCGAAAGGTCGCAACAAAACTGACGAAGAAGTAAATTCTCTCGGTCAAGGACGCGTTTGGACTGGAACCCAAGCCAAACAAAATGGTTTGATCGACGAATTCGGCGGTCTTGAAAAAGCTATTGAAATTGTTAAGGATTTAGCAAATCTGCCAGCCAGCAAGGACGTTAAAAGAATCGCTTATCCGGAACCGCAATCGTTTTTTGATAAATATTTCGGTAGCGACGATAGTACTTTTACAGAAGTCAAACAGCAACAGGCGCAAGAAGCCTTAATTAAGTCTCTTCCTGAAGATGCGCGTCGCGCTTTGCGTTTTGCCCAACTTTTTGACCAAATGAAACACGGCGAAGGAATGTTGATATTGCCTTTCGAGTTAAAGATTAAGTAAAAGAATAAATATTTAAGGCTTCAAAACAGAATGTAGAAAGAAAAGGAGTTTAATAGGTTTTCTCATTCTGTTTTTTTAGTGTCAAAATTTCATACACATTAGTTTTTAATAATTATTCTACTTACTTTTATTTTATGTATTTTGTACAAACAGAAGGTTTGTTACCATTGGCACAGGTTTTGCCATTGTTTGTAAACAACTGAAAATTGATTCGTATTCTCTCCTCTAAACGAATCATTTTTTATTTTGGGAGGATTATTATTATGAAAACAATTACAAAATTATGTTTAGGGCTTTCTATTTCGACTGCTTTAACAGGTATGGCTTTCGCCCAAACGCCGACATCAACACCAACGACGACTACGACAACTACTACTCAAAAGACCGTCACCAAGGTGCCGGTACCGACTCCAACTCCGGCAACGACTACAACAACGACAACGACTACAACTGCTAAAGAAGCTGTCCAAAATCCGGATGGAAGTTGGACAGTTATCGAGTATCCGGTTGGAAAGGAAGTAACTGTTGAGATAATGCCCGGCAATCAGACAATAACTGGTAAGGGAATGGCTCGCGTAATGCGAACTGGAGATGAAACAACTGTAAATCTTGATTTGACCGGTCTTGATGCATCTTCAAATTACTTTGTTTATGCTGTTGACCCAATGGGTAAAACGACTTTACTGGGTCCTGTAACAACGACAAACGGCGTAGCTACCTCAACTTTCAAAACGCCGATGAATCAATTTATGTTGGTGCTTTCACCAACCGAAGGTGTAACGACATTTGATAATGACACAGCCGTAGCATTTAGAAGTGCTGTGCCGAAAGGTCATGCGGTTGTGAATAATAGAGTAACAAGTCCTGTTGGTACTGAAAAACAAGTCGCTGGCAGTGCGGAAGTTGCATCAACATACGAAGTTCCTCTTCTCGGCGTTTCAGGCTTCAAAAAAGGAGAGACGGAAATCAGAGTGAATTTTTCCGGAGATTTAGAAGGATTAAAAGGAAAAGCATATATTGATACCAAAAAAGAGGGTGTATCAAAAATAAAAATGCGTTTTGATGATATGAAGATGGCTCCGAAAGATAAACGCTATGTTCTGTGGGCAGTTTCACCTACTAAAGAATATACGAAAATTGGACAGGTAATAAATACCGGCAAACGCCAAGAATCAGAAATTCGCGGCGAAACCGCATTAAAAGATTTTGGCTTGTTTGTAACTGTCGAAGACAAGGATGTTCTACAACCGACAAGCAGAATTTTTTCGGTCTTTGGTCCGAGATAATCTGGTTTTAGAATCTGTTTCTAAATTAAAAAAGCGATGAGTCTTTAATTAGGCTCATCGCTTTTTTGTAAAAATAATCAGTCTTTAATAAATTTTTTACAAAAAATCTTGTTTCATACTTGAAACAGATTGCAACTTATGTTAGATTTGTTTCATCAGTGCAACAAAATGCCTTTGACGGTAGGCATTTACAAAACAAAAAATAAAGAAAAACATTAAGAAAAATCTGGCAAATCAAGGAGAAAGAAAAATGAGTAATAGCAATAAACCAAAAATTAATCCTTTAAGTCGCGTGCCGCGGCAGCAGCGTCTTGTGATGGCGGTTCGCGGCGGCGCGGGGGTTGGAAAGAGTCATTTCATCAGTTCGATGTCAGAAGCGGGTTTGGGGAAACTCTGCATATTCGACACGGAGCGCAAGGCGCGGCTGTTGCGCGGAGTCGGACAAAAATTCGATGCTCTGGAAATCGAGCAAACAGATGAACTGCCGGAATTTATTGACTGGGCAATAAACGGCGAAGGGAGAGACCAAAATTATGGTTGTTTCGCGCTCGATTCGTGGGCAGCATATTTCGGAGCGAAACACAGCGAAATGCTGGAAGCCGTTCGAGAAAGAACAGGCGACCCACTCGCTCAGCCAAGCGCTGAAGAACTCGCCGCCGACCAGATGATTTTGCAAAATGTGTTGCGGAAACTCTGTATTGAAAGCGGAAAATCAGTTGTCATTGCCGACCAAATTCCGGCGAAAGGAAAAGAAGCCAAAGAAGATAATGAAATCGGGCGCGTTTTGCCGATGACAGCGAGCGGTCTCGAATATTTTGTTGACGTGATGATTGAAGTTTCATTGCAGGAACGCGGGGGCGAAATTACGAGAGTTTTTCAAGTCGTAAAATCAAATTCGCCCGCCTTTGAAGTAGGTTTTGAAATGACCGGAAACATCGGTTTTAAAGATTTTCTCGAACATATGAAAGGCGAGCAGGCGCTTGAACTCGCCTTTGATAAGCCGGAGAAATCGGATGTTCCCGAATTTATCGAAGACAAAACACCGGTTTCAATCGCGCCGCCCGCAATGACGATTGAAGATTTAATTCAGAAAGCGGAAGATAACGGTTTCAAACAAGCTGACATTGTCACGGGCGCGAAAATTTATCACAATCAACCGAACATTTACCATTTAACGGCTGAACAAATTGTTGATTTAGACCAAAGAATGGCAGCGCGAATCGAAAAGACAAAAAACGGCTCGAATAATTCAAACGTAAAATCTATGGAAGAGAAATCGGCATCGAAACGAGTAAGAACTGCATAAATATGTGACAAGTTTTGCCGCGGGCAAAAGGCAAAGAACAAGCAGGGTAAAAAGGGCAAGGGGAATTTTGGGAAAATTTCTTTTGTCCTTTTGTCTTTAAAGGAGAAAGTTTATGCTGAGAATAATTTTAGGAGTAATTGCGGGTTTTATCATTTGGTCAATCGTCTGGGTGGGAATGGATGCTTTGCTGTCGGCGATTTCGCCCGATTGGTTTGGCAGGATATTCGCCGAGTTTCAAAACGCCGTCAACCGAAACGAAACTTTTACGCCGCCCGTTTCGATAAGCGTTTATCTTATTTTCCAGAGCGTTTTGTGTTCGCTGATTGCGGGATTTGCGGCGGCGGCGATTGCGAAGGAAAACCGAAAGTCAACGCTCGCGCTCGGCGTTCTATTGCTGGCGACGGGCGTTTTCGTCGAAGCGTATCACTGGAATTACTTCCCGGTTTGGTATCACGTTTTGTTTTTGCTGCTTTTAATTCCGGCGACCGTTCTAGGCGGAAGATTGAGTAAAGCCTAAAAATGAAATGTTTTTTTCGTTGCGCGAAAGACTTTCGTCCGTAATTATATTTCGTGCCGATTTGCCAGCGCCTTGTCCATCGTAACTTCGTCCACAAAATCCAAATCTGAACCGACAGGCATTCCCATAGCAATGCGTGTAACGCGAACGCCCAAAGGCTTTAAAAGCCGTGCAATATAATTTGCCGTCGCTTCGCCCTCGGTCGTTGGATTTGTAGCGATAATTATTTCCTTGACTTCAACTCCGTCATTGTTGTCAGGCATTAAGCGCGGAAGAAGATTTGCCATCATTAATTCATCGGGTCCGACACCGCGTATCGGCGAAAGCGAGCCGTGCAAAATGTGATACAAACCTTTGTAGCTGCGCGTTTTTTCGACGGCGACAAGATTGTAAGGTTCTTCAACGACGCAAATCATTGAGCGATCGCGCGACGTTGACGAACAAAACATACACGGGTTTACATCCGTTAAATTATTACAAATTGAGCAGAAAACAATTTTTTGTTTAACCTCACGTAGAGCCTCAACAAAATTTTCCACTTCCGTTTCCGGTCGGCGCAAAATATAAAATGCAAGACGTTGTGCGCCTTTATGCCCAACGCCAGGCAAGCGTTTAAATTCGTCAATCAGTTTAGCGACAGGTTCTGAGTATTCGAGCATAGTTTAGTGGTGAGTGGTAATTGGTGAGTGGTAAATGAAAAGCAAAAACTCATCACTTACCGTTCACAGTTCACCACTAAATTACATAAGTCCTGGAGGAAGCATTCCGCCGAGTTTTCCTTTCAAAGATTCTTCAACCTTGCGCCGCGCTTCATTAAGCGCCGCCATTGCCAAATCCTGAATCATTTCAACGTCGCCGTCTTTGACTAAATCAGGCGAAATCATTAGTTCTAAAACTTCAAAATCGCCTCGCATTTTCACCGAAACCGCACCGCCGCCTGCTTGCGCGTCAACGGTCATTTCCTTCATTTCTCTACCCATCTGCTCCTGCATTTTCTGGGCTTGCTTCATCATCGAATTCATATCGAAACCGCCGGGTAATTTCATATTATCTATTTTCCTTTATTAAAAATTAGAGCCGAAACTTTGATTAAAATTATAACATTCGGCGCGAGAAATGTCTTTTCGGTTCGATTATTTATCAAACACTTTTCGTGATAAATTAAAAGACGAATGGCTCGAAAATACATTATCAAACGCGACGAAAGTGGATTGCCCGAACGCCTGACGCGCTATCGTAACGAACTAAACGAAGAACAATTTCGTGTGGTTACAGCAAAGCCGAATGCAACGCTCGTTGTCGCGGGCGCAGGCACGGGAAAAACCAGAACGATAACTTATCGCGTCGCATATTTAATCGAGCAAGGCATTTCGCCTCAGAGAATTTTACTCGCTACATTCACTAACCGCGCCGCCAGAGAAATGCTCAAACGCGTCGAACTTTTAACCGGAAGCCAAAATGTCCATCGTATTTGGGGTGGAACATTTCATCGCATTGCAAATTTGATTTTGCGAAAACATGCTGCGTCAATCGGTTTCGACTCAAATTATTCGATTTTAGACGCGGAAGATTCAAGGGATTTTCTGAGCGTATGTGTTGACGAAGCCGGAATTGACACAAAGGCGAAACGCTTTCCGAAGCCGCAGGTTTTGCAGGACATCGTTTCCTACGCGAACAACACCGACAAACCAATCGAAGATGTAATCATCGAAAAATATCCTTATTTCGAGCCTTTAACGCAGCAAATAAAACGAATTGATTCGATTTACATTAAGCGTAAAAAAGAAAGAAATTTAATGGATTACGATGATTTACTGCTGAATTGGAAACGACTTTTAATTGAAAAATCGGAAATCGCAAATCTTTACGCTGAACAATTCGAGCATATTTTAGTTGATGAATATCAAGACACGAACAAACTGCAAGCCGAAATCATAGACATTCTCGCCGTCAAACATCGAAACGTAATGGTCGTCGGCGACGACGCGCAAAGCATTTTCGCGTGGCGCGGCGCGGAATTTACAAACATTTACGAATTTCCAAAACGCTACGCCGAATGCACTATTTACAAACTCGAAACAAATTATCGTTCAACGCCCGAAATTTTAGATTTGGCAAATGTTTCTATCGCTAACAACCGCAAACAGTTTCCAAAAGTTCTGCAAGCGGTCAAAAAATCGAAAGGTTTTACGCCCGCGCTCATTCCGTGTTCGGATGTCGAGCAGCAATCGGTGTTTATCGCATCGCGCATTTTAGAATTAAGAGATGAAGGAATAAATCTCGAAGAAATCGCCGTGCTGTATCGCTCGCATTATCATTCACTCGAATTGCAATTGGAATTAACCAGAAGAAATATTCCATATCGCATTCAATCGGGCGTGCGATTTTTTGAACAAGCGCACATCAAAGACGTGATTTCTTACCTAAGAATAATCGTTAACCCGAAAGATGAACTTGCGTGGAAACGAATTTTGAAAATGATTCCGAGCGTCGGCAATGCGACTGCCAATCGAATTTATGAATCGCTTGCCGTGTCGGAAAATCCGTTTGCACTTGTCAAAAAGGAAGATTTCGCCTGTAAACCGCGAAGCGCGCAAAGCTGGCAAAACTTCGTCGGTTTATTAGAAATCCTTGTCTCGGACGCGAACCGGAACAATCCTGCCAAACAAATCGAACTGATTTTAACGAACGGTTACGAACAGCACTTACAGGAAACTTACGAAAACGCCGAAGCCCGAACCGAAGATTTAAAACAGCTCGCGCTTTACGCTCAAAAATACGATTCGACGGAAGATTTCCTCTCCGAACTAGCTCTAATTTCCACCGAACGCTTCGGCTCGCCGCAAGCAATCGTCGGCGAAGATGTTGTGCAAGGCGGCGAAGAAGATGAATTATTAACTTTGACATCTGTGCATCAAGCTAAGGGTTTGGAATGGAAAGTCGTCTTTATCATCTGGGCGGCGGAAGGCAAATTTCCCAGCCCGCGAGCCTTAAAAGAAATCGACAGCGAGGAAGAAGAACGCCGTTTGTGGTATGTCGCTTTAACGCGAGCGCAGGATGAACTTTACCTGACATACCCGTTAATGATTACCGATTACTCGCGCCAAACCGTTCTGCAAAAACCTTCGCGCTTCGTAATGGAATGCCCGCCCGCGCTGTTCGAGATTTGGAGTCTGGAAGACGACGCGCCGCAATTTGACGCGCCCGTGTTAATTGGTGAAAAGAAACAAGACTTCATCAACTAAAAATTTATGAAAAAAATCTTTCGTGAAATTCTAAACGTCGTTCTCATCATTCTCGGCATTCTCTCGGCGGGAATGGGTTTGAAAGGTTTCTTGCTGTCGAGCCGTTTTATTGACGGCGGCGTAACGGGCATCTCGATGCTGGTTGCCGAAGTCGCCGGTTTTCCGCTTGCGGTTTTGATTTTGATTTTTAATCTTCCGTTCATCGCGCTCGGCTACAAACAAATCGGCGGAAAGTTTGCGATAAAAAGCGCGCTGGCAATCGGCGGTTTAGCGATTGCGCTGGCGACGATTCCTTATCCCGATGTTACGCCCGACAAACTTTTAACCGCGGTTTTCGGCGGATTTTTCATCGGCGCCGGAATCGGTCTGGCGATTCGCGGCGGCGCGGTTCTGGACGGAACGGAAATCGCCGCGCTGCTCGTCAGCCGGAAAAGCTATCTTTTAGGCGTCGGCGACGTAATTCTAATCTTAAATGTATTTATTTTCCTAGCTGCCGCCTTTTTTCTAAGCGTCGAATCGGCTTTGTATTCGATTCTGACCTACGTCGCCGCGTCGAAAACAATTGACTTTATAATTCACGGCATCGAAGAATACACGGCAATCACCATCGTTTCGCTAAAAGGGGAGGAAATAAAAGAGATGATAACCCACCGCCTGCATCGCGGCGTAACGGTTTACAGAGGCAGCGGCGGCGTCGGCATTAATAACTAAGAATGAGAAAAATTTGAACGAGCCATCAGAAATAAATTGGGCGAGGCTTGAAGCAATGATGGACGAGAAAATTGACACAAGATTTAAATAAATGAAAGAAATAACTCCACATTTAGTTCTTGGACACGGACATTTATTCCAAGATACTTTGCTCAGCACTTCAAGATTTGTTGATTTTTGCAAGAAGAGAGGAATAGATATTTCCAAAAAAAGATTAGAAAGATTTGAAGAACTCGGCATTTTCCTTCCAATGCTAAGGATAAATCATCCTGCAATACAAATAAAAAGAAAGACTGTAAAAACTGAAGGAGAATTAGTTCAAGTACAAGAGTTTGGAATTTTGCAAGAAGGCGAAATTTGGGATGGAGAAACTAGCACTGATTATGCAGATTTTATCTATTGGAATAAAGAATATGTTGATTCTTGGATTAAAGATGGTTTGGTTTACATTCCAACAAAAGACGCTTTTCAACCTTGGTTAAATTACAAAGGCTACGATGGATTCCGTCCAAAGGTCGAAACTTATTACTCGATATTTCAAACTCTGCCTTTGCAAATAGCAGTTCAAAGTTTGGAAATAAAATTTAAGATTGAAGACCTTGCGTTTAGGACCGAAGAAGAAATACTAGATTTCCACTGAAGAATTATCGAAGACTATAAGTGGACAGTTAAAACACGTAGCGACAGGAAGAATGCTCTTGAGAAGTGTGCTGAAATTTGCCAGTTAATTTCGTGTAGATATCTACCATATGCTGAGTCTGACGGGGTAACAATTACCGTTTCGACCAAGCCATCTACTGATTTTGATTTTTTCGAGTATCGCCGAAACTGGGATGCTAAAAAGTTTCTTAATGAAATAGAACTTAGCGTTGATGAAATAGCCAGAGCGTGGGAAGTTGTTGCTCATCAGGTGAAATTGATAAGTCCAATTGATAATTGGGATGAATTAATCAGTTTCGTAAAAAAAGAAAAAAAAGAAAGACTCAAAGATAAAGCGCTATTATCGGAAACATATAAGGTAATGTCTAAAATGCTAAATCTGTTCTACCAAGATTTAACCGAAAGAAAACTTTATACATACGGAGATTCACCCGAAACAATTGAAGTATATCGTGGAAAGGGAATGACAAAAGATGATTTGCGGTATATGGAATTTGTTGCAAATGATTTTGGTGTAAACCCAAGACCCAAACTTATACTCATGGTTGAAGGAGATGGTGAATTCAACGAAATTCCAAGATTAACCAAATGGGCTTTCGGAAAATCATTAGCGGCTTACAGAATTCAAATAATCAACTTGAAATCAATAGGTGAATTCAATTCGAGAAAAATCGAACGATTTATTGACCACTATCACGATTTACAAACAGTTGTTTATTTTGTATTGGATAACGAAAACAATTCGCCACGAGCGAGAGACACCTTAATTGGCAAACAATCCCAATATATTGAAAATTTAACTATAACCAAAAAGGAATTTTTTACAATTTGGAACAAGAACATTGAATTCGACAATTTTACTGATAAAGAAATTGCTAATGCAATGACGGAAGTTTGCACAAATAGATACACCTTTGACGAATCGGAAATACAAAAATGCAGAATTGATTTTGGTACTGGACGCGACCCGCTAAGCAGGTTGTATGAAGAAAAATTAACTTATGGTTTAGAAAAGCCTAAATTGTTAGAAATACTATTTAATCGCATACAATCAAATTACAAAATAGTGATTAACGGTGTAGAGAAAAATCGCCCGATTTTGGACGTTATTGATGACATAACACATTTGGCAATTCGTAACTATCAACCTCATAGTTTAAGTGCGTGGACAGAGAATCAAAATTCCGGTTGGCTACGTAATCCTTACAATCCATAATGATTCGGCGCAGAAACCTTTTATTCTTCAATTTAATCGTAATACTCCAAACCCAAATGCGTAATCAAATCTTCGCCCTGAAGATGTCGCAGCGTATTTTTCAGCTTCATCAGTTGAATAAAAATATCGTGTTCGGGGTAAAGTTCCGGCGCGGTTTGTGGGGCTTTGAAATAGAACGAGAGCCATTCCTGAACGCCTTTCATTCCAGCACGTTGGGCTAAATCCATAAACAACGCTAAATCTAAAACTAGAGGCGCGGCAAGAATCGAATCGCGGCATAAAAAATCAATTTTTATCTGCATCTTATAGCCGAGCCAGCCGAAAATATCAATCGCGTCCCAGCCTTCTTTGTTGTCGCCGCGCGGCGGGTAATAGTTGATGCGGACGACGTGCGCGAAATCTTTGTAAAGTTCCGGGTAAATATCCGGCTGCAATATGTGTTCGAGAACAGAGAGTTTGCTCTCTTCCTTGGTTTTAAAATTTTCCGGATCGTCAAGGACTTCGCCGTCGCGGTTACCCAAAATATTGGTCGAATACCACCCTTCAAGTCCGAGCATTCTGGATTTCAAACCGGGCGCGAGAATCGTTTTCATCAAAGTTTGTCCGGTCTTGAAATCCTTGCCGCAAATCGGAACGCCCGTGTCTTCGGCGAGTTTGGTTAAAGCGGGAATGTCGCACGATAAATTCGGCGCGCCGTTGGCAAACGGAACGCCCGACTTTAAAGCGGCGTAAGCGTAAATCATCGAAGGCGCGATTGCCGGGTCGTCGTCATACAAACCTTTTTCAAACGCTTCTAAAGTTTGATGAACATTTGATTGTTCGAGAAAAATCTCCGTCGAAGCTGCCCAGACAATCACTAATCTATCGCAGCCTTTTTCCGCTTTGAAATTGGCGAGAAAACCGCCGCCATCGGTTTTAACGATTCGAGCTGCTCGCGCAAATCTTCAACGTCAGACTTTTCCAAAACTCCGCAGTGCAGCGCGGCTTCGTAAGCCGAATCGGAAAAAATATCCCACGCGCCGAAAACAACGTCTTCAAGATTTGCAAGCGGCACAAAATCTTTAATCTTCGGGCAGCGATTGTCAGTCCTTTTTCCCAAACGAATTGTTGCCATTTGCGTCAAACTTCCAATCGGTTCAGCCGTTCCTTTACGAATCGCTTCAACACCTGCGACAAAAGTCGTGCTGACCGCGCCGAGTCCGACGAGTAAAATACCTAGTTTGCCGCTTGCGGGTACAATGTCCACGCCTTTTTCAACCATTGATTATTCTCCGAGAAGTAAATGAGAAATGATAGCCTTACAAAAATGTTAAGGCAAACATGGAAAGATTTTATTCAGCTTTGATAAATCCGAAAATCAATCTCTTGAAATATATTGTCGCGGTTTTCGATTTCCGTTAAAAGTTCTTCGTTGATGTCACCGTTTACAATTTGTTCTGCCAGCAGGTTAAAACGGTGAATGTGCGACTTGAAACGGAGCGACGAATACTGAACGGTCGTGCCTTGATAAATCTGAAACGCCCAATCGCTCGATTGCGCGAGCAGAAGTTCGCGTGCCATTTGATTTAAAGCCCGCCGTTCAATTTCTTTCGGCTCAACAAATTGATTTGCAAATTCGGTCATTCGCTTTTCCACGTCGTGTTGATACGGATACATCCAATCGTTTTTTTCATTAAGCCAAACTTTGTAATAACCGTTTTCGCCCCAACTCGAAGCCGACGGTTTTTGAATTTGAATCGGAATGTTTGCCTCGAGAAAATCGCCGGGCGAAATGGCGCGAACAACGTCTTTTTTATAATGCAACTCGCGGAAAAGAAAATCCAAAAATTGCGGACCTTCAAACCACCAATGCCCGTAAAGCTCGGCGTCGTAAGGCGACACGACAAACGGCGGCTGTCCGGAAAATGTTTCGTGTAACTTGTACGCTTGTTCGATGCGTTTTCCGACAAAATCCGCGGCGTCTTCGGCAACTTTTCTTCGCGCTAATTCTGGAATATACGGTTGTTTTTTATCGGTCGGCACATCGCGTCCCGTAATTCGATAATACTTTAAACCCAGATGGCGGCGATTTCCGTCTTTGTGTAGATGCGGTTTTAGATATTCAAGCGGTAAATCCCAGCCAATGTCGCGGTAAAATTCACGATAAGCGGCATTGCCCGGATAACCGACTTCGGCGCTCCAAACCTGCTGCGAAGTTTCGATGTCGCGGGCAAAAACTGCAACTCCGTTAGGACAGGCGACGGGTGCGTGAACACCGTATCGAGGGCGCGGCTCGCCATACAAAACAGCGTGCGAATCACCAATAAAATATTCGATTCCCGCATTTTTTAATAAAGCTTCGATGCCATTTTCGTAAGCGCATTCGGGCAGCCAGATGCCGCGCGGCTGCCTACCGAAGTGTTTTTTGTAATTTTTGACGGCAATTTCAATTTGCGCACGTTTTGCTTCTTCGGTTGAGATTAAAGGCAAAAAACCGTGTGTTGCGCCGCAAGTGATAATTTCCAAAATGTCTTCTTCCTGCAATTCACGAAAAGCATTTATTAAATTACGTTTGTATTTATCGTTCCAGAGCGCAAGTGACGAGCTTAAATTTCTAACATACATTTGCGCCACGTCGTAAAATTCGGGCGCTTCTCTTACGGTTCTTTCAACTTCCTTTCGCGCTAATTCAAGCAGGTTTTCAAGATGTTTGGTATAGCGCGTTTCAAGTAATTTGTCTGCTAACATCTCGCAAAGCGGCGGCGAGATATTCATTGCAAGGCGTGGTTTTGCTCCCGATTCGTGTAGGTTTTGAAAAATGAAAATCAGCGGCAGATAAACTTCCGTAATTGCCTCAAAAAGCCAGTCTTCTTCGAGAAATTCAGGATATTCGGGGTGCCGCACGAAAGGCAGATGCGCGTGCAGAATGAGACTGAAATAACCAATCGGCATAATTATTTAACAAATAAATAAACAGGATGGACAGGATTTACAGGATAAAAAGATCCTTCCATCCTGCCTATCCCGTCTATCCTGTTCGAATTTTTCTTATCTATTTGAAAGCCGAACCAGACGAACTAAGCGGCGCAAACTTCGGCACAAATTTCTTTCGGGAAACTCGCGGAAAGTTTATCAGGCTCGTGCCGAAAACCGTCGGCGTGAAAAACTCTTCTGTCATTTCATCGGAAAACACGCCAAAATTTTCCTGCAATGCGGAAAGCGCTTTTTCGGCGCTTAGTTTTTCGACATTTTCTTGCAGCTTCAAAAAAAGATTTTTCGAGATTTGCCCGCGTAGGTTTTCCAGAACGATACCCGAAGCAAGCGCGAGGAGGGCAAAACGTATTTCGCTCGAATTATTTTGGGTAAAATCGTTTTCCTGTTTACCGATAAATTGATAAAAAGCATTTTCCGTAGCGTCTTCTGTAAATTTAATGTCATCGCCTGCCAGAGCAACTTCAAAAGCGTCCTGCTGAAAACCGGAAACGTCCAAAACTTCGGCAAATTGATTGGCGGAAACGATAAAAAGCGGCGAGTAATCACGAAGCGGCGAAGGATTTTTGCGCGGCGTTGCAACCGTATTAGAAAACATTACACGAACGAACGGGATTAAAGCCGCGTCGACAGAATTTTGCGGCGAGATTTCCTTCGCTGCCGAATAAATTTTCTCATCTTCGGTTGGAATTTTTGCCGCGTTTTGTTCGCGCCTTATCGTTTCCGCCGATGAAATCGAATCAATTTTAAAATCATCAAGCACGAATTCTCTTACATTCGTTTCTTTTTCTGATTGTTCGTTGTCTAAATTAATATCTTTCTCGATCATAAAATTTTTATTAAAAGCCAGTAATAAAAAGATTATGCGCGTCTTTACTGAAAGAGACAAGTAAAAGGCAAGTTTTAAGATTTTGAAGCATGGGTTTGTCCGACGAACTTTATTTCCTTGAGTTTGATTTCGACTCTTCCGATATTTGCGTCAATTTGGGCGCGGATGGGAATGCGGCGCGCATCGTCGGTAATCCAAATAATCATATTTCCCTTTTGTTCAATCAGGCGTTTATCGCCGAATACTTGCGGCTCGACTCGAAAACACCAAACTTTTCCCAAAACGCTTTTTTGCAGTTCGCGGGCGGTAACACGAACGGGAATTTTGTAAACCAAACCCGAATCGCTAACCGCCAATTCAAAAGATTTTCCGACTGCCAGAGGCAAGCGTCGAAGCGTGTAAATTGCGGAAACAATATCCTGCGTGTCGGTTTCAATCGGCGAAGCAGTGCGATAAGGCGGGCGCGCCATATCATTCGGGTCCGTCTCAACGAATATAACTTTTTTGCTTCGGTAATCAAAAACGGCTTCCGAAGCACGCACACGCTCGTCTTGTTCGTCGCGTTTGACGGTTTTCAAAATACGCAATTTTTCGCTGTCAACGGTTGATTGAAAATTTTGATTAAATTTGAAACCTAGAAGCTTAATCAGCGTGCCTTTCGATTTGGCTTCAGATTTAAGCAGGAAATCCGGGCTATTCGAGGCGCTTTGAACGGTGAAGTTAAAATCGGCGATGGCAATGCCGCGCAAAATTGCTTTATTATACTTGCCTTCGTAAACAAGAGTTTCGCCTA
Source organism: Acidobacteriota bacterium (assembly GCA_020200095.1). Lineage (GTDB taxonomy): Bacteria > Acidobacteriota > Blastocatellia > Pyrinomonadales > Pyrinomonadaceae. Next base: position 24,721 of record JAIVJJ010000005.1, on the reverse strand, counting down.
ATTTGAACGGTTCAATTTTTGCCGGACTCTGCGCGAAAGTCGAAACCGAGCAGATACTGCAAATTATTAAAAGCAAGTAAATTAATTTTTTCATTGTTACCATTTTAACAGGAAATTTCTTAAACAAAGAATTTTTTTACGAGAAGACGCGAAGATTTTTTAAGAGAATTTAAATACGAACTCGGCGGAATAAATAAATTGTAAGTGTTGAAATTTTGATTATTGAGATTAAATTTCAATTCAAAATTCAACATTGAAAACTCAAAATTATAAAATCTGCTGACTCTACATTCTGCTCCTCGGTGCTTTAAATTTCCTTCTCAATCATTTTAGAAAAATCGCTTTCGCTAATAAAATTGACCACGCGAAAATCAGTCCTAAAGCAGCCCGATATTCGCGGTAACGCATATACAAATTAATGTCGAATTTTTCATCAATTGCTTTGTAAGCTGTAATGCGCGGAAAAAAAATCGGCACTTTTCGGGCGTATTCTTCGTATTCTTCGCCGAAAAGTTGCGTCAAATCGCTGGCTTCGACGCGCATTACAGGCAAATAGATACCTAAGAACAGGGCAACGAAAATAAGCGAAAGCCACCAGATGCCTGAAGCGATCACAAAACCCAAACCTAAGATAAAACTTCCTAGATAAAGTGGATTTCGCGTATAGGCGTAAGGACCGGAAACGGCTAGATTTTGATTTTTGCGAATATGACCCGAAGCCCAAGCGCGAATTAAAAGTCCGACCAGCGCGATAGCCCCGCCGATTGTCAAAGTCAGCAGTTCGGGACGCGCGAAAATGAGGAAAACGATGCCGAACAAAAATCCGAGCGGCACGCGCATTCTTTGTAAAATTCTTTTATTTTTCAAACTCAATTCGGTTTATTTTCTTTCAATTAAAAATAAGTATTCCTGATTACCGTTTTGCGTCTCCCGCGTTCATTCGTTTGTCCAACGCATTGTTGCCACTACGTTTTTTTATAATCTACTTCACAGTTTTCGGATTTACTTTGTGAGCAGGCTGCAAAATATACGGCAAAAATTTTAGCTTTTAACCGGCGTATTTCATACCTTCAGTTTTAGGACAAATCAATTTTTGAGAAACGGCTAGAGACATTTTGTTCGGCTAATTCTAATCTTTTTTGTATTGCCTGCAAAACGGTTTCAACTTCGATGTCCATACAAATCCAATTCTCGCAAGCGCGGCGGTGGCAATCTTCCCGGCAAGAAATATCGCTTCTTTCGATGCAGATATCATCGGCGTTCGGACTTCCGTTGCGCCACCACTCGGTCGGACCGAAAATGCCGACAATCGGCGTTTTTGCCGCGACTGCGAGATGTGTTGGCGCGGTGTCGCCACCGACATAAAATTTGGCTCGTTTAGCCAGTTCGTAAAAACCTTTCAAGCTCGGTTGAGCAAGAAAAACTTTGCCGGATTTGCAATTTTGCAAAACCTTTTCCGCCAAATCTTTTTCATTCGGCGCAGTCGTAATAACGGAGGTAAATCCTTTTTCTTCCCAAATTTTATCTGCTAACGCCGCGAATTTTTCAGCGTGCCAGAGTTTTGTCGTCCAACCGCCTGCCGGATTCAAAATCGCAAAATTTTCGCCTGCCCGTTTTATAATTTCTTCAGCTTCCTTTTTATGTTCTGTCCGAGTAAAAATCGGGAAGGCAAAATCATTTTCGGGGACGGAAATTTTTAGAGCCTCTTTTGCTAAGGTTAAATTTTTTCTAATAACGTGCAAATTTTTTTCGACCTTAATCATATCAGTCAAAAGAAAGCGGCTGGCAGGCTCGCGCAAATTTTGCTTGGAAAACCCGTAACGCTGCGTCGCTTTTGCAAATGTTGCTACGGCGGCAGATTTCAAAAGCCCTTGAAAATCGAGCGCAACATCGAAATCGAAACTGCGCAGCCCGCGAAATTGTCTGCTTGTTTCAGCTAAAATGTTTTCGGTTGTTTTGCCGCGTCTTAATGAGCGCGTGTCAATTTCGATAAGATTTTTTATTAATTCGTTATTTCGCAAAATTTCTGCTGAAGATTTTTCAACTGCCCACGATATTTCCGCTTCGGGTAAAGCGCGTGAAATTACCGCAAGTGTTGGCAAAGTGTGAACAATGTCACCGATGCTGCTGAGTTTAACAATGAGAATTTTCATCATTGAGTAAATAATCCAGGTAGCTGGAATCGTTAATTGTGAAGCCGCACTATCTAAAACCGCGAATTTTTTTTGCTATCTGAAACGGTTAAATTAACCGATTAATAAAACTCTAGCAAATTTCGGCTAAAATATTCTATTCTAAAACCTGAAGGCGTGAATAAACTTTTGCCAAGGTGCCGGAAAATAAGATTTTGCAACTTTTATTTTCCCTCTAACGTGAAAGCAATGTTTTATGCGTCTTGGTCTTTATTTGCATTGAAAATTATTAAAAAATTCCCCAATTAGCCCATTGGCAATTAACCATAGACAACGGACGAGGGACAAACGACAATCTAATTTTTTCGTGCTAGACTGGAAAACAGTTCAAAGTTACAAGTTTAAGGTCAGAACCTTACTTTATAACCTTGAACTTGAAATTTTGAACTTCAAATTAAAAAAGTGATTACCAAACTCAATCTTGCCAGCAGACCCTTCCGCAATCGAACTTTACCGTATTTGGTTGCTCTTTTGCTTTTGGCTTTAGCCGTTTCGGGCGGAACTCTTAGTTTTGCCAAGTTGCGCGACATTACCGCCAAAAACGAAATTGCCAAGAGTGAAATTGCGCTAATGGAAGACGAGCTCAAAACATTAAAAGGTAAAGGCGAATTAGTGCAGCAACAATTATCGCCCGAACAAAGCGCGCTTCTTGTTGCCGCGCACAAACTTGTCGCCGACAAAACTTTTGGCTGGTCACGCCTTTTTGCCGATTTGGAAGCGGTTTTGCCGGGCAGCGTCAGCGCCTCGCGCATTTCCGTTCAAAACGTCTATAAGGACGCGGATAAAACGAGAGCCGAACTCGAGTTCGCCGTTTTGAGCCGCGATTATCAAAGCGTAATGACGATGATTGAAAATATGAACAATTCAGGCATTTTCCAAGCCGAGCTGCGCGGACAGGATTTGCAGAAAACCGAGAGTATAACTTATTCCGAATATTCTTTGCGTCTTATTTACACGCCGCGCTCCGGTTATTCAAACACGCCGACTGATGTTGCGCAAACGCAGCAAGGAGGCACCGAGTAAATGAACGAAGACCTCAATCCAAAAATTTCTGATGAAAATGCAGAAGATGCGACAAAACAACCTGAAATTGTTGTTAATGAGTACGGAACAACAAGAGATTCCGCCGTTGTCGTCGAAGAAGAAAACCGCACGGTTTTGTTGACCGAAGACGAAACTATTATTATTGACAAGTCACCAAAGATTGACATTGCCCCGAAAAACCGCCCGCGCAAAGTGTACGCCGGTATGTGGGGACAGTCTGAAATCGCAACGGTCGGTTTAGGACTTCTGGCAATTTTAGCGGTTGTTATTTTAGTAGTTTTAGTAGTTTTACCCGCGCAAAAAGAACTCGAAAAAAACAAAGCTGAGCGCGACCGTCTGGAAACGGAATTGATGTCGGCGCGAAATAAATATGGAACGATTACGACGACTGAGGCGCGCGTCGCGGAGCTGATGACGAGCGTTAATGATTTTGAGACCAGATTTTTGCCCGTTGCAACAATTGGCAGAACTTCTCTTTACCAACGCATAAACGGTTTAATCGGCGCTTATGGTTTGGTCAATACAACCGGACCTGATTTTGCGCCGCTGGAGATTTCCGGTAGTAATCGCCGTCAGGAAAGCGAAGCCGAGCGCGGCAGAACAAAATTTCAAAGCCTTTTTCCCGGCGTTTACGCAACGATGACGCTTGAAGGTTCGTATCAAAATTTGCGCCGCTTCATCAGAGAAATCGAAACCGGCAACAATTTTGTTGTCATCAGCGCAGTTGAACTTGGACCGGCGGAAAACGATGAAAAAGATAAACAGACGCAAACCGGCGTTACACGCGCTTCTATTGATACCGTAAAAATAAATCCCAACGATGCCGCTGGACTACCGCAAGGTCCGGCAACTGTTCAAACCGTGCCGCAAGCGCAGACAATAACAGCGACAAAAAAAGCCGTGCGCGGCAAAACGCATGGCGAAACCGTAAGTTTGCGCCTTGAAATGGCGGCATATTTCCGCCGTCCTAATTTTCGACCGATTGAAACGGTAACCGAGAGTCAATAAATTTTTGGCGATTAACAAGCAATGAAATTATTTGAAGGAAAAAGTCCGGCGGAAAAAAACAAAATCATCGCAGCGATGGTTTTGGGCGGTATGGCTGTGTTAACAATCGGTTACAACATAATCGGATTGTATAATCCGGGTCGCAAAACTTCCGTTACCGTTACGGCTTCGCCAACTCCGACAACTTCGCCGAAAACCAGTTCTGATGCTGCCGCGCTTCCAAACAGTGAAGAAGTAAATTTTGAATATACAACCACGCCGGTTAAGTATGAACCGGGAGCGTTTTACGCACCGGACGCGGGCAGAAATATTTTTGCTTTTTACGAACCGCCGCCGCCGACTCCATATGTTGCACCAATTCCGGTTGTAAAACCGGCGACGCCAGTACCACCACCTCCACCAACCCCTACGCCGCCGCTTTTGATTGGTTCCGTAACGCCGCAGGAAGTTTATGCCGGCTCGAAAACTTTCCGTATGGAAGTCAACGGCGATAAATTTACGCCCGACTCGGTAATTTTATTTAACGGAAGTCAGCTGCCGACAACCTATATCAGTCCCCAGCAACTTGTGGCGGAGATTCCTTCAAATTTGATTTCTGGCGAAGGTCCGAAACAAATTATGGTGGTTACGCCGAACGGCAAGCTTTATTCAAATCAGGTTTTGCTCAACGTGCAGCCTCAGCCGAAACCGCAACTGCTGTATATCGGCGCGAAGCTTTCACAGCGTAATAATAACAATACGGCGTATTTTCGTGAAAAAGACAAAAGCATGGAATTTGGCGCGCGTTTGAATGACACGGTAAGCGGACGTTTTAGAGTAATAAGTATTTCAAAAGATGACGTTATTTTGGAAGACGCAAGTTTAGGTTTCCGCCACCGACTACCGCTTTATCGTCCCGAACCCGGACAAAGCGCGTCAGTAAATGTGCCTTCCCTTAATTCTCCCGACGGTTTTCGGAATAGAGGAATAAATAATAACCAATATAATCCGAATCAGCCGGTTTATATTCCGCCGCAAGGAGAAATTCAGGGTATTCCGGGTATTCCGGGAACTATTCAGCGTCAAAATGTGCCGCAGCCGCCACCTCCGAATAAGGATGATGACGATGATGATAACAATTAAAAAAGTGGTCAGACGATAGGAAAGTTACGAATTACGAGAGTTGAAAGCTGAACTCTGATGACCAATCCAAAATCCAAAATCCAAAATTCAGAATCGCAAAGCGGTATGTCTTTAATTGCCGTTTTGGCAGTAATGACACTTTTTGCCATCGCGCTCCTAGCTGTTGCGCCTACAGTCCAACAAGGCGTGCAGCGTGAAAAGGAACTTGAAACAATCCGGCGAGGCGAAGAAGTTGCAGATGCAATTCGGCAATATGTTTTATTTTACCGGGGAGCAAAGCTTCCTGATTCGATAGATGAATTACTTGAAGGACTTCCACAAGGCACAAAAAAGCGGCAAATTTTAAGACCTTCGGCGGCAATTGACCCGCTTTCGGAAGATGGAAGATGGCGGCTTATTAAATTCGACAGTAAGGCGTTTTTAAATTTTGGAATGCGCGTCCAAATTTATAACAATGGAGTTCTTCCTCCGAGTCCTGAACCGCGCCAACTTTTCGACCGATATGCGCTTCCGCTCGTTAATATCATCAACGCTCAAACGGAGGAAGAAATAAAGGATGATGCTGAAGAAGAAATAGAAGTTGCGACCGACAAGACGCCCTTTATCGGCGTCGCCAGCCAAAGTCGCGGCACATCCGTTATTGCTTATTACGGTCTTGAAAATCACAGCAAATGGGTTTTCACACCACTTTTTCGAGGTTCGGGCACAAATGCGATGAATTTGGGCGGGGGAATAAATTTCGGAAATACAGAGCAAAGGCGGGAAAACAGAAACTCAAACAGACCAGCAAACAAGCGGTAAATTTTCTTCAAACAGAGACGAGAATCCACAAATACCGCCCGTCATTTAATTACTCACAGTTCCGCATATCAGAATTCAAAAATAAAACTTCGGCTGTGTATCAGTTTTAATTCGGATGAAACGGAACAACCATTAGAAGTCAGGATAAAGGAGCAAAATTTCATGTTACAAAAAAGTTATTTTGTATTTCATATTTTTCTTTCGCTCGTGTTTTTGCAAGGCGTTGTTGCTGTTTCAGCGCAGACCAATCCTGTAGAACAATCCAATGAGGAAGTTCGACCGTTTACTGATTTAACCCTTGAAATAGTTGTGCCGGAAAGGACTGTGCTCTCGCTTCAACCGATTCCAATAGTTATCAGGCAGAGTAATAAAACTAATCAGCTAGCTATGGGCTACAAAGCAATCGTTTTTGGTTTTACTCCTTTTCGTTTATTTGCCAAAAAAATTGGCAGCAATGAAAAAGTGCCAATTGGTAGGCAAAGTGCATTACTTCATTACGCTGTTTTCTTCAACGTTAAACTAGCTCCGGGAGAAAGCTGCGAAACAAAGGGCTGGATAACGATTGGTTTACATAGGTATTTTCCTGAGCCGGGAACTTACGAAATACAAGCCGGGCTTACCAATAACGACGGATCACAATACATAGAGTCGAACAAAGTAACTGTCGAAATAAAAATGCCAACCGGAGCAGACCACAACGCCTACAATTTGATAAAAAACAACTCGTTTGAAGATTTTCTGTTTAGCGGTCACAAATTCGATAAAGCGAAAGGTATTCTGGAAACGCTAACTGTAACGCACCCGAACACGCCTTATGCGAAAAGCGCTTCTTTCCTACTGGGCGAATCACATTTTAATCAGAAGCAGTACCAGCAGGCATTGAAAAATTTGATAAGACTGGAAAACGACAGAGATTTTATTTTTGCCGACAAGGTGCGAGACTATATAGACGAGATTCAAGAATTATTGCAACAACAAACTGTTCTGGAAAACCAATGAACCAAAGATAGAATTTATCGGGTTTTTCAACTAATGAAACAAATTAGGCAGCGCCCAAAAAGCAACTGCCTACGGGAAAATCTAAATTGTCGCTATTTTACAAGCTGAAATTAAAACTGACGAAGCCGGTCGCTTTTATCGGCTGACCGTCGCGTGTGAATGGCTTAAACTTCCATCTTCTTACCGCATCGGTCGCCGCTCTCTGAAGCATCGAAGGTCCGCTTGTTTTCTGGACTTCGGCAACCTGTCCCTTTTCGTCAACAACCAATTCTATTTTGACAACACCGCTCATTCGTATGCTTCTTGCTGCCGGCGGATAAACCGGATTCGTTTTCTGCGTTGCATATTCAAGTAAAGAACCAACCGCGAGCGGAGCGGCATTTTTCGCGGCGTCGTTAGCTACTGTCGGCGTCTCCGTTTTGTTTTCATTGCTTGGAGTTACAACGCGACGGTTTCTGCTCTGCAGCGCTGAATTTCTCGCAACATCTTTATTTTCCGATTCTGCCTTTCGGGTTTCCTCAGGCTTTTTAATTTCTGCGGTTGCTTTTTCAATTTTCGCCAGAGATTCAATCACGGGTTTGGAATTATCCGGTTTGGTTTGTTGGTTGTTTGAATTGTTTATCGAAGAGTTCGGAACAGGTTGAAAAGTTGTTGTATTGGTTGTTGATTTTGTTTGGGTTGTTGCGTTCAGAATAGGCGACGGCGTATTAAGCGCAACCGTATTGATATTTGCCGCATTTGTCGTCGAGCCGTCAACCGCATTGACGACGACGCTTCTTGAATTGGCGAGCATTTCACGCGCGTCGCCCGTCGCGTCTTTCCAACGCTTCGCATCGAAATCATCCCGAGCCAGACTGCTTCGCGCGTTGGTTGCTTCTTCCAGAAGAGCCATCGCGTTAGAAGTTTGATTTTTGTCCTTACTCAAAACTTTCGATTGCTCAACTACCATTTCCAATGTTTCGCGCATTTTCTCAACATCGGTCATGGCTTCAAGCGGCAAATTGCGGTCGGAGACGGAAAGACCGAGTGCTTTATAACGTTCAAGCTGGTTACGCGCTCCTTTAACGACTTGACCGGCAACGGTAAAATAATTCGCCGAACCATTTTGTCTATTAACTTTTTGCGGACTTGAAAGCTCTTTTAAGAATTCCTGAGCGCGTTTGTAATCGCCCTGGTCGAGATACGAATTCATCAACAAAACATTAATAACACCGCCAACGGTCGGGTCGCTCGATTCACGCCTGATGTTTTCGAGTTCGTATATCGCGGCATTATAATTTTTAACGGCAATATACGCTTTTGCTTTCGCTACTCTGTCCCGCATTACATCAGCGGAAGTTTGCGCGAGCGAAAAAATTGTAAAAATAAAAACCAGTAAAACCGAAGTGCAAAACTTTCTGACATTTAGCGGCATTTTCGAGTCTCCTTTTCTTTAACTAACGGCGGTTTCGATAAAACAACGGAAAATGCAAAGTGGAAAATGGAAAATTTGAAATCCTTTATTTTCCGTTTTTCGTTTTACATTTTCCATCAAACCGACGTGACTTTAATATTCCGCAAAGGTCAAAGCGAACACGAAATCTGAAGGCTCGCTTCACGACCTGAACAAATTATCCGTTTATTAATGCTCTTTCAAAAACACTTTCAAGCAAGGTTTCGGAAACCCTGCTTATTGATTCGATAAACTTGAGATGATTTTTTGACGATATGCGTTTGCAGTTCTCTTTATAACATTTTCGTCGAGTGTAAGCAACCTTCTATCCAACATCACAACTTTTCCATTGATAATAACCGTTCGCACATCGTTTGCCTTGGTCGCATAAACCAAATTCGAATATACATTGTAAAAAGGCGTTTGATGCAGATTATCAAAATCAACAATCACAATATCGGCGCGTTTTCCTGTTTCGATTGAACCGATTAAATTTTCTAGATGCAGCGCCCGCGCGCCACGAATCGTCGCCATTTCAAATGCTTCTTCGGCGGAAACAACTTTTGGGTCTTTCGCAAAAATTTTGTGCAGTTTCGCCGCCGTGTCCATTTCTTCCCACAAGTTTAAATCGTTGTTTGATGCCGCGCCGTCAGTTCCGAGTCCGACGGGTAAATTTGTTTTTAACATTTGCGGAATCGGCGCAACGCCCGAAGCAAGTTTCATATTCGATTGCGGATTATGAGCGACGCCGACGCCGCGCGTTTTCAAAATATTTATCTCATTTTCATTTGCAAAAATAACGTGCGCGGCAATTGTTTTATTATTTAAAAACCCAATTTTATTGAGGTATTCGACCGGACGCGCGTTATACCTTTTAGAAATGTCGTCAACTTCCGCCTGTGTTTCGGCAACGTGAATGACTACGGCTGCATTTAATTTATCGGAAAGCTTTTTGATGTTTTGCAGATGTTCGGTTGAAACCGTATAAGGCGCGTGCGGCGCAAGCGCGGGAACGATGAGCGAATTATTTTTCCATTTGTTGATAAATCGTTCGGCGTAGCGCATTGCTTCTTCGTGCGTTTTATTGTCGGGAACGGGAAAATCAATAATTGTTTCGCCCAAAACTCCCCGAACTCCGGCTTTTGCGGTTTCGTCCGCGATTGCATCTTCAAAATAATACATATCGCAGTAAGTCGTCGTTCCGCCGCGAATCATTTCCGCTAAACCAAGGCGCGTTCCGGCGCGCACAAAATCTTCCGTCACATTTTTTGCTTCGGCGGGAAAAATGAATTTTGTGAGCCATTCCTGCAAATCCAAATCGTCGGCAATGCCGCGAAAAAGCGTCATTGGAATGTGCGTGTGCGTGTTTATCAAACCGGGAATGACGACTTTGCCATTAGCATTGATTGTTTGCCGCGAAGAGAATTTTTGCACGATTTCATTGACAGTTCCAACCGCGACAATTTTGTCTTTGTTCACGGCAATCGCGCCGTTTAAAATCAGACGCTTTTTCGCATCCATTGTAACGACGCTTCCGCCTTGAATAATTAAATCAACTGATTTTCGTTGAGCAAAAACTGGTGGTGAAAGTAGTAAAAGAAGTGAAATGACAAATAAAATTTTTAGCTTTTCCATAGCTGAATTTACTACATTTTGCTATGGAAAATCAAAGACAACGCCTATTTTATTCCTCAATAAAATAATCTGAATCAACTTTTTTTATTTCGTAGACAGTTGCGTTTGAAGCGCCCACATTATAATCAATCATCAATTCGGCAAGTTCTTCGCCGTCTATCAAAATGATATTACTGCTGATAGTTTTCACATAATCTCTCGCTTCTCTTGTAAAATCTGAAGTTGTAATAAAAACGCCTTTTCGCGCTTGATTTCCGAGCAGTGCACCCGCAAACTTTTGAATTTCCGGACGACTGACATTTCCTTCCCAGCGCTTCGCTTGTAAGTAAATTACGTCTAACCCCAAACGGTCTTCCTTAATGATTCCGTCAATTCCGCCGTCACCGCTTTTACCAACAGCTTTTCCCGCATCCTGCAAAGTTCCGCCGTAACCCATTTTAACGAGAAGTTCAACAACAAGACGCTCGAAAAAGTTTGGTGAGCAGGATTTTACCTTTTCTAAAATTTCCGTGGCTAAACTAATACGAATTGTTTGATAAGCAGTTTCTAAAGATTCTTCCGGAGTATTTTGTATTTCTTCTATATTTTCGTTAATGGTTTTTTCTGTTTTTTTATTTTTTCGATTTTGAAATTCAAGAAATTCTGGAAATTGCTTCAAGATTCTGTTATCAACTTTAACAGGATTTTCGGCTAAAACATTCAGCCCACGATTAGTAATTCTAAAAAAACCTCTTTTTGGAGTTTCAAGAAGCCCTGCCTTTGACAAGTAAGTTCTTGCCCAACCAACACGATTATGAAAAATTGTTTGTTGCCCGCTTGGTAAAAGTTCTTGCATTTCATTTTCGTTAAGTGAGAATTCTTTTGCTAGATTGTCTATTGTTTCATGCAAAGAATGCTCATTTTTATCGCTTGCAAAGCGTAAAACAGGAAGCATTAAAGTTTGGTAATCAGGAATTGACATAATTTTATTTTAAAAATTTTGTATCAAAAGCTCGTGGCAAAAGCTCGCTCATCTGCAAGGTTTCGGTTTTACCCTGCAAATTAGAAAACGTAACCGGAACGTCGCCGCAAAATTCCCAGATTATCTGCCGGCAAATGCCGCACGGCGGCGTCAAAATTTCCGTATCGGCAACTACCGCAAGATGCGTAAATTCCGTTTCGCCTTCGGAAACCGCTTTCCAAATCGCCACGCGCTCGGCGCAAGCCGTCGCGCCGTATGTCGCGCTTTCGATATTGCAGCCTGTATAAATTTTTCCGTCTTTCGTTTGGACAGCCGCGCCGACCTTAAATTTTGAATACGGCGCAAAGGCTTTTTCGCGCGCTTGCATCGCGGTTTTAATTAAATTCTTTAAATCTTCCCTGTTCACGCTTGAATCACTTCCTTTTGTTCTTTGCGAAGTTTTTCGCGGATAAGCCCGCAAAGAAACTCGATTCCGACATTTGGCTGTCCGCCTTCGGGAATTATTATATCAGCGTGGCGTTTCGACGACTCGACAAATTCAAAATGCATCGGGCGAACGGTGGCAAAATACTGCGCGATAATCGATTCGACTGTTCGCCCGCGTTCGTTGATGTCGCGCTGCAGACGCCGGATAAAACGAATATCGTCCGGCGTATCAACAAAAACCCGAACGTCAAGCAAACTTAAAATGCGCGGTTCGGAAAAAATCAAAATTCCCTCAACTATAACAACCGGTTTCGGATCAATATGGTCGGTGTTGCCGCTTCTGACGTGAGCTTTGAAATCGTAAATCGGCATTTCGATTGATTGCCCATTTTTGAGACGTTTTAGATGATTAACGAGCATTTCGCTGTCAATCGAATCGGGATGATCGAAATTTGTCTGATGACGCGCGTCAAGCGGCATATCCGACAAATTTCGATAATACGAATCCTGCTCGACCAATACAACATTAATTGAGCCAACGTCTTGCACAATTTTTCTGGCTATCGTAGTTTTTCCTGAACCTGTTCCGCCGCAAATTCCTATAATCATAATTTGATTCAAACAGGATAGACAGGATAAACAAGATATTTACCAAAAACATATATCTTGTTTATCCTGTCTATCCTGTTTTAATTTAGTTTCGGAATAATTCTTCTTAACAATTCTTTAAGGGTCGCCGCAACTTTCGCTCCTGTTTCCATTACTTCTTCGTGATGAATCGGCTCTTCCGTAATGCCCGCCGCCATATTTGTAATGCACGAAATTCCCAGAACCTTTATACTCATCTGTCGCGCCGTAATCGCTTCGGGAACGGTTGACATACCGACTGCATCAACGCCTAAAAGCCGCAGCATACGAATTTCAGCAGGTGTTTCATAGCTCGGACCGGGAAGACCGCAATAAACGCCGCGCCTCAAAATTCGGTGCAGCTCTTGTTTTTTGCCGGTTCTTTCCTCATCCACCTTCGCTTTTTCCAATGCCATTTGTTTGGCTGCGGTAATTGCAACGTCTTGATACTCGAGCGAATAAACTTCCGTCATATCGGGAAAACGCTCGCCGAATTGCTCGTCGTTTTTTCCACGTAAAGGATTAACGCCTATCAAATTTATGTGGTCGCGTATCAGCATTAAAGTTCCCTGCTTGAAATCAGTATCAACGCTGCCTGCCGCGTTCGTGAGAATCAAACTTTTCACGCCCAGAACGCCGAGAGAGCGAATCGGAAAGATTACTTGCTGAATATCGTAACCTTCATAATAATGAAAACGTCCTTGTTGAACGGCAACAGAAACACCTTCGACTTCACCTAAAATAAGTTGTCCGGCATGCCCTTCGACAGTTGAACGCGCAAAATGCGGAATATCTTCGTATGGAATTTTTACCGCGTTTTCCACTTCGTCGGCAAACGCGCCTAAACCGCTTCCCAAAACGAGCGCGACTTTTATTTCCTTTTCGTATTTTGATTTGATAAATCGGGCGGCTTCGACCGCTTTTTCGTAACTCATTTTTTATTTCTATTGTTCGCTTTGACTTCTTCAAGTTTGCCGTTCTTCAGAATATAAACGGTTTTACCTTTGATACTCGGGCAACAAGCGCCGTCCTCTTCAGCATATTCTTCGGTGTCAAAGTAAATGCGCCCGTCTTTGATTTGTTTAAAGGTTATGTTGCGGTAAAGTTTTCCGCCGACGACTTTATAGGTGAGCGGCTTTAATTTGCCATTTTCATTTCTGAAAACAGCCAGATAAAAGGCATAATAATTACCGCCGCCCATTCCTTCGATGGTAAATTGAACTGCCCCATCATCATCGCTATCGCCGTCAAGGTCGCCGTAAACAATTTTCCTCGCTTCTACGTATTCACTTGCGCCGGAAACTTTAGCAACACCGGCAAGGTAGCGATTTATAATTTTTTTACTGTCCGCTTCATTAGGTGTCGGACTTGCGTTTGTTTTTTCGCCCGCGTTTTCACTTGTTATAACCGAGTTGCCGTTGTCGGAAGTCGCGTCTAAACTAACCGTTAGCGCAGAATTTTCTAATACTTCGTTTTGATTTAATCCGTCTTCATTACCGGCAGAAGTATTACAGCCGAATACAAAGCCGCCGAAAATCAACAGTAAAATAACGAAACCGCTTTTTTGCCGATAATTTTGCATCGTGTTTAGGAATTTCCAAAAGCGCGGAATTCATAACAACAAACTATTTCTCCTTTCGATATGGAATGCCCAAAGCCTTCGGCGCGCGCGATAAACCGATGAATCCGGCAAGAACGATAATCGTTGCCACATACGGAATAATTTGAATAAACTGCACCGGAATATCTTCGCCCGAAGGAAGTTTGAAAACGCCTTGGATTTGAATCGTCAAGGCTTCTGTCAAACCGAAAAATAGACAAGCAAGCAGAACTGGAACAGGTCGCCATTTTGCCAAAATCAACGCGGCGAGCGCAATAAATCCGCGTCCGGCGGTCATGTTTCGGGTGAACAAAGAAGATTGTCCGATTGATAAATACGCGCCGCCCGCTGCTGCTAAAACGCCTGATAAAACAACGGCAATGTAACGAAGGCGAATAATTTTGACACCAGCCGCGTCAGCCGCCGCCGGATTTTCGCCCGTCGCGCGAAGGCGCAAACCGAAAGGCGTTTTATAAAGCACATACCAGCAAACCGGGACAAGCGCGAAAGCTAAAATTGAAGCCAGCGAAAGACGATTGAAAAATTCGGGCAGTAGATTTACTTTATCAATCTGCGGCGTCGAACCTGACGAATCGTAAATCGCGCCGCTTATCAGCGCGGGTAGTCCAATCATCAAAAAATTTATCGCCATTCCCGCAACAACTTGATCGGCTTCAAATTTAATGCACGCAATTGCATAAACGTATGCTAGAGCCGCGCCCGCAAGCATTCCGGCAAGAAGTCCGATATAAGGGTTTCCCGCTTCATATGTAACGACCGCGCCGGTAAACGCGCCCGCTAGCATCAAGCCTTCAAGCGCAATGTTGATAACGCCGGAACGCTCGGAAAACATTCCGCCGAGCGCAGCGAAAATTAAAGGCGTGGCAAGCCGAATTGCCGAAAAAATCAACGCGAATAAAGAAAGTTCATTCATACTTTTCCTTTAGTTCTGGTTGTTTTTGAATAAATCTGGAGACAGGCGACAAACAAAATAATAATCGCCTGCAAAACCCAACCAATATCCTTCGAAACTCGTGGCGTAAAGGCGTCAACGAAAATTTCGCCGCGCTGCAAAACCGCGAAAAACAAAGCCGCGACGAAAACTCCGAGCGGATGGTTTCTACCTAAAAGCGCAACCGCAATTCCCAAAAATCCCCACTCAGCCGAGAAACCTTCTTCGTGATGACGGCGATAACCCAAAACTTCACCGATGGCAGCCATTCCCGCGAGAGCGCCGGAAATTGTCATTGCGATTATAATTTGCTTTTGCGGCGAAATTCCGCCGTATTCGGCTGCCGAAGGGTTTTCTCCGACGGCGCGAAGTTCAAAACCCCATTTTGTTTTCCACAGAAAGACATAAACCACAACGCACATCAAAATCGCCAGCAAAAACGCGATGTTAAGCGGTACATCTTTCGGTATAAACGGTAGAAATTGGTTGAGTTGCGGTATATACGCGGCTTCGCCAATTGGTGCGGTTTGTAAAATAGGTCCCGGGGCTTTGTAATGATACTGCGTAAGATAACCCACCAAAGCAACGGCGATAAAGTTAAGCATTATTGTATTGATAACTTCGTGCGAGCCAAATTTCGCTTTCAGGATTCCCGGAATCGCGCCCCAAATTCCGCCAGCGACAACCGCTGCCAAAATGCAAAGCGGAACGAGCAGAGTTGCCGGAAGGCTCATCCAAGACCAATCAACATCTTTCGGCTGACCGCCTTCCATAATTTTGACGATTGTTCCGCCAAATGTGATACCAACCCAAGCAGCCGCGAACGATGCGACATAAAGCTGACCCTCCGCGCCAATGTTTAATAGCCCGCAGCGAAACGCGACAGCGACAGCCAAACCTGTAAAAATCAAAGGTGTCGCGTAAAAAAGCGTGTAGCCGATGTCTTTTGCCGACCCAAACGAATTGGCAAGCAACAAACTGTAAGTTTCAAACGGATTGTCGCCAATCAGCAAAACAATTATGCCGCCAACAATAAATGCCGCGATGACTGCGATTAACGGAGATAAAATTTCACGAAGAATTTTCATTTTTTTTGAAAGAAATTAAACCGCAGGGCAGACAGACGAAAATTAAAATTTTTCGGCTTTCAATTTGCTGTGGTTAAATAGTTTTAATAACAAAACTTGCGTAGCTAAATATACCTGAACACGCCGATAAGTGTCATCTAAAAAATCAAAAAAGTTAATTATTCATCAAAAAATTTTCTAAAAAGACTTGACAAGATGGCACTCATATTTTATTATTGTATCAGACTAAGCAAGCGAAGTTTCGAAAGTCTTGTTTAGCATAAATTTATAGAAATTTTATTGTGGAGGTAACTACAATGAACATTGTTAAATATGATCCTTTTTATGAAATGCGCAGCTTACAGGACGAAGTAAATCGCCTTTTTGCGTCGAACTTTTCGCGCGGCGGAGAAAATGATTTGATGCGTGGCGCGTGGAGTCCGCAGGTTGATATTTTCGAGAACCAAAACGAAATCGTTCTCGAAGCGGAACTGCCCGGAATGAAGCCGGAAGACGTGAACATCTCGATTGAAAACAACGTGCTGACCTTGCGCGGCGAGCGCAAATTCGAGAAGAAAGACGAGAGCGATAATTTTCACCGGGTCGAACGCAGCTATGGCTCGTTCACTCGTTCGTTCACATTGCCGGTGACGGTTTCGAGCGAAAACGCGAACGCCGAATTTGAAAACGGCGTGCTTCGATTGACGTTAGCGAAACGCGAAGAAGCCAAACCGCGCCGCATCGAAATCAAAGCCGGAAGCAGTTCACAACCGAAAACGATTGAAACGAACGCAAAACAAACGGAAGAAAAATCAAATACAGCCAAAGGATAATTTTAACTGTGAACAATGAACGGTGAGTGAAAAATTCACCCTTCATTGTTCATTACTAAAAGAAATGAGATTTGACAGATTTACGATTCGCGGACAGGAAGCGGTGCAATCAGGCGTCGAACTTGCCGAAAAAAATCAAAACCAGCAGGTCGAGCCAGAACATCTTCTGGCTTCGATGCTCGAGCAAAAAGAAGGTGTCGTGCGTCCCGTTTTGGGAAAAATCGGCGTGCAAGTTCCCGCCGTTTTAACCGAAACCGAAGCGGCGATTGCGAAATTTCCGAAAGTTTCAGGCGGGCAGCAGTATTTTTCTTCGCGTATCAACACGATTTTTCAAAACGCGCAGAAAGAAGCCGAACGGATGCAGGACGAATACCTTTCAACCGAGCACCTTCTTCTGGCAATTGTTGATGAAAAAACGGGCGACGCGGGCAGAATTTTGCGCTCAAACGGCGTTACGAAAGAAGATTTAGTGAAAGTCGTCGAAGATATGCGCGGCGGCTCGCGCATCACCGACCAAAATGCCGAGGAAAATTTTCAGGCGCTGGAAAAATACGCGACGGATTTGACCGAACGGGCGAGAAAAGGAAAACTCGACCCGGTAATCGGGCGAGACGACGAGATTCGCCGAACAATTCAGGTTTTGTCCAGAAGAACGAAAAACAATCCAGTTTTAATCGGCGAACCGGGCGTTGGTAAAACGGCGATTGTTGAAGGATTGGCGCAAAGAATTGTTTCCGGTGATGTTCCCGAAACTTTAAAAAATAAAAAGCTTGTTGGTCTTGATTTGGGTTCGATGCTTGCGGGCGCAAAATATCGCGGCGAATTTGAAGACCGTCTGAAGGCGGTTTTGAAGGAAATCGAAAAATCGGACGGGCAAATTATTTTGTTTATTGATGAGCTTCACACACTCGTCGGCGCGGGCGCGTCGGAAGGCGCGATTGATGCGTCGAATATGCTGAAACCGGCGCTGGCGCGCGGAACTTTGCGCTGTGTGGGTGCGACGACACTTAACGAATTTCAAAAATATATTGAAAAAGATAAAGCGTTAGAGCGTCGCTTTCAACAAGTTTATGTCGGCGAGCCGAATGTTGAAGATACGATTGCAATTCTTCGCGGTTTGAAAGAACGCTACGAAGTTCATCACGGCGTTCGCATTAAAGATTCGGCTATTGTTGCGGCGGCAACTTTGTCGAATCGTTATATTACCGATAGATTTCTGCCCGATAAAGCCATTGACTTGATTGACGAAGCCGCGTCGAAATTGCGAATAGAAATTGACAGCTTGCCGCAGGAAATTGACGAACTTGAGCGCGAGATTTTGCAGCTTGAAATCGAGCGTCAGGCGCTTTTGCGCGAGACGGACGAGAAATCAAAATCGAGGACCCGAATCGTCCGGTTGGTTCGTTTATTTTCTTAGGTCCGACCGGCGTCGGCAAAACCGAAACGGCAAAAGCGTTAGCCGAATTTCTTTTCGACGACGAACGGGCGATTGTTCGGCTCGATATGTCGGAATATATGGAAAAACACGCCGTCGCGCGGATGATTGGCGCGCCGCCCGGATACGTCGGTTACGACGAAGGCGGGCAATTAACCGAAGCCGTGCGCCGTCGCCCTTATTCAGTGGTTTTGTTTGACGAAATCGAAAAAGCGCACCCTGATGTTTTTAATGTTTTGCTGCAAATTCTTGACGACGGGCGCTTGACCGATTCAAAAGGCAGAACCGTAGATTTCAAAAACACGGTTTTGATTATGACGAGCAATCTAGGCTCGCGTGAAATCCAAGCCGTCGGTGAAGACGAAACGCAGAGGAAAGAAGCGGTCGTGCAAGTTTTGCGCGACTATTTCAAGCCTGAATTTTTGAACCGTATTGATGATATTGTTGTTTTCAAACAATTAGGAAAAGACCAAATCGCGCGAATCATTGACGTTCAGCTTGAACGCCTGCGGCAAATGCTGGCGGAACGCGGAATCACAATCGTGCTGGACGATTCGGCGAAAGATTTGCTTGTGCGTGAGGGCTATGACCCGGCATACGGCGCGCGACCTTTGAAACGCGCGATTCAGTCGCTGATTCAAAACGCGCTGGCGGTGAAACTCTTAAACGGCGAGATTACTGCGGGGCAAACCGTGCGCGTTTCGGCTGACGGCGACGCGATGAAATTTACGCCGGAAGCGGCGACGGCTTCGGCGTAAGAATTAATTTACAGAGATGAAGGAGAAGAAAGGGATTTTTTAAAGCAATTGTTTTTATCCCTGTCTATCTCCTTTATCTCTGTAAATTCTCTTAACGATAAATGTTTGCTAGACTAGATTTTTAGCAGGTTATTATTTATCAAAATTTATGAGTTGGTTTAGTAAAAAAAAGATGAGTGAACAAGATTTTAACGAAGAAGAAATTTTTGAAGAAAACGAAATGGACACGCAGGAAATTCCCGTTAGCGACAAACGCCGTTTCAACGAATCGGGCGAGCGCGTAAAAATTGACGTGAAAGATGAAAAAAAAGAAAAGCAAAAATCGCCGGAAGTTATCAAACTGGAAAATGAGCTAAAAGACGAACGAACCAGGCGCGAATCCGCCGAAGCGAAACTCGTCGGCGTGCAGGCGAAATTCGACGAGATAAAAAAACAGATGGAACGCGAGACGCAGGAAATGCGCACGCGGATGCAGAAAACTCTGGAAGACCGCGCCAAGCAAGGTCAATTTAATTTTTTAACAGCGCTGCTTCCCGTTTTGGACAATTTAAATTTAGCGATTGACGCAAGCGAAAAAGATTCATCTTTTGAACATTTACTTGAGGGCGTCAAAGGCACGGCGCGTTCGTTTGAACAAGCGCTTGTGAATGTTGGCGTCGAAGCCGTTCCGACCACCGGCGCGGAATTTAATCCTGAACTTCACGAAGCGATTGATATGGTCGAAACCGACGCGGACGATGACGGCAAAATTACGGCAGAATACTCGCGCGGCTACAAATTCGGCGATAAATTACTTCGCCCAGCGCGTGTTCAAGTGGGCAAAGCGAGAGCGCAATCGGCAGGCGAGTAATTTTTGAAAGATTTAGCATTACAAAATGTTCAACGGAACCTAACAATAGCCGCTGTCAATTAAACAATAGATGTATCCAGAACTTTTCCGCATCGGTAATTTCCCGATAAACACCTACGGCGTTTTGCTCGCAATCGGTTTGCTGCTTGCATTGTTTATCGCAGCCCGACTCGGCGCACGCGATGGCTTGCCGCGCGAGCGCATTTACGATTTGGGTTTGTGGACAATTGTCGGCGGTTTAGTGGGTTCAAAAATTTTAATGCTTTTCACTGAAGAAGGTGTTAATTTTTTCTCGCTGGATTTTTTGCGTTCAGGCGGCGTTTTTTACGGCGGATTCTTAGGCGGACTTTTCACACTTGTTTTTCTGATTCGTTATTACAAATTGAGTTTTTGGAAAGTCGCCGACTGTTTCGCGCCCGGCGTTGCGCTCGGACAATTTTTCGGGCGACAAGGCTGTTTTTCCGCCGGCTGCTGTTGGGGAAAACCCACGAATCTGCCGTGGGGTGTGCATTTTACCGAATTAGGACACGAAAACACGGGCGTTCCGATTTATGATTCGGCGGGCGACGCATTGCATTTGCATCCGACACAGCTCTACGAATCTTTTGTGATGCTCGCCGTTTTCGGTATTTTGGTTTATCTGCACAAACGCAAACGCTTTGATGGGCAAATTTTGATTGCTTACGGCATTATTTATTCAATCGTGCGTTTTACAATCGAATTTTTCCGCGATGACCCACGCGGGGATTTATTTGGATTGACGACTTTAACCGGACTTTCGACTTCGCAAATTATCAGTTTGATTGTCGCGGCAGGCGCGGTTGTATTTATGATTTGGCGTTTGCGAAAAATGGGTAAAGCAATAAACCGCGGATGACGCGGATAAATCAAAAATAAAAAAGGTGGCAATATAAAATCTTTTATCCGTACGAATCTGCCTAATCCGCATTATCCGCATTCTATTCTCTTATAAAAAGTGTCCGACGAAACTTCAACGCTAAATTTTCAAATCGAAATCGAAGATGCCGGAAAACGTCTCGACGCTTTTCTTGCCGAAAAAATCGCGGATTGGTCACGCTCACGGCTGAAAAAACTGATTGATGACGGCGATGTTTTGGTTAATGAAAGTGCGGCAAAATCTTCACATAAACTTCGGCAAAATGATGTGATTGAAGTTGAACTGACCGAAGCGCCCGTTGAAACTTTCGAGCCGGAAAACATTCCGCTCGAAATAATTTACGAAGACGAACATCTCGCCGTTGTCAATAAAAAAGCCGGAATGGTCGTGCATCCGGGCGCGGGTGTGAAAAGCGGAACGCTTGCAAACGCAATCGCTTACCATTTTAACTTTGAACAATCTTCAATCGAATATCAGCAGTCGTATTTTCGGGTCGGAATCGTTCATCGCCTTGATAAAAACACATCGGGTTTAATTGTCGTTGCAAAAAGCGAAAGCGTTCACGAAGCGGTTGCTGAACAATTCAGAAACCGCGAAGTTTATAAAAATTATGTCGCGCTCGTTCACGGCGAGACCCGGGAAAACACCGGAAAAATTGATGCCGGGATTGGACGCGACAAACGAAATCCGGTAAAAATGGCGGTTCAGAAAGACGGGCGAAACGCCTTGAGTTTGTGGCGAGTTCGGCAGAGATTTGAAAAATTTACGTTGCTCGATATCGAAATTAAAACCGGCAGAACGCATCAAATCCGCGTTCATCTTAGCTTTATTAATCATCCGGTTGTCGGCGATGAAACATATAACGAAGGGCGCGATAAAACCGTGGCAAATGTTAAAATTCGTCAAGCGATCGCCGAATTAAATCGTCCTTTTCTGCACGCCGAGAAACTAAGTTTCACGCACCCGAAAACGAAGGGGAAAATGGATTTTTACGCGCCTTTGCCAGTTGTATTAACTGATTTTCTTCAAGTAATAAAATCTGAAATGTGAGTTCTTGCGGTTAATCAATAACTCTTCCCGAAAGCCAAAACTGACCGCTCACAATGCCGCCGATTTTAGGTTCGGTTGGAACTAATTTTGCATCTGCGACAACATCTGTCTCGCCGCCCAAAGTCTCCACTAAAAACCAGTAAAATTTTTCATTTGAAAGCTCGTTTGTCTTTAATTCAAACTCTTTTATTTCGCCCGCGAACATACCAATCGGACGCGGTGGCTGGACATTTTCCGAATTTTCTTCGTCAAAATTAAAAAGTCCAATTGGAACAAACGATTTTGAGGCGTATTTTAATTCGCTTTCCTGACTGCTGTCATATTCTTTTTCATCAGCGAAAATCTTAAAATCATTTGAAGCAAAAGCCGTTAATTGGATTTCCCGAATTTGCGGAAACTCGATTTTCTCAATCATACGAAAATCAGGCACGTCGAAAACAAAAGGATATTCGCCGGAAACTTCAAAGTCTTCATCAGTCGGATTTGCCCAAGCGTAAAAACCGCCGTCGAGTTCCGACGAATCGCGTTCAATCGCCCGCGTCAAACCAACCGTTCTCCTGCTTTTGCCGTCAAAATGCGGATTAAAACCGATGAGTTCCTGTTTGTTATTTCCCTGCAAATAAATCTCTGCGCCTGAAGCGTCGGCAAATCTCAGATAAAAACCTTGCGGACATTTGATTGCTTCAACGCGGTTAATTGTTTCGGTAATCAAAACATTTACGTCCTCGTCGCTCTGCACGGGAAAACCGATGTCGGATAAATTGCTCATTTAGTTTAGAAAATTTTAGCCACGAACAAACACGAAAGAACACGAATTAGAAGGCAAATTATTGTTTTCTCTATTTCAAATTTTTAGTGTTTTCTTTGACTTTTTTTCGTGATATTTCGTGTTTGCTCGTGGCTAATTCGTTTTAGCTTGCCGAAATTGATTCGCTTTTCCCTTCACTTAAACGATGCGCGTAGAGAGGAAATTTCTCGGTCAATTCCGCCACGTCTTTTTTAACTTTCGTTTGCGTTTCTTCCGATTCCGGCTCGCGGATAACGGAAGCAATCATTTGAGCAATGACGTGCATTTCCGCTTCCTTCATTCCGCGCGTCGTTAGTGCAGGCGTTCCGAGACGAATGCCCGAAGCGGTAAAAGGCGAGTTTGTATCAAACGGAATCATGTTTTTGTTGACAGTAAGATGAACCGTATCCAAAGCCTTTTCCGCAACTTTTCCGGTTATGCCTTTTCCGTCCATAAAAACGTCAACCAAAATCAAATGATTGTCCGTTCCACCGGAAACAAGGCGCAAACCTTGATTTTTAAGTTCATCAGCAAGTGCTTGTGCGTTACTTAAAATTTGCTGCTGATAAGTTTTGAAATCTTTCCGTAATGCTTCGCCGAACGCGACGGCTTTTGCCGCGATGATGTGAACAAGCGGTCCGCCTTGAACACCCGGAAAAACAGATTTATTCACCTCCTTAGCAAATTCTTCGCGGCACAAAATCAAACCGCCGCGCGGACCGCGCAAAGTTTTGTGCGTCGTCGTCGTTACAAATTCGCAATGCGGCAGCGGCGACGGATGGAGACCAACCGCAACTAAACCCGCAATGTGCGCGATGTCTGCCATTACAACTGCGCCGACGGATTTTGCGATTTCGCTGATACGTCGGAAATCAATCGTGCGCGGATAGGCGGACGCACCGCAGATAATCATTTTGGGGCGCGTTTCTTCGGCGATTTTTTGCAACTCTTCGCAATCAATCTGCTCGGTTTCTTTTGACACGCCGTAATCGGACACCTCGTAATTAATTCCCGAAAAATTCATCGGATGCCCGTGTGTCAGATGACCGCCGTGCGAAAGATTCATTCCCAAAATTTTATCGCCGTGCTGCAAAGACGCCAAAAACACAGCCATATTCGCCTGCGCTCCCGAATGCGGCTGGACGTTGGCGTGTTCCGCCCCGAAAATTTCCTTCGCGCGGTCAATCGCCAACTGCTCAACTACGTCGGCAAATTCGCAGCCGCCGTAATAACGCTTTTTCGGATAACCTTCGGCATATTTGTTCGTAAAAACCGAACCCATCGCCTGCAAAACGGCTTCGCTGACGAAATTTTCCGACGCGATAAGCTCCAAACCACTTGCTTGCCGTTTTGTTTCATCGTTAATCGCTTCCGCAATAAGCGAATCAACATCTGCTAAATTTGCCGTAAAAGAATTGTTCATTATGCTTCCTCGATTTTCTTTGTTTCTGTGTGAATTGCTTACATCATAAACCGTAAATAATTTACTCTCAAACCTCATCGCCGCAAAAAAGAAATGCCGCTCAGGGTTGAGCGGCATCGTTTATAAAAAAAAACATTTATAAAATCTCTACGGTTTTTTGTTCATTGCCGCTTCGATTTGTAGATTAACTTTTACCTCATCTCCCAATGCAGCGACTCCGTTTGGAAGCGTGTTGCCGTAATTAACGCCGAAATCGCGGCGGTTAATCACGGTTTCTGCGGTAACGCCCATTTTTGTTCCGCCTTTGGCATCGGTTAAAAAACCCGCGATTTCAAAAGGAAATGAAACTTGTTTGGTAACGCCTTTCATCGTCAAATCGCCGGTAACAAGCATATTTTTTCCTTTCTTTTCGACCTTTGTGCTTTTAAAAGTCATTGTCGGAAATTTTTCAACCTTGAAAAAATCCGCCGTTCGCAAATGCTTGTCTCGCCCCGCAACACCTGTGTCAACGCTCGTCATTTGCGCGGTGAATTCAACCGAAGATTTTGCAATGTCCTTCGGGTCGTAATTTACTGTGCCAGTAAAATCTCGAAAATAACCGGGAACGTCAACCAAACCCATATG
This sequence comes from Acidobacteriota bacterium, assembly GCA_020200095.1. Taxonomy (GTDB): domain Bacteria; phylum Acidobacteriota; class Blastocatellia; order Pyrinomonadales; family Pyrinomonadaceae. The sequence continues at coordinate 197 of JAIVJJ010000005.1, read as the reverse complement.
CTTGATACGAAAACCGATTGCGCTGTGGTTCTTGTCAAAGCTGTAAGTTCCCGCCGTGTTGTCTTGCGAAACATTTGCTTGGGCAGCAAATTTTTCCACGATATTCAAATTGTTAGCATCAACGCCGAACTGTGACCAAATGATTGCAACTGCGAAAATTGCGATTGCGAAACTAAAAACTCTTTTCATTCTAAAAA
>JAIVJJ010000456.1 GCA_020200095.1 Acidobacteriota bacterium | reverse complement strand
CGCTTGGACTTGGTATGTTTTGTTAGGAAGTTTGATAACATTTTTTGTCGCCTGGGCGGCGAGTTTTTTGTTTAGTGATAAAAAGGAGATTAAGTAGTTAGGACTTTCGCTTTTTGAAAAAATATGATTTAACAGATATTCAATGATAACAAAAAAACAATACATTGAATATCTGTTAAGTACGCCAATCAACTACACTTGCTCGAATTTGTCAGAACATCTGGAAAATGTCAGTCACGACACAGTGACGGATTTTCTGCAAAATTCAAAGTTTACACCGGGAGATTTGTGGGATTTGGTTAAAGAGCGAATTGATGACAGTGAAGAGGCTTTTTTGTTGGTGGACGATTCGGTTCAAAACAAGCAGTATTCGCATCGAATCGAAGCCGTCAAATTGCAATACAGCGGTAATGAACACGGATTAGTGAAAGGAATCGGCTTGGTTAATTTAGTGCATAGCAATGGCGCTTTGGGAGATTTTTATCCGGTAAATTATCGGGTTTATGACCCGGAAGCAGACGGCAAAACGAAAAACGAGCATTTTCGCGAGATGTTTTTGCAGGCTCATTTAAGTCAGCAAATAAAGGCGCGGAAAATTGTTTTTGATGCCTGGTATGCATCGGTTGATAATCTGAAATTGATTGACCGCAGCGGTTGGACATTTTACACAAACTTGAAAAGCAACCGCAAAGTAAGCATAACAAAAGAGGTTGGTTATCAGCATTTGGAGGAGATCGAATGGACGGCGGAAACCTTGATTAGCGGACAACTCGTCAGATTGAAAGAAGTTCCGTTTTGGTTGAAATTATTCAAGCTGGTTGACACAGACGGCAACATTGAATGGGTTATCACGAATAACCTTGCGGAAGACTTCACTCGGTTGCGAAGCATTGAAGCGATGCAAGTGAGATGGCAAGTCGAAGAATTTCACCGAAGTTTCAAGCAACTGACCGGCAGCGAAAAATGTCAGTGTCGGAAAGCTCGTTCACAACGTAATCATTTGGCGTGTTGTTATGCGGCGTGGGTGGCACTCAAGGTCAAAGCCCAAGAGGTGAAGAAAACGGTTTATCAACTGAGGAATGGATTATTCGCAGAATATCTCAAATCACAACTACGGAATCCAACAATTCCTGCCTTGTGATTTGAGATAAGCGAAAGTCCTATAATATTAAATTCAATGATAATCGCCATTGACGGACCTTCGGG
>JAIVJJ010000217.1 GCA_020200095.1 Acidobacteriota bacterium | reverse complement strand
TCTAAATACGGTTTTTAAAACGGACGGTGAAATAAATACTTTAGGAATTCTTTTGTCTAATAAAACGGCTATTTCGTCAACAAACTTTCTCATTTTGACCGGCTCTGCAGCTAAATTAAAAATTTCCGTTTCGCCTTTTTTTTCCTTTAGAATTTTTAAACATGCTCTTGCAACATCTCTTTTATAAATTAAAGTTTTTAAATTGGTGCCCGTCCCTATCCAAAAAAACCGCCTGTTATCAATAGTTGTAATTAAACGCGCGACATTTCCTGTATTACCTTCACCAATTACCGGAGCCAGTCGAAAAATTGTTAAAGGAATCTCATTTTTTTCGCAAATTTTCCGGCTTATTTTTTCTCCAACCAGCTTGCTTTGAGCATAGTCGGTTTCGGGAATACAGGCAGTATTTTCATCAATTATAAAAATTTTGCTCGCTCCTTGGCTGACCTCTCTTTCTTTCTTTTTTATTCCATAAACCGCACTCGAACTTATTAAAATGAAGTGTTTAACTTTTAATCTTACGCCAAGTTCAACTACATTCCTTGTCCCCTCTACATTTACCAATTCAAAAAATTTTTTTTCGATGTCTTTAAATTGATGTGCTAAACCCGCCGAATGTATAACGGCATCGACATTTTCCAGCCTTTCAATTTCCCTAAAATTTTCGTAATTGGTTATGTCCGCAAAAAATATCTTTGAAATATTTTCTTGATAATTTGATTCGGAATTTAATTTTGAACGTATTATTTGAATAACTTCGATGTTATTTTTTTCAAGTTCAGCAACAATTTCTTTTCCTATAAAACCAGCTGCGCCAGTAATTATAACTCTCATAAAGGTCTCGTTTAAAAAATTCTAGGCTCACCAACCATTAATTTTATTGCATTATCAGACCCGTTTAACCCAAAAATTTGTTGTATTTTTCAACAGCAATCCTAACTGAATATTTTTCTAAAGCAGAATAGCGGGCGCGTATGCCCATTTCAGAAATTTTCTCCCTTTCGTTATAAATTTTATAAATCATTTGTAAAAGCATTTCGGGTTCGCACGGCGGGACAAACCATCCAACCTTATCTTCTTCAATCACTCTTGCGACTTCCGAATTTTCTTCGGTCAACGCCAAAACTGGTTTTCCGGCGGCAAGAAAATTATAAGTCCGACTCGGCATCGCGACGCCCCACATTTTTTTTACAAGCGGTACTAATC
>JAIVJJ010000334.1 GCA_020200095.1 Acidobacteriota bacterium | reverse complement strand
GCTCGCATCTGTCGATTTGAGCATTTCAATTTAAAGATTTATCATTACATTTTTTATGCTATCTAAAAAAAATTTATTAAACATTCGCTCAACTACCGTATTACTGGTTTGTCGGAACGGACAAATTGCCATGGCTGGTGATGGACAGGTAACATTAGGCGAAACTGTAATCAAAGGTAACGCTAGGAAAATTCGGCGTCTCTATAATGATAAGGTTTTAGTTGGATTTGCCGGCGCTACAGCAGACGCTTTTTCGCTTCTAAGTAAATTTGAAACAAAACTCGAACAATTTCAAGGTCAGCTTGAACGGGCTGCGATAGAATTAAGTAAGGATTGGCGCACAGACAAATATTTACGTCACCTCGAAGCCCTTTTAATTGTGGTCGATAAAAAAGATGCCTTTTTAATTTCGGGAAAAGGCGACGTTATATCCTCAGATGAAGGAATACTTTCCGTCGGTTCAGGAAGTATGTTTGCCTTGGCTGCCGCACGGTCTTTAGTAAAACATACTGAGCTCTCGGCGAAAGAAGTTGCTGTCGAATCATTAAAAATTGCTGCTGAAATCTGTATTTATACAAACTCCGATATTGTTATCGAGGAACTTTAATTTTTATCCCAATGCCTATTTACCTAAATGGAACGGTTAAAGAAACTGTACAAAAAATAAAACTTGACGATCTAACGCCACGCCAAATTGTTTCGGAACTTGACAAATACGTAGTTGGTCAAACAAACGCTAAACGTGCTGTTGCCGTTGCTTTACGCAACAGAGTTCGGCGGCAAAAGCTTCCGCCGGAAATGGCGCAGGATGTTTTGCCGAAAAATATATTAATGATCGGTTCAACCGGCGTGGGCAAAACTGAAATTGCCCGTCGTCTTGCTAGACTTGCCAATTCGCCTTTTATCAAAATTGAAGCTTCCAAGTTTACCGAAGTGGGTTATGTTGGAAGGGATGTAGAAAGTATGATTCGGGAATTAACGGATGTCGCCGTCGATATGATCAAGCAATCTGCTTATGAAGATGTTAGAACGCGTGCCGAAGAAAATACCGAGGAAAGAATTTTGGATATTCTGCTTCCTACAACAAATCCATATTCTCCCACATCAATGGATGGCATAGAAAATAAACCGTTAGAAGATAAATCTAATCGCACACGGGACAAACTACGTGAACAGCTTCGCCGCGGTGAATTAGAAAACCGCATAATTGAACTGGAAACACAAGATAAATCAACGCCAACTATTGACTTCATTGGCGGACAAGGAATGGAAGAAATGGGGGTTAACTTCCGCGATATGTTTGGTAACCTTTTTCCGACTAAAATCGTCCGTCGTAGAATGAAAGTTATGGAAGCACGTAATTATTTGATTAGAGAGGAGCAGGAAAGTCTGATTGATATGGAACAGATTATGCGCTCGGCTGTTGAGACCACTGAATCATCAGGCATAATTTTTCTTGACGAAATTGACAAGATAGCTGGGCGCGAGTCTAGCAGCGGCAGTCCAGATGTTTCTCGCGAAGGGGTTCAAAGAGATTTATTGCCCATCGTAGAAGGAACAACAGTCAATACACGTTACGGAATGGTAAATACAGAACATATTTTGTTTATTGCTGCCGGAGCCTTCCACATTTCAAAACCTTCGGATTTGATTCCTGAGTTACAGGGGCGTTTTCCGATTCGAGTTGAGTTAGAGTCACTTACAATTGATGATCTTAAGCGAATTCTTATACAGCCTAAGAATTCGCTTATTAAGCAATACCAAGCGCTGCTTAAAACAGAAGATGTCTATCTTGAGTTTACGGAAGATGCCATTTCGACCCTTGCTGAAATGACGGAAAAAATTAACAGAAGCACTGAAGATATCGGAGCCAGAAGGCTGCATACACTTTTAGAAAAACTATTGGAAGAAATAAGTTTTCTCGGTAATGAAATTGAAAACAAACACCAGTTGATTAATGCAGACTTTGTTCGCGCTAGACTTGAAAACCTCATAAAGGACCAAAATCTTAGGCAGTATATTTTATAATTAAACAGATGTTTTTCACTTCGCTTAATCACTTTAAACTAAGCAGATCAAAAGCAGTATTAGCGTTTATAATTTTCACTTTGCTTACAGTTTTATGCTGCGGAAAAAGAAAGCCTCCGCTACCACCATTGGAAAAAATTACTCAACAGCTTAAAATTACAGGAAATCAGCAAGGAAACACTGTAATACTTTCATGGACTTTGCCTACTCAAAATGCTCCGAGTAGCAATATTTTGAATATAGAAAGAATAGATATTTATCGTTTAGTGGAACCTTTAACTTCTACTCTAACTCTTTCGGAAGAGGAATTTTCTTCCCGAAGTACTTTGATTGCTACCATACCAGTTTCCGCAGATGACTTTAAACTCAGACGAATGACCTTTACTGATACGCTGCAGTTTGCTGGTCAATCTAGTCGATTACATTATGCAATTCGTTTTGTTAATGCATCGGGACAAAAAGCCGCCTTTTCAAATTTTCTTTTAATTGAGCCTACTGCTAAAGTCGCTCAAGCTCCCTCTAACTTAAATGTTAAGACATTAAAAGATTCCATAAAATTAAATTGGGACGCGCCAACTTACAACGTTGATGGTTCGGAACCAGCAAATATATTGGGTTATAACATTTATCGTTTAACCGAAAGAGGGGTACCTGAACTTTTGAACTCTACTCCCGATAAAAGAAATGAATTTTTTGATAAGGTTTTTGAATTTGAAAAAATTCAAATGTATTTTGTACGATCTGTTTCTTTAGGCACTAATGGTGAACCTATTGAAAGTCTTAACTCAAATATAGTTGAAGTTTTTCCCAAGGATATTTATCAGCCTGAGGCGCCGAATGCTGTTACTATCGCTGCTGCTCCAAATAATTTATCAATTTTCTTTGCTTTTAATTCTGAAAAAGATATTGCTGGGTATAGGATTTACCGTACTCTTGATCCAAACAAACCAAAATCCGATTGGACACTTTTGACGCCTGATTTATTAACAACTAATACATTCAGTGATAAAAATGTTGAATCTGGCAAAACTTATTTTTATTTTTTAATTGCTATTGACAATTCCGGCAATGTGAGCGAGCCTTCTGAAATTGTATCGGAAACAGTACCATAAAAGAGTATGAAACTTTGTCGTTTTGAATATAAAAACAAAGTCGCGTGGGGCGTAATTAAAGAGGATTTAGTTTTTCCATTTAATAATTTATTAGACTTAAAGTTTTCTGACAAAATATTAAATTTAAACGAATCTATAAAACAAGCTGAAATAAGGTTTCTTCCGCCAGTTACGCCTTCAAAAATTGTCTGTATCGGGCGTAATTATGCCGATCATGCTAGGGAATTAGGAAATGAAATTCCGGGTGAGCCACTTCTTTTTCTTAAAGCGTCTTCAGCCATAATTATTGATGGCGAAGCAATTATTATTCCTGCTCAATCAAATCAAGTAGAACATGAAGGCGAATTAGCTATTGTTATGGGACGTAGTTGTAAAAATCTGTCTGAAGCGGACAATCCGCTTGAATATATTTTGGGTTATATATGTCTAAATGATGTTACGGCAAGAGATTTACAAAAAAAAGATGTGCAATTTACGCGCGCGAAGTCATTCGATACCTTTTGTCCGGTTGGTAAATTTGTTGAAACTGAATTAAATGTTGCGGATATAAGTATAACTACAAAAGTCAATGGTTTAGTTAAACAGACGGGGCGCACTTCGCAGATGGTTTTCCCGGTTGAATATTTGATTAGATACATTTCAAACCAAATGACTTTGAACGCTGGTGATGTGATTGCAACAGGAACTCCTTCTGGCGTTTCTAAATTAAAAGCAGGTGACGTTTGTGAAGTTGAAATAGAAGGTATCGGAATTTTGCAAAATTCAGTTAAATAATTTATTTGTTTTTAGTTCTCAAATCATAAGTGTATTATTAAGATTGAAAAATATTTTACGGAGAAATTATGAAATTTTTTATTGATACCGCAAATTTAAATGAAATCAAAGAAGCAAACGAACTTGGCTTAATTGACGGCGTAACGACTAATCCTTCGCTCGTAGCGAAAGAAGGAAAGGTTGATTTTAAGAAGCATCTCGCTAAAATCTGTGAAATGGTTGAAGGCGATATTTCTGCAGAAGTTACGGCATTAGATACCGAAGGAATGCTAAAAGAAGGTCGCGAGTATGCAAAAATTGCTTCCAATGTAGTTGTAAAATGCCCGTTAACTTACGATGGTTTGAAAGCTACTAGAATTTTCCGCGAGGAAGGAACAAAGGTTAACGTGACGCTTTGTTTTTCTGCCGCTCAAGCTCTTCTTGCCGCAAAAGCCGGAGCTAGTTACATCAGTCCATTCGTCGGAAGGCTCGATGATGTCGGACAAAACGGTATGCAGCTTATTTCCGATATAGTACAAATTTACGAAAATTACAGTTTTGCAACCGAGGTTTTGGTGGCAAGTGTTCGCCATCCGATCCACATTGTCGAATCGGCTCTGCTCGGGGCGGACGTGGCAACAATTCCCTTTAAAGTTCTTCAACAGCTTGTCAAACATCCGCTTACCGACAAGGGCTTAGATTCATTTTTAGCTGATTGGAAAAAAGCGGCAGAAGATAGAAAAAGAAACGAGAAAAATAAAAGGCGCGTTTAGATATGCGCCTTTTATTTTTGCATTAATAAATTTTTGAGTTCCTTGTGTTTATCCTCAATCTCTAAATTATTTAGTATTGAATTTTTATATTTGAGATTAAATTCTTTATCGACACTGTCAAAATCCAGCAAATTTTGTAAGTGCGCAAAGTGCTTTTCAATCATTTCCTGAGTAAAGCCATCATTTAAATCTAGCAATTCATCTATTTCGACAATAAGTGTTGAGAATTTTCTAAGCCACGAAAAACTTTCATGGCTTAACAACAGCTGCAAAAATTGCCCGCTTGATACTTGTCCATTTTGATGTTCATAAGTTTGCCTTTCGTCATCGACTAGCAATTTGTGTAAACGCAGAAGTTGAAGACGAGCTTCTTTTAATAAATGAATTTTATTATTGAGATTTTTGTTGATACTTACCATATATGGATTTTAATATAATTTGATTGT
>JAIVJJ010000004.1 GCA_020200095.1 Acidobacteriota bacterium | reverse complement strand
CAAAGAACACTTTTTATTTGCACTTAAAAGAGTGCGAGTTTAGATTTAATTACAGACATCAAGACTTGTATAAAATATTGTTGAAAATTACCAAGAAAATTATCTTTCGCTAGTCATGACCCAAAATTAAATTGCAGAGTCGCAGAGAAAATTTGAATTGTGATTCAAATTTCAGCTAATCGGATTTGTTTCCTCTTACGCTTTTCCTAAAAATTCTGCGTCTCAGCGTCTTTACGCTGAAAAATTCTTAGCCGAACTCGAGCTATTTAAGGAAGAATCTCCTTAATTGCTTTTTCAAATACTTCAATCTTTCGCTTAGCGCGTTTAACTTCCGGATGCTCGTCATTATACTGGCGCCGCAGATTCCACAAATCCGTTTCGAGTTCAGTTTTTCGCACCAACAATTTTCCCAGAGCCAAAGTTAATTTTCCGGCTTCCGAAGAATTTACCGCCAAAACTTTACCCATTTCTTTTTGTAACAAACCAAGCTCAAAACGAATTTCCTTGACCTTGGGAAATTCCTCTGTGTAATCAATCAAAAACTCTTCAAGTTCGGATTCGCGCTCGGTTTTGCGCAAAAGGACTTCTGAATACGCGGGCGAAAATTTTGCCGCTTGATTGTTTGCTAGCGGAACTTTTTTGTTATTAGTCTGCGCTTGGACAAAACCGGCAGAAATCAAAATCAAAAACAATATAAATTTTGCATTTTTCATAAATTTTCTTTGTGAATTTTGCGCCTTTGCGGGAAATAATTTACCCTTAAACCGCAACCGTTGTTTCGCAAATGTTTGATGCAACGTCACACGAATCGAACTCCAAATCTTTATCCGTTTCAATCAAACCGTCGCCGAAAGTTTCGCCTTGTGAAAGCGTATTGAAATAAATTCCGATATTGTCTAAAACTTCCTCGACGCTGTGCGAATGATAAAGCGTCTGCCGAAACTGCGCTCCGCCGACCAAGCCTTTCGTAAATTGTCCGGCAAGCTGTTTCATTTTTCCGATGGCGGGAAGTTCGGGCATATCTTCCCTAAGAAGTTCAAAAAACTCCAAAAGAACGGCTTGTTTTTCTTTCAAGCTCGGTTGATAAATTTCTCGACCTTCGAGCGCGTCTTGAATTTGTCGGAAAATCCAAGGATTCTGCATCGCGCCGCGCCCGATTAAAATTCCGTCGCAGCCGGTTTCTTTGAAACGCTTGAGCGCATTTTCAATCGAAGTAACGTCGCCGTTACCAGAAACGGGAATTGATACATTTTCTTTTATTGCTTTAACCAAATCCCAATTCGCTAAGCCTTTATAACCTTGTTCCTTTGTGCGCCCGTGAAGCTGTATGTGTTCAACACCAACTGCTTCCGCTATTTTTGCGACTTCAACGCAATTAATTGTTGAATCCGAATAACCCGTTCGAAGTTTCAAAGTTAAAGGAATTGAAATTGATTTTTTGATTTCCTTCAAAATTGTTTCCAGACGCGGTAAATCTCGCAAAAGACCTGAACCGCCGCCGTTTTTAACAACTTTCGGCGCAGGACAACCGCAATTTACGTCCAGAATATCCGCGCCGCCTTCTTCCGCCATTTCCGCCGCCGTTGCCATTCGTTCAGGCTGACCGCCAAAAATCTGCACAGCAAACGGACGTTCTTCCGGGTCAAAACGCATCTGCCGTTTCGATTTCGGATTGTTTCGTGTCAAACCTTCAACCGAAATAAATTCGGAAACCGTCAAGCCGATACCGCCGCGCCGTTTGATAAGACGACGAAACGAATAATCCGTCACGCCCGCCATCGGCGAGAGTATTAACGGCGGATTAATTTCTATATTGCGGACTTTGAATGGCTTCATTGAAACTGTTGTAAATTTACTTTTTGATTTTTCGTTTTGCTTTATTGTTGTATGCAATTTTAACATAGACGACACAAAAACTTGCACCAAGCACATTTGCACAAATTGCTGACAATTTTTTTAATCTAAAATTATCAAAAAGAGGAAAACAAAAATTTAATGAAGATCACTGTCATCGGAAGCGGTTTCGGCGGGCTTTCCGCCGCGATTCGTTTGCAGGCGAGCGGACACAAAGTAACGATTGTGGAAAAACGTGACAAACTCGGCGGGCGCGCTTATGTTTACAAGCAAGACGGTTTTACGTTTGACGGCGGTCCGACGATTATTACCGCGCCGTGGCTGATTGACGAAATGTTTGAAATGGCAGGCAAAAAAACTTCCGATCACGTCAAATTAGTTAAAATTGACCCGTTTTACAATATCCGATTTCCCGACGGAACAGTTTTTCATTATAACGACGATAAGGAAAATCTGTTAAATCAAATCCGCAAATTTAACGCTGATGATGTTGAAAATTATAAACGCTTTGCAAAGGATTTAGGCGAGATTTATCGCGTCGGTTTTGAATTGATTGACCAGCCTTTTTCGAGCGTTTGGGATATGGTTAAGGTTGTTCCAGAAATGGTAAAGCTGCGCTCCGACCGTTCAGTTTATAAATTTACCGCGCGTTATTTCAAAGACGAGCGTCTTCGTGAAGCGTTCAGTTTTCACCCGCTTTTAATCGGCGGAAATCCTTTTTCGGCAACCTCCATTTACGCGATGATTCACGAGCTTGAACAAAAATTCGGCGTGTGGTTTGCGATGGGCGGAACGGGCGCCTTGGTAAAGGCTTTAGGCGATTTGTTTTTAGACATGGGCGGGGAAGTTTTCACCGAAGCTGAAGTCAGGAAGATTTCGTTTGATAAATACGGAAAAATCAACGGCGTGAAAATGGTATCGGGCGAATTCTTAAAAGCCGACGCGATTGTTTCCAATGCCGACGTTGCTTTTACCTATTTAAATCTTGTTCCGAAGCGATTTCGCAAAAAATATACTGATGAAAAAATTAAAAAAATGACTTATTCGATGTCGCTGTTCGTGATTTATTTCGGCACAGACCGCAAATATGAAAATATGGCGCATCACGAAATTATAATGGGCAGGCGTTACAAAGGTTTACTCGATGAGATTTTCGTCCATAAAACTTTGGCGAAGGATTTTTCACTTTATTTACATCGCCCGACGGCGACGGATGCAAGTCTTGCGCCTGAAGGTTGTGATTCTTGGTATGTTCTTTCGCCCGTTCCACACCTTGGCGGCGAAATTGATTGGACAAAAGAAGCGAAACCTTACCGTGATGCGATAATTGGTTATCTGGAAAAAAATTATATGCCCGAACTTTCAAAGCATATTGTTTCAGAGCATCGTATTGACCCGCTTCATTTTCAAAATGATTTGAACAGCTATCTCGGAAACGCTTTCGGCGTCGAGCCGACATTGATGCAATCGGCTTGGCTTCGTCCGCACAACAAAAGCGAAGATGTCGAAAATCTTTATTTTGTTGGCGCTGGAACGCATCCTGGCGCGGGGCTTCCTGGCGTGATGAGTTCCGGGAAGATTGTCGCGAAATTAATCGGTAAAGCTTTCTGATTTTGGATTTTAGATTTTGGATTATTGCTACAAATAGAGATTTGAAATTTAGATTTTGGATTTTTAAGCAATTGGAACATAATCTCTGGAATTGCCGTAAAGTTTCAAGGCAATCCAAAATCTAAAATCCAAAATCTAAAATAGTTATGTGGTATTGGACAAAAGTTTTATTTCTAATTTTAATCGGTGCAGTCGTCGTTTGGCTGGCTTACGAATTTTACACATTTCCTAGAGTCCATAAACTTCGTAATGAAAATCCGGTTACAACTTCGATGATTGAATATCGCCTTTCCGAAGCTGTTGCCGAGAACCAAGAGCCGGCAAAGTATCAGATCTGGATGCCGATGGATCAAATTTCGCCACATTTGCAACGCGCTGTTTTAGCAGGCGAAGACACACATTTTTTCCAACATGACGGTTTTGATTGGGACGCTATTCAAAAGGCTTGGGACGAAGCGCAGAGGGAAGCTGAAGCGGAAGCAAAAAAAGAAGGCGATTACGACCCAAACGATTGGATTCCGCCAATGCCCAGCTTTAAACGCGGCGCGTCAACCGTTACGCAACAATTAGCGAAAAATCTTTATCTCTCGGAAGAACGTTCGTTTTTGCGGAAAGGGCGCGAAGCGCTTATCACTTACTTTCTTGAAAGAGAACTGTCGAAAAAAAGAATTTTGGAAATTTATCTGAATGTTATCGAATGGGGCGACGGCATTTACGGTGCAGAAGCGGCTTCAAGATATTACTTTAAAAAATCCGCTTCAAATCTTACGCCGCAGGAAGCCGCGTATCTTTCAGCAATGATTCCGAGTCCGCTCAATGTTTTTAATCCAAAAAAAAATCCGAAGCGCGTGGTGAGAAGACAGAAAGTTATTTTGCGCGGAATGAATTTCGTCAAACTTGCTTATTAAATTTGCGACAGTAAAGAAATTAAGCCACGAAAGAACACAAATAAAAACGAAAGAATTAAAAATTTTCGTGCTATTTGTATTTGTTCGTGGCTTAATTTCTTACGCATTATTCAGCCATTGCGCGTTTTGCTCTAGCCGCGCCTGCGCCTTTGATGTTCATTTCATTCAAAATCCAGCCTGCGTTGCCGAATTTTTCCGTTACAAATAAAACATAGCGAATATCAACGGCGATGGTGCGTCCATAATTATCATCATAATAAATATCGTTGCCCAAACCTTCGTAATTTCCGTCGAAAACTAAACCGACTTGCTCACCGTAAGCGTTCAAAACCGGACTTCCGCTATTTCCGCCGATAATGTCCGTTGTTGCCAGAAAATTAACCGGAACGCTGTCGCCTAAGCCGAATCTCCCGAAATCTCTTGTGCGCTGCAAATCTTTTAACTTTTGCGGAACGTCGAAAGGAATTTCGCCGGTGTCTTTTTCAATTACGCCTTTGAGTGTCGTGAACGGACTGTAAGTTACGGCTTCACGTGGTTTGTAACCTCTGACGTTGCCGTATGTAAAACGCAAAGTTGAATTCGCGTCCGGGTAAGGGCGCGTGCCTTTCAACTCCGACATACCTTCTACGTAAAGCATACGGAGACGATTTGATTCGGCATTAAAGCGTTGCAGACGCGAATCAATACTTGTTTTTTCAGCCGCCATCGCAGTCATAAAATCGGCGATGTTCGGATATTTATCGCGCTGTTTTGCCGGCGACATTTCATACAACGCAAAAATTGTTTCGGGTGTGTTGAAATCCTTTTCAGCAATCATTTCCGCAAAAGTCTCTTCGGCTTTTCTTCGTTCCTTTCCTTGAAAACGGCTAAAAAGTTCTTCGTAAACAGTAAATTTTTGGTCGGCTGGAAGTTCGGCAATTGAGCGCAGGAAAAATTTAATCAACTCTCTTTCAAGAACAGGCTCGCGGTCTTTATACGCTTCTTGAATCTCCATGCGTTTTTCACCTGTCAAAGGTTTTCCTTGTCGAACGGCTTGCACGGCATCAAGAATTTGCTTGAAAACAGGCATTGATGGATTCGGAAAAGTTCGCAAAACGCGGTCTCGCGCCGATGTCGTGTAATAATTTTTGTAAACGGTCGAAAAATCATTTAAAAGCGCTCCGTATTTGGCTTGGCGCGCCTGATTGGCATTTACCCAAGCGGTAAACTTCGCTTCTTCGGCGCGGCGTTTGTTAATTACGTCGGCTCGTTTCAAAACGGTTTCGCCGCCTTCATATAACTTTCTCGAATTGTCTAAATTAGCAATGTCCGATTGGAACTTAATACGTTTTTCTTCATCATCTTGACCGATTTCCCGCAATGTATTACTCCAAGACCTAAAATAGCCGGACAGAAACGGAAAATTGATTTTTTGCGAAAAGTCAATTGACTGGCTTTCTCTATAGCGCGACGTACCGCCCGGATAACCCAAAACAAAAACGAAATCGCCTTCTTTAGCGCCACCGACATTAATTGTCAAAAATCTTTTCGGTTTAAATGGAACATTACTCGGCGAATACTCAGCAGATGAACCATCCGGCGCCGTATAAGCCCGCAGAAAAGTGAAATCTCCGGTGTGACGAGTCCATTCAAAATTGTCGGGGTCGCCGCCAAATACGCCAATATTTCTCGGCGGAGCGTAAACGACGCGCACATCCTTTATCTGCATCGTTTGATAAAGATAATAAAAAAAGCCGTTGTTTAAGGCTTGAATGCGAATCATCGAGCCTTTCGGCGCTTTGGCTTGTTCTTGTTGTTGAAGTTCATCGGTGTTTTTCTTAATTGCTTGCGCGAGAGCGTCGCCCGTCAAATTTTCCGTTCCACGGTTGATTTTCGATGTAACGTCTTCAACGCGCTGCGTTATAAATATCGAATAAGGTATCGAAGAACCTCTGGCTGGCAATTCCTCAATCCGAGAATTGGCTTTGAAGCCCATCTCGACATAATCTTTCTGTGGAGTCGACGCTTTTACAAGCGCGTCGAATGCGCAGTGATGATTGGTTAAGATCAAACCGTCAGGCGAAACAAATTCCGCCGTACAGCCGATGCTCAACCGCACAACTGCTTCGGACAATCCGCCTCCGTTTGGATTGTAAATTTCTGAAGGCTTGATTCTCAAACCTCTTTTTGCCAACGGCAGTCGGCTGATTTGGTCGGGCGTGTACATTCCTTCATCGAGATTTGCAAAGGCAAATGAGAACGAAGAAAGCAGAACGGCAGCCATTAAAACGAATGTTGAGAAAATGTTTGGTCTTGAACGCATAAATTTATTAGATTTCCTTTCGTTTGAGAATTTGTTTATTTCTTTAATTTGATTTTACTCAAAATATCTAAAAAAGTCTTATCGTTTAATCATAAAAAAGAAAAAAGCGAGCCAATTTAACTCACTTTTTCTTTATATAAGTTTTTTAATTTTGAATTTATCCGGCGCTTAATGTTCTGATTTGAGACGCTCCTGGCGGCAGAAAACGTCGCGGGTTAATCGGTTTGTCATTAACCCGAACTTCGTAATGGAGGTGCGGTCCGGTTGAGCGCCCCGTCGAACCGATAAGACCTATAATCTGCCCGCGCTGAATGGTATCGCCGACTTGGACACCGATTCTGGAAAGATGCCCGTAACGAGTCGTCAAACCGTTTCCATGGTCAACCTCAATCATATTGCCGTAACCGCCTTGCCAATCCGCATTTGTTATAACGCCGTTCGCCGGTGCGACTACTAAATCGCCTGTATTCCCGTCTATATCCATTCCTGCGTGAAACTCGTAGGAACGGTCGCCGAACGGATTACGACGATAACCGAATTCGTTGTTGATTTTGCCTGAATGTGCCCACATAGACGGTAAAAATGCAGGATTAGCTGTTTTTTCGAGGAATCTAACTTGGTCTTGCATTCCGTTTTCCCCTGCTTCCGCCTCTTCGCGTGTCATTTGAAGCGAAGATTCGGGTCCGCCGCTATTTATGGCAAAATCACCGGATTCCGAAGGTCGTTCGTAGTTTATTGATTTGTAATCGGCTATCTGATTGTTTTGAGTTGATTTGGAAGATTCGGATGCGACGGTTGTTTCATCCAAAAAGTTTGCGTTAACTTTTTCCAAGGGTTGTTGTCCTATAAACCCTGCTATTGCTACTGAGAAAATTCCGAATGATAAAATTAAGCCGGCGATTGTTGAATGAACAAGTTTTTTTGAAATTTCGATTCGACGAATGTAAATTTTTGTTTTAAATGAATGCTGTAATAAAAATCTATAAAAACAGTTGTTTTTTTGCATTATGCTTGTTGTCTCCTTTTGATGATTTTCTGCAATTGAAAACTCTTTCGTTTCAAATGCATGGAATCACGAAAGCACAGCCAAGCGGCGCCTAACGCGAATCCTTACTGAGAATTGTGTGAAAAAACGCACAAAATCTCTCTGGGGTTAAATGTTTGAAAAATATCTGTTATTTTGTAAATGGAAATTGAAAAGGTATCATAAGCCTTTACAAAAGGCAAATTGCCCCGAAAACTTTTGCAAATGCTTACATTGCTTAAATAAAAATAAGTGTAAAGAATTTACTCTTGCGCTTTGCGTTTTTGGCTGCGGGTCCGGAAGATCATAAAACCGATTCCAAATATTAAAGCAACAAAAACCAAAACCACGAGCAGTTTGATTGCCATTGTCAGAAAGCCGACAAAAGCAATTATTTGTTTTAATAATGTAATAATTAAAGCTAGAATGGCGAAAATACTTCCCCATTTTCCTGCGGCTTTTAACCAAATTGGCATAACTTTTAAAACCTCTCTAATTCTGATTTACCACACAATAGCTTCATTGGAAGAATAACGCTTGAAACCATCCTGTGTTTGATAATACAAATTTCTTACCTGTTTTTCCACGTCTTAACTCGCGTTTTAGTTTCAAAATCATTCTGCGACTCAAAATTATTGTTTTGAAAATTTGAGTCACCACTTGCGCTTGAAAATTTCGGAGCATTTGTTGCCTTAGTAAAACGCGCCCAATTTTCTTTGCTTTGTCTAGACTTAAAAACATAGTGGCGCAAAAGATAAATACCGAAACCAATAAGCAAAATTGGCAGAATTCTTCTCGTTAAAAGGCGAAAATTAAAAAATGTCTGTAAAAAGAACGACGCGCCAAGAATGGTTAAGACAATTCCCCAGAGTTTCGGGTTGCTTGAAAAACGTTGAACGATAATGTCTTCCGCACCGTTCGGCGTCAAGCCTGAGCGCAAAAGCTGGGCTGTTCTATATGAATCAAGCGCCGCAAAAAGCCACATTCCTAAAAATCCCAAAACAAAAATTGCCATTCCGCCCGTTAAAATCGCCATCTGAAAAAGTCCGACAAAAACGGCAAAATAAACTAATGCTTTAGATGTTTGTCCGTTGTAAGCCGCGCCGAGTCCGGGACAAACCAGCGATAGAAGCGTAGCGATAAAAGGCGAAGTTTGTTTTTTAACAATTGAAACATACGAAGATTGGTTATGATTTCTCAGAAGATCGACACCCGAAACAATACAGTCCTGGCAAAAGGGAAAACCTTTGATTCTATGGTCACACGCCGAACAGAGAGGTCTTCCGCATCCGTTGCAATTTACCGCCGCAATGTTTTGAGCGTGATATGCACAATTCATTATCTATTTTCCTCGTTATTGACAAAAGTTCCGCTGACCGGTTCTTGATTCGATTTTTGTTCGATATTTTTTTCGCCGAGAACAACACTCGCACCTTGCTGATAAGTTTGTCCGGCGAGTTCAAAACTTTTTTGATACATTCCGCTAATCGAACCGTCAGCGGAAACCGTCTGACTGAAAATCAAAACGGCAAAAAGCATAATCATTGCTACGGGCGCAAACTGCGGAATCGAAATCGGAAAGCTTAAACCGCGAATCCATTCAATTGTTTGCGCCGTCCGAGATGGTTTGACAGTTTGCCGTTTTTCCATTCCAAGGGTCGCTTGCAGAATCTTTGCATTCAAACCCGCAGGAATCGGCAATTCTTCCAATTTATATGTGTAACAAGCAGCGATAGAGCGCACTACCTCACCCGGTAAATCCGTGCATTTTTCGCACAAAACTGCGTGGCGTTCCCAGCGATGAAAAACAGGCGCGGGTAAAAATCCATCCAAATAATCAGTTAAATGTTCTTCAAAATCATTGCAAACCATCGCCGTCTCCGGCGTTGTCATTGAAAGAATTCTGGCTTCGAGTTTAACGAATGAAGTTTTCGGCACGGAGATTTCGTGACAAAGTTGGAGTGCATCTTTGACTTCATTCAAAAGCGCGTGGCACAAAGGACAGCTTAGAGCGTGTTCAGCCATTGCAACTTTCAAACGTCTGTCCAGATTTCCGTCCAGATAATCAGTCAAAAGTTCCTCAAAATTTGAGCAGTTTATTAATTTTTCGTTTTCATAGGTCATAATTAGTAGTCAGAAGTCAGAAGTCAGAAGTCAGTAAAACTGATTGCTAATAGCTAACTGCCTATAGTTTTTTACATATTTACAACTCGCATTCGCCGTAAAATTTTCGCCAATTCTATTCTCCCACGATTAATACGCGATTTGACCGTACCTTCGGGAATGTTCAAAATGTCAACAATCTCTTGATAGCTTAGTTCCTCGATGTCACGCAAAATCACGCATGTTCTTAAATCTGTCGGTAACTTGTCAATAGCTTCCTGCACTTGCTTCGCCAACTCGCGCCGTTCGATGTCTTTCTGCGCCGAAGTTCCGACGGCACGTAGATGAAACGTATGGTCTTCAACATCGTCGGCAAAAGAATTTTGCGGATTTCGCTGGCGATGTCGGTAATCGTCAATTATCAAATTTCGCGCCAGCCGCATCAGCCAATTTGCTAAATCGCCTTGTTTGGCGTCGTATTGATCAAGCGTTCTGTAAATGCGGACAAAAACTTCCTGCGTTAAATCTTCCGCCGCTTCGACACTCGACGTAAAACGAAAGGCAAGGTTAAAAATTCGGCGCGAAAAGGTTGTTACGATTTCCTCCCACGCCGCGCCGTCGCCCGCGCGACAACGCCGCACAATCTCCGCGCCATTACTCGTCGCTACCGCTTTTAATGCTTCCAACTCGTGTTTCTCCAAAAAAGCAATTGCCTTTGCCCGAAAATCAACAAAGTCTGAAAACCCGCCTTGTCAAACCTTTTTTACGAAGGTACTGAAAGAAAAGTTCCATTGAAAAAGTAAAAAGTAAGTAGACAAAAAGTAAATGTCGAAAACCTAGAAAACGATAAAGTTGAACAGACAATTTTTTTCGTTTTTACATTTTCATTCTTTTACCTTTGCCCTTTTACTTTTGCTTTTGAAATACTGTATCTTGTGTCTTTACTGTGTATTTAACACAATTTGTAAGATATGCAAAATTACCGGCGCTTTTAGGAACGAAATAAAAATATCTGCAAGGCGGGAAACAAGCAATTTGCGAAAGTATCTAAAATTTATTTTGTTGTTTTTATTCGCCATACTTATCTTCTGGTTTTTCGGAAGAAATTTAAATTGGCAGCAAGTCAGCCAAAGCCTGCGGAAGGCGGATGCTTTCTACATAACGGCGGCGACTTTGATTATTTGTCTCGGTTACCTTTTACGCGCTGTTCGCTGGAAGGTTTTGCTTGCGCCGATAACCGAATCTTCTTTAAAAGAGCTTTTTGCAACCACGACAGTCGGTTTTGCAGCGATTTTTCTTGTCGGTAGAGCCGGCGAGATTGTGCGCCCGATGTGGCTTCCGATGCGTGATAAGCGCGTTCGTCCGTCAGCCGCGCTGGTTACCCTTTTTATCGAGAGAATTTTCGATTTAGCTGCTTTAATTTGCTTTTTTTCCATCAATTTATTGTGGTTTAACGCACCGACAGGACGCGTAGCCGAGTTTGAATACGTGCGCTTGGTCGGAATTTTACTGTTAGTCGGCGTCGGGGTCGGTTTTTTGGGATTAATTTTATATCAAAGATTTTCGCCGCAATTCGTTGATTGGACTGAAAAAAAGATTGACAAAAATTTCGTCCCGCAAAAAGTTAAAAGCATAATTTTAAGCATTTTGAAACAGCTTGCGACGTCATTGCAAATTTTGAAAGATTGGCGAGAGGTTGTTTCGGTTATCTTCTGGACTTTTTTGCTTTGGTTGTCGATTGCCGTTCCAACTTGGTTTGTTCTTTTAGCGTTTGATTTGCCGCTTAGTTTTATTGACTCTCTGTTTATAATGGGTTGGGCGGCAATCGGCTCGATTGTGCCGACGCCGGGCGGGGCGGCAGGCGCGTTTCACGCCGCAACGGCAGGCGGTTTGATATTTTTAAACGTCGAACGTGAGCAAGCAGCGGCAGTTTCAATCGTGATGCATCTGGTTTACTTCGCACCTGCTCTCTTTTTTGGAATATACTACTTTTTACACGGTGACATCAGTGTTGCGCGTTTTAAAGGTTTACTTGATTCGGAACACGCCGTCGAGGAAATTGAAGAAGGGGAAAAAGGGAGAAAAGGAGAAGGGAAGAAAGAAGTTGAGAATTCCGGGTTTCGAGTTTTGAATCGTGGAAACGAAGGACAAAACTACAACGAACCACGAACAGAGAATTACGAGCAACTGATGAATCCAAAATCCAAAATCCAAAATCCAAAATCGTTATGAAGTGTCCATTTTGCGGATTTCTGGAAGATAAAGTCGTTGATTCGAGAGAAGCTAAGGATGGCGATTCGATTCGGCGTCGGCGTGAGTGTCTCGAATGCAGCAGGCGTTTTACGTCTTATGAGAGAATTGATGAGATTCCGTATATGGTTATCAAAAAGGACGGAAAACGCGAAGGCTTTGATCGTAATAAAATTATGGCGGGTTTACTTCGCGCCTGCGAAAAACGACCGATTTCCTCGTCTCAGCTTGAGTCAATCGTTGATTTGGTAGAAAAATCCGTGCAAGAATCGCCTGACCGTGAACGCCCGACCAGCGATATCGGCAAAATAATTATGCGTCGTCTCAAAGAACTCGATAAAGTCGCATATGTGCGTTTTGCTTCCGTTTATCTTGAATTTGAAGATGTTTCCGAATTTATGACCGAACTCAAATACTTGGTGCGGGCGCGTGAAAAATCCACTAAAAGAAAACCGAAAAGAAGTAAAAAGTGAATAAGTGAAAGAGTGAAAAAGGTGAAAAGAAAGCTGCCTTTGAGTCTGTATATTTACAACCTTCCAGCTTTTTCACTTTTTCACTTTCGCCTTTTGCGCTAATCTATCCTCATTATGTTGAAAATTTATCGAATCTGGTTCTTATTTATCTTTGTCATTTTTTCTGCCTTAAACGCTTTACCGCAAAATAAGTTTGAAGGCTACAATCTTTTTCTTGACGTGCCGGAAACTCACAAATCCCAGACTTGCGCGTTACGTTATTCTTCGCCGCAAACCGATGTTACCATTACGGACTTAAACACCGCTACGCCGATGAAAGTTTCGGCTTGTGAAACGACAACACGAGTTACACAGAGCGGTTCGACGGCAACTATGCGCGGCAGTGCAGCGGATTCCAAATGGTGTTTTACGGGCGAAGACAAACGCTACCGGATTACCTTTAAAGGCGATCAATATGCCGGACAAATCGCTTACGATTGGATTGCCACGCCCGAAAGACCCGGAATTTACAACATCAAAGATTTTGGCGCGGTCGGTGACGGCACGACCGATAACACGATTGCGTTCAAAAGCGCAATGGCTTTTATCGCTTCGCGCAACGGCGGAACTTTACAGATTCCCGAAGGTGATTTTGTCATCTCTTCGCCCGTCACTCTATCTTCGGGTATAGCCATTCAAGGCGTGAGTGCCATTACAACGCTTGCGCCGACAAACAATGTTGTCAAACAAAATCCGAGCCGAATTAAACTGCGCGGCACAAACCGCGCTCTTTTCCGCATCGGCGAATGCGTCGAGAACATATCAATTAGGGATTTAGAGCTTTTTGGTGAAAGCAATGAGGGAACTTCCGGCATCGAAGCCGTCGGCGCGTTTATGTCGTCGCAGAATTTTTATTTTGAACGTGTGGTCTTTCAAGGTTTCAATCGCGGTTTTTACGCTCACGGATTACCGATTACGACTTTCGCGTGGCAGTTTGATTACATAAAGTTCAACCATTGCCGCTTTGTTTATAACCGCGATGCCGCAATTTATTCGGACGTTATCAATTCGGATTGGAAGATTGAAGGCTGTATGTTTATGAATCCGAAACGGACTCCGACGACTAATGCCAATTCGATGCACTTTGAGCATGCCGGACTGATTTTGATACAAGACACTTTCGGTGGAGGTTTTTTGAGCGCCATCGGCGGAATTTTTCTTGACATTACTGATAGCGCTTCCATAACGGTTATTAACTCACAAACCGAACAAATGACCGCTTCGATTGTTTATAACGGAGCGCAGCTTCAATTCGCTGGTGATTATTCCTACCCGATGACAATTATCAACAGTATTTTCGGAGCCCCTATTATCTTTAAAGCCCGGCGCACATTTGTTTCAACCGGCAATCTTTACGGACCGAATACTTTTCAAGCCGACGAGCGCCTCCGAGTGTATTCAACCGGCGATCGTTTCTGCTACGACGGTTACACGCTCGGCTGCCAAAGCACAGGAACTAAAAAGAATTTTGACCGCGCAACGGTCATTTTTATGACCGGACAATTGGATGAAGGAAGTGTTAAAGGTCATCCGACATTTTTCGGCACCGACGTTCAATTCGGGACGCCGGTTCAAATGCCTTCGATTTTGCAAAATGCGCTGCCTGCCGGAAAACCGAACGGCTCAGTAGTATATTGTTCAAATTGCCGCCGCAACACAACGCCGTGTCAAGCAGGCGGGCTGGGCGCCCCCGCGATGGTCGTTAATAATCAGTGGAGCTGTTTGTAAAGGAATGAAAGATGAAACTTGAGAGATGAAATGTGATAGCAAAAATTGTTGCTACCTGCATTTTTCAAGTTTCATCCCTATGCCATCAAATTTCATCCTTCATCCCTCATCTTTCATCCTCTACTCGGATGCAAACATAAGCATTCTCTAAAATTTCAAGACTCTTAAAACAGTTAGAAAGTAAAGATTAGAAATTGCCTGGAAGTAGGTTTTTTTTGAGTATATTACGGGCGTTTTACAAGTTGCTAAACCAGCTGAATACCTGTAAAATAATAATACGCATTAACCGCGCAAAATTCTATATTTTATGTATGTTCATACCTGTTTAGCCAGACTCATTAAACAGCAAAAATTCTTAAAAAAAGTTATCTCGAAAACAAGGAAAAATAATGGAAGCAATTTTAGAACGAAATCAAGTTAATATCGAAGACGAGATGCGGCGGTCGTATCTCGATTACGCAATGAGCGTCATCATCGGACGCGCTCTGCCCGACGTACGCGACGGACTCAAACCCGTTCATCGCCGCGTGTTGTGGGCAATGCAGGAACTCGGCAATTACTACAACAAACCTTACAAAAAATCGGCTCGCGTCGTCGGCGACTGCATTGGCAAATATCACCCGCACGGCGACACCGCCGCCTACGACACGATTGTGCGGCTCGCACAGGAATTCTCCTTGCGTTACCCACTCGTTGACGGGCAGGGAAATTTTGGCTCGATTGACGGCGATAATGCTGCCGCGATGCGCTATACGGAAGTCAGAATGCAAAGAATGACTAATGAAATTATGGCGGACATCGAAAAGGAGACGGTTGATTTTCAGCCGAATTACGACGAGTCTTTGTCCGAACCAGTAGTTTTGCCGACGCGCGTTCCGAATCTTTTAATCAACGGTTCGGAAGGAATCGCTGTCGGTATGGCAACGAAAATTCCGCCGCATAATTTAAATGAAGTTATTGACGCGACTATCGCGTTGATTAAAAATCCTGAAATTACAATCAACCAGCTTATCGAACATATTCCGGGACCGGATTTTCCGACGGGCGCATTTATTTACGGGCGCGAGGAAATTCACAACGCTTATCGAACGGGGCGCGGCATTTTGCAGATGCGTGCAAAAGCCGGAATTGACCGCATCGGACGCGGCGACCGTGAACGCGATGCCGTTGTCATCACAGAAATTCCGTACCAGCTAAACAAGGCGCGTTTGATTGAAAAAATCGCCGAACTCGTCAACGAAAAACGTCTTGACGGAATTTCGGAAATCCGTGATGAATCGAACCGCGAAGGAATTCGGGTCGTCATCGAACTAAAACGTGATGCGATTCCGCAGGTTGTTCTCAACAAACTTTATAAACTGACGCCGCTGCAATCGTCTTTCGGCATTATCAGTATTGCGATTGTGAACGGTCAGCCGAAGGTTTTGAACCTCAAGCAAATGCTCGAAGCGTTTGTTGAGTTTCGCCGTGAAGTAGTGCGCCGCCGCACCGAATTTGAACTTCGCAAAGCACAGGCGCGGGCGCATATTTTGGAAGGCTTGAATAAAGCAATCGACGCGCTTGATTACATTATTCCTTTAATCCGCAATTCGCGCTCGATAGACGAAGCGAAAGCGTGGCTGACCGGAAATTTTGCAACGCTCGAAGAAGTAAAAACCTGGCGCGGCGCTCCGGCTGATAAAACGCTTGCCGGATTTTTGAAGGAATTAGAGAAAATCGTCGGAGGTTTGCAATTTACCGATATTCAAGCGCAGGCAATTCTTGATTTGCAATTGCGACGTCTTTCAGCTCTTGAACGTCAAAAAATTATTGACGAACTCGAAGCTATCCTGAAATTTATTTCCGAACTTGAGGCAATTTTGGCGAATGAACAATTGCTTCGCCAAGTTATCGTTGACGAATTAAAGGAAGTTAAGAAAAACTTTGGCGATGCGCGGCGAACAGTGATTGTTGACGCCGGAATCGAACTAAAAATTGAAGATTTGATTGCCAACGAAGAAGTTGCAATTACGGTTACAAACGCCGGTTATATCAAGCGAACACCGGTTTCCGCGTATTCCAGACAGGGACGCGGCGGCAAAGGCAGATTCGGCGCGAAAGCGAAAAATGATGATTTTGTCGATCATCTTTTCACCGCTTCGACGCACGATTTCCTAATGATTTTTACCGACAACGGACAAGTCTTTAAAATCAAAGTTCACGAAATACCAGAAGGTGACACCGCCGCTCGCGGCAAAGCAATTGTCAATCTCGTGCAGCTTTCTTCAGAAAGAAAACTCGTCGAAGTTTTGCCGGTTAGAGATTTTACCGACGACGTTTTTGTAACGATGGTAACACGCAATGGCGTGATCAAAAAATCCGCGCTGAGTGAATATCAAAACATTCGCGCCAATGGCATCAATGCGATAAACATTGACGAAGGTGACGAGCTTTTAAATGTTTTTGTAACCGACGGAACGAAACAGATTTTTATCGCCACGCACGACGGAATGGCGATTCGCTTTGATGAAACGGACGCGCGTCCGCTTGGTCGCGTGGCTCGCGGCGTCCGCGGCATCAATTTGCGAAAAGGTGATTTTGTCGTAACCGCCTGCGCCGTTTCAAAAGACGAATCGGAAAAAATGCTTTCAATATCCGAACAAGGTTTCGGCAAACAAACCAAAGTCGGAACGTATCGTTTGCAATCACGCGCCGGAAAAGGCGTTATCAATATGAAAACGACGAAAAAAACTGGCAAGGTTGTCGCCGTGTTTCCGGTTGATGACGATTCGGAAGTGATAATTATCACGCAACAGGCAAAACTTATTCGTCTCGAAGCAAATCAAATTCGACAGACAGGAAGAAGCGCGCAAGGCGTAACGCTGATTCGAATGAACGACGGCGATATGGTTACAAGCGCGTCTTTGATTGATGTTTCCGAGGAAGAAGTAGAAGAATAACAATCGGCTGGTAACTCTGGGTGGAGAATGAAAATCTGTAGAATTTTCATTCTCCACTTTTTTACTGTGGTATAAAATTAAATTTGCGGAAAGGCAGCAAATTTAATTTTGCCCGTTCACCGTTTTTGGTAGTTTTAAGTTATACTTTTTCGTGCTATGGAAAGATTGAGCGTAATTTGTCCGTGTTGCGAAACTACCTTAACGATTGACGCAGGTACCGGCGCAATTATCGCGCACGAAGAAAAAGCGAAAAAACTCGGCTCATTTGACGATTTGAAAAATAATCTTGATAAGCAGAAAGAGGTGCGCGAACAGCTTTTCGCTCAGGAAATGTCGTCACAGAAAGATCGCAAACGGCTTTTGGAAGAAAAATTTCAAGAAGCGAAAAAACGGGCGCAGGGCGAGACGGGAAAGCCTTTTTTGAATCCGCTTGATTTAGAGTAGATTTTAATGGTGAGTTATGAACGCTGAACAATTAATAACGAATAGAAACGGTAATCCTGAAAATTTGATTTACTTTATGCCAACAGTTCATCACTCATAACTCGTAGTTCATCGTTAAATAACCGTGGAAAAAATCTCACATTACTGTCAAAAATGTCGCGCGGCGAATGAGCCGGGCATAGCCAGTTGCTGGCGTTGCGGAACGCGCCTGATGCTGGTTGTGTTTCCTCCTTCGATGCGCCACGAGGGAGGCGTCGTCCCTTCATATTACGAAGACCACCTGCTTGAAAGAGTTTCGCTGCTCGAACTGCGCCTTGCGCAAGTAATGGAACAATTAGCAATGGCATACGATTTTATCAGGCGTGAAACCGAATCTTTTGAAAAAGACCACGCTCTGCTCCAATCGTTTTTTGAAGCAATTCAGAAGTTGAACCCGGATTTGTCCGAAGCACTTAGCCAAAATACGCTTGAATTGTTAGACGAAAAAAGGCAGCAGCTTGTCGCTGACAACAAACAAGAGCAGATTTTGAGAGAAATCTTTTCTCATCACGCCGGCTCAAACATCGAACTCTTTGCACATCTTGTCAATGAAGCTGTCAAACTACTGCACAAAGGTGAAGAAAAACAGGTGTTTCGTACACTTGAACGCGCCGCACTTCTTTCACCAAAAAATGTTCCGTTGCTTGTTTTTATTGCCGAAACATTTTTTCGCGCCGACAAATTCGATTCGGCTAAAAAAAATCTCGAAACAGCTTTTGAACTTGCGCCGCACAACACGAAAGTTTTGCTTCTGCTCGGCGTTATCTGCGCTGATAACGCCGAGACGGAAAATGCCCGCAAACTTTTGAGCGTTTTGATTAACGACCCGAACAAAGCGTTTTGCGTTAATTATGTTTGGGCAATGCTGGCGGCGTTTGAAGAAAATTGGACGGAAAGCCTTGCCGCTTTCAAACAGGCTTTGAAAAGTTTGGAAACGCCTGAAATGCATTATTTAATTGGCTGCGCATATTTTCAGCTTCAAAACTACAAAACGGCGTTGCGTTATTTTCAAAAAACAGTTTCCTTAGAAATCAAATTTGCCGATGCGTGGTTTATGCAATCGATCATTTATAAATTATTAAATAATGAAGAGAACGAAAAGAAAGCAGTGAAGGCGGCATTTGAATCAAAAGAAGCCGGTGCGCAGTGTTTGGAATTGCTAAAGCGAAATAAGCAGCCCGACTTTGAAATAGCTTTGCCTTTTGCACATTTTAAGAAAAAGGAAAAACATCTGTTATTTAACGGTTCGCGCCGGTTGACAAAATTTTTCCGCGAGCAAATCTCTAAATCAACCGATTAAATTTTTTACGAACGAACAAAGATCACTGCAAAAATACGAGATGTCTGAACCTTCAAAAGTGCGCCAGGTTTGCGACAGAGAAAATTTAACAACGCCGAAAATTATCGGCGTAACTGTTTTGACAAGTTCCAATCAGGAAACTTTGCGCGAAGTAGGGATAGAAACGAAAATTGAAAATCAAGTTTTAGATTTAGCGCGTCTTGCAGCAGAATGCGGTTTGGACGGCGTGGTTGCTTCACCGCACGAAGTTAAGAAAATTCGTGAAAACATCGGAGAAAAAGATTTTTTGATTGTTACACCCGGAATTAGAAATTCCAGATTGCAAATTCCAGATACCAAATTGAATGATGAAAATGAAAGTCGATCTGGAATCTGGAATCTGGAATCTGGAACTATTGACGACCAAAAGCGTGTAATGACACCGAAAGACGCCGTTCAGGCAGGTTCGGATTATTTAGTGATTGGCAGACCGATTTTACAAGCGACAGATAAAATTTTGGCAGTACGAGAGATTTTAGAAGAAATTGAGAGCGAATAAAAAAACAAATTGCTGATGAACAAAATAAAATTTCAAACATCTTACTTTAGGAATGAATTTACGTTTATTCGCGTTCATTTGCGATTAATTTTCGTTTTGTGTTTGTTTTTGTTTTTTAGCATTGGTGCTTTTTTCTCAATCCAAATTGCTGTCGCGCAAAACCAAGTAAAAATCCAAACGCTGCCGCCTGCGCCGTTTCGCGTCGGCGAGCGCTTAACTTACAATATCTCTTTTGAAAAATTTAATGATGCAGCTTACGCCGAAATTTATGCGGTTTCGCGCGGGAGATTGGGCGAAAGAGATGCGGTTGAGCTGCGCTGGAAGTTAAAAACAAAAGATTTGGTGAGCGCCGCCTTTTATCTTTTGGACGAAACGCGCACCACGTTTGCTTCGGCTGTAACCGCTTTGCCGCTCTACATTCGTAAGGTTTCCAACGCCACCGTTTTGCCGCAAGAAACAATCAATAATTATACTGTTACGCCAACCGCGTATAACGATTTGCTAACGCTTATCTATCAAGCCAGAAACTCGAACGGAATCGGAAGTTTTTCTTTGCAGGAAGATGACAAAATTTATAATGTCACCTTACAAAACATTGTCAGCAAAAAACAAAATTCCGTCAATGAGCGAGTTAAAACCGATGCAGGTGAATTTGAAACAAGTGTCTCGAGTGTTCAAAGTGAATTTTTAGTAGAAAGAGGCATTACGAATCTGCGTATAAATTTCAGCTCAGATCAAGCGCGTGTTCCGGTTTTAATTCGGTTTGATACTCCGAAAGGAGAATTTCGCGCCGAACTTGCCAGTATACAAATTATTGAACCGGAAATTTCAACCGTACCGACTCCCGTGCTGATTCAAGCGCCGCGCCCGTTACCGACGCCAAAACCTATGGCGACACCAACGCCGTATATCGAAAACGCACCGCTTTCGACGGATTTGCCGTTTTCACTAGGCGAAACCTTAGAATACCAAGTTACAAACAATGGACAGATGGTCGGTTTGGTAACGCTTCAGGCAAAAGAACGCAAACAATTTCAGGGTCAAGACAGTCTGCTTTTAACGGCAACCGTAACTGAAACGCAACCCGGACAACAAGTTTTATTTTTGAATAATGGATTAAAAGCGCAGGTCAATCCCGACTCGCTTGCTCCGCAGCAAATTGAATTAAATTTCAGCGGGTTTTTAAGCGCGTATAATCAGAAATTTATATTTGACCAAAAATCAGGTTTTGTCATCAATAACAGCGCCAATCAAATAGAAACTCCCGTCGGCACGCACAGTATTTTATCACTTGCCTATGCCGTTCGCTCATTTAATTTAAAGCCGAGCAAAGACCCAAGCAATCCAGTTAATGACACCCGCGTAGCCGTATTTTTAGATACAAAAGCTTATGTGTTCACACTCCGACCTTCAAATGCGGATATTATAAATCTGCAAGGCGAAAAAGTTTCCGCCCAACTCGTTTCCGTTTCGACTGGAAATCCAAGCATTGACCAATACAATCTGCGCGTATGGCTTAGTAACGACGATAAACGCACGCCTTTACGACTTTCCTTCGGTAATTATCAAGCCGACCTTATTTCCGAAAAACAAATTCTGCCGAAATAAATCTTCGTCCTGTGATTTATTAAACAAAAATG
>JAIVJJ010000333.1 GCA_020200095.1 Acidobacteriota bacterium | reverse complement strand
ATCTGAAATTCGGCGTCGCCGATGCGGATTTTATCGCCGACTTTAACATTCAATTCGGTCAGCAAAATCGGCGCGACAACCGCGCCACGATTTTCCAGCAACTCGAAGTCAAAAGGCGCTCCGCCCGAAAGCGTAAAGTTTCCGACAAGCGGAAACGGCGGTTCGATGCCTTTTAGTTCGACAAACTGCAAGCCTTCATTCGTTTTGTCAGACGGACGCGCCATTGCTGAAGTTTCCATCGCTTCGTTGCGGGCTTCGACGATGTTTGATTTGCCAATGACCGCTTCTATTTTCTCAACGTCTGTCGGCGAAAAATCGTTTGTCGAATTAACGACAAAATCAGCCGTTAAAAGTTCGCGTGCGTCACCGCCGACTGATTGGCTAAGATTTTGAATCAGCGAGCGAAGCGCGACGACCGAGCCGACGCCGATGGCGATGCACAAAAAGAAAAACAGCAGACGACGCCACGACGAGCGGATTTCCCGAAAAGTTAAGTTGAAAATAAAATTCATATAAATAATTGATAACTGATAACTGATAGTTGATAGCTTAGGAATTTTCTTTAACTATCAGTTCTCAGTTCTCAGTTATCAGTCAATATGCGTCCGTCTTTCAAGACAACTTGCCGTTGCGCTTTGTCAGCTAAAGTCTGGTCGTGCGTTACTAAAATTAAAGTTACGTTGTTTTGTTTGTGCAAATCGGTCATCAAATCAAAAATGTGCGAGCCGTTGCGCGAATCCAGATTTCCCGTCGGTTCGTCCGCCAGCAAAATTTTCGGGCTGTTGGCAAAGGCGCGGGCGATGGCGATGCGTTGCTGTTCGCCGCCGGAAAGTTCGGTCGGATAATGATGTCCGCGATTTGTTAATTCCACGTCGGCGAGCAATTTTTCGGCACGGCTTTTTGCGTCCTTTAAGCCTAAAATCTCCATCGGAATCAAGACATTTTCAAACGCCGTGAGGCTCGGAATCAAATGAAACGATTGAAAAACGAAGCCGATTTTCTCGCTTCTTAAAGACGCCAAATCGTCTTCGCTCATCGCGGTTACGTTCGCCTCGTCAATCAAAATCGTGCCTGAAGAAGGCGCGTCGAGTCCGGCGATTAAACCCAAAAGCGTTGATTTTCCCGAACCCGATGCGCCCGTCACGGCGACGAACTCGCCGGCGGGAATTTCCAGTGAAACGTCGTCGAGAATCGTTAAATCTTCCGCGCCGGAACGGACGGTTTTGGTTACGTTTCGGAGAATTATCATAAGTTTGGATGTTAGAGGTCAGAGGCTAGAGTTTAGTGAAAACAAAAACTAAACTCTAGCCTCTGACCTCTTTTTAATAATATCTTGTGAAAAAGGCGCAAACAAGTTCGACAAAATCCGCATCTTAAAACAAGATTTTGACAAAATGGTTTTTATTCAAAAATTATGTTTTCTTTTATTCGATTAGCGGCAATTTTTAGTTTCATTTCTTTTGCTTTTATATTTTCCGCGTGCGGCGTTTCGACCGCCGAGCAGCAGGCAAATAAAAAAGTTGACCGGCAGCCGCCAGTGCAAATTATTTCCGATAAGCCGAAAATCGTTGCGTTCGGCGATAGTTTGACGGCGGGTTTCGGTTTGCAGGAAAAGGAATCTTATCCGTATCTTTTGCAGCAGAAATTAAAAGCCGACAGTTACGATTATGAAGTAATAAACGCGGGAGTTTCGGGCGAAACCAGTCTGGGCGGATTGGAGCGGATTGACTGGGTTTTGGAAATGGACAACGTGCGGATTTTGATTCTCGAACTAGGCGCGAACGATTTACTGCGTGGTTTGCCCGTCGCCAAAATGAAACAAAACCTGGCGAAGATAATTGAAAAAGCGAAAGCGAAAAACGTGCAGGTTTTATTGTGCGGAATGCTCGCGCCGCCGAATATGGGTGTGCAGTATCAGCGCGATTACATCAGTGCTTTTCCCGATTTGGCTTCACAACACAAAACGACTTTTCTGCCTTTCTTTTTGGAAAACATCGCGCTTAATCCGAAATTAAATCAAGGCGACGGCATCCACCCGAACGCGGAAGGCGCGAAAGTGATGACCGACAATGTTTACAAAGCGTTAAAGCCGATGTTGAAAAAGTAAGCAGAAATAATCCGGCTAAAGATTTAAAAGATTTTGCCCACGAAAAACACGAAAGGAAATTTAACTAAATAAGTTTTCTTTTCGTGTTTTTCGTGGGCAAATTGTCTTTAAATCCGAATAGCTGTAATTTGATTAAAACGGTAATCAAAAATTAAAGGAAATCAAAACAATGAATGTTACGCATCTCGAATGCGCAAGTTGCCATAAAAATTACGAAGCCGGAAAGCTGCATAATCTGTGCGCCGAATGCGGAAAACCGCTTCTCGTCCGCTATGATTTGGAAAGAGCGGCACAGACTTTAACCAAAGAATCTCTCAAAAATCGCCAATCTAATTTGTGGCGATACGCGGAAGTTTTACCCGTCGAAAACGAATCAAACATCGTTTCATTCGGCGAGGGATTTACGCCTTTGCTCAAAGCCGAAAAGTTAGCCGCAACGCTTTCCGTTAAATCGAATCTTTTCATCAAAGACGAATCTACAAATCCGACGCAAAGTTTCAAAGCACGCGGAATGTCTGCCGCCGTTTCAATGGCGAAAGAGCTAGGCGTGAAACGAGTTGCCGCGCCGTCGGCGGGAAACGCGGCGGGTGCGCTTGCTGCTTACGCTTCACGCGCCGGAATGGAAACATTTCTTTTTATGCCGAAGGATACGCCGCGCGCGAACATCGTCGAATGCGAGCAGACAGGCGCGAATGTAACTTTGATTGACGGTTTGATAACCGATTGCGGAAAGATTGTCGCCGAATGCAAAGATGCGGAAGGCTGGTTTGACGTTTCGACTTTGAAAGAACCGTATCGCGTCGAAGGCAAAAAGACGATGGGCTACGAACTCGCCGAGCAATTTGATTATCAATTGCCCGACGTAATTCTATACCCGACCGGCGGCGGAACAGGTTTAATCGGAATGTGGAAGGCGTTTGACGAAATGCAACAATTGGGCTGGATTGATGCAAAAAGACCGCGAATGGTTTCCGTCCAATCAATCGGCTGTGCGCCAATCGTCAAGGCGTTTCACGAAGGCGATATGTTCGCCGCGGAATTTCCAAACGCGCAAACCGTCGCGTCCGGTTTAAGAGTTCCGAAAGCAATCGGCGATTTTTTAATCTTAGATGCTTTGCACAAATCCGGCGGAACTGCCGTTGCCGTCACGGACGAAGAATTGATAAATGCCGTCAAAGAAATCGGCGCGGCGGAAGGCTTATTTTGTGCGCCAGAAGGCGCGGCTTGCTTGCCCGCGCTCCGAAAAATGATTGAGCAGAATTTGGTCAAAGAAAATGAAACAGTCGTGATTTTTAACACCGGCGCGGGCATCAAATATCTGGAAGCATTTAGTTAGATAATTGTTGATTTTCTATAAACTTATAGCTAATGTGAGAATGTTGAGTTTCTTTTTGTTCTGAGGTGTTTTGTGTGTCGTTATGCTTTTTATTTATCGGTTGCGCTGTTGGGTTTCGGAATTGGTTCGTTTGTTGTTTTTAAGTTTTATTGGGAAAACGACGAATCATTTCAAAAATTAGCGTTAATTGAATCAAGCGTAAATACTCAAGTTCAAGTAAATTCATATTCTGGCGAAAAACAAAGTCTCAACAAGCCGAATTATGTTTGTGAAGACAAACTGATTAAGCCTATTTGGAACAAAATTATTCGTGATAAAAGTTTTCAGGTCTATGTTGAAGTGCGTGAGATTTTGGATAAGAAAACAATAGATTGTGCCGAAGAATTTGAAGTAAGCAATATTGATATAAATGATGATGGAATCAACGAACTTGCTATAAAAGCAAAATGGGGACGGTTTTGTGGGATGTATTCTGGATGCTGGTTTGGAATTTTTAAGAGAAATTCAGATGGCTTTGAAACTGCTTTTACTAATGGAAATACCTTTTATTTTAACTTAGGAATAGAAATCAAGACAGGGCTTTCGTGATTTGATTATTGATTCTAATGCAGGAGGAGGAAGATTATACAAACACATTTATCAGTTTAGCGGGAAAAGTTTTGAGCTAAAAAAATGTTTTTACGAAGAACCTGCTTACTATTATGAAAACAAGAAGGGCGAAAAGATAGCAAGTAGAAAGACTATAATTACTCGCACAGATTGCCCCGAAAATGATGAGTAGTTTCTTTAGTATATGCAAAACTTGGAAAAATCCTCATTATTTGTTAGCCTTTACGTTGATTTACTACATCAAACACCAAAATTTTTATTCAGCTTCTTATATTAAAATATTAAAACATTATGTTCAGTGATAATTTCAGACGCGGCGAAGGCGCGAAAGGCAAGGGAAAAACCGGCTCGAAAGCGGCGTCGAAACTTGCCGACATCGGTTGGAAGGCGTTTCAAGCCGTTAATAAATCTTTGCCCGAAGGCGAATCTATCAAGCCGGCTTGGGCAGCTGAACCTTTGTTAAAATCGTATGAAAAAACCGCGCCGCCGCTCGGGTTTCCGCGTGAAACCGATTCGCTTTGCCCGACGTGCGTGAAGCAGGTGCGCGAAGGCGTGATTAACAAAACGATTCCACTTGAGATTTTGAAGAATTCGCATCCGGGAGAAATTAAAGCTGATATTGTGGTCAAAAATGGTCAGGTGATTATGCGGAAAACCTGCCCGACGCACGGCGAATTTGAAGACGTTTTGGCGACGGACGCGAATTTTTTGCAGCGCATCGAATCGCTTTTTTACGGGCGCGATTTCAAAGCGGCGGAAGATTCGCACGTGCATCATCACGGAACGAGTGATATAAAATTTGGGCGCGGCGCGGTGTTGACGGTTGATTTAACGAATCGCTGCAATATGATGTGCAACCCGTGTTTTATGGACGCCAACCAAGTCGGCTACGTCCACGAGCCGACGTTTGAAGACACGAAACAGATTCTCGACAACCAACACGGCGTTTATCTGCAATTCGATGGAACATCGGAAGAGAAAAACAAACATCGCGGCGTTGGAAATTTGTTCGACGTGAAATTGAAAGCAATTGAAAATCTCGCGTCGGTCGGCATTAAAGTTACTTTGGTAACAACCATTGTCAATACAATCAACAACGATGCAATTGGCGACATCGTTAAATTTGCCGCGCAAAATATTGATAAAGTTCAGACGATTGCGTTTCAGCCTGTTTCATTTACCGGACGCGATGAAGACGTTTCTGACGATGTACGAAAACAGCAGCGTTACACGCTCGCCGGAATGACGCACGATTTGAACGAACAATTAAAAGGCAACCTCGACATTCAGCCGTTGCGCGATTGGTTTCCATTATCAAGCTATTCGGCTTTCACTTCCGTGATGGATATGCTGCAAGGCGCAGACGCGCCGTGGGGCTGGTCGTCGTGCAACTGTCATCCGAATTGCGGAATTTTTACACTCGTCGTCGTCAATAAAAAAACCGGCGCAATGACATCTTTGTTCGAGTTTTTTAACTACGAGCAATTTATGAAAGATGTTGCCGTCATTACCGATACGGCACGCGGTAAGAAATTAACAATGGCGCAACTCGGAATGGCTATTATGCGAAACTACGACGCGAGTCGTGCGCCCGAAGGATTTCCGATTTCGCAAATTCTTAATCTCTTCAAACCGTCGT
The DNA here is from genome assembly GCA_020200095.1 of Acidobacteriota bacterium. Taxonomy (GTDB): domain Bacteria; phylum Acidobacteriota; class Blastocatellia; order Pyrinomonadales; family Pyrinomonadaceae. Next base: position 3,969 of record JAIVJJ010000333.1, on the reverse strand, counting down.
CGGCAAATTCAAATTCAGACCGCAACGACAGAATGAAGGCACAGCCAAATGACGAAGCCGAAGATATGTGGCGCGTTCTCTGCGTCGAGGGAATGTGGTTTCAAGATTTATTCACCTACGATTTTCGCCGCACGGAAATGTGCGTTATTCCATACGGCACGCAGGAAGGCGAAATTTCGTTTTGCGCTTATAATACTGGAGTCGGTTGGCGGCAAATCGTCGAGGAAATGAACAAAACCGCTTCCTTAGCCGAATGGTATAAAGAAAATGGACGGCACGACGTTTATGCAAAAGGCAAAACCGTTCCGAACATCGCAAAAACGCGCAGTTTGAGTTTGCCTGTAATTGCAAAAGTTTTGCAGGAAGATTTGGACAAAACTGCCGTTACGCCTTATCTGGTTGAAGAGGAAGAATATAAAAAAGTTTAATAATTGGAAATAACGAATAAAGGGAGAAGAATAAAAATTATGCCTGACGAAAGAGATATTGCCCAAGCCAAAAAGGCAATGGAACAAAACGAAAAAGAAGGAACAACTGCCGAAGTTGTCGGAGAACACCCCGAACACGCGCCGCAGGCGGGAAAGAAAACACCGCAGGAACACGTTGATAAAGATGCGATTGACGAAAGCGGCAATTTAATTTACGACGCCGGCAAAGACGAAAATGACGCGAAATAGTTTCAAGATGGTAAAAGGGAAGTGTTCAAATTTAGATTCTTTTTTGACACGAATTGTGGTCGGCAGAATGATTAAATGACCCTTGTTTTATCAAAACATTGTAATCAGGTTATTGAATAATTATACATTTAGGTTTGTCTGATTGGTGTTGGCTAAAGGAAAAATAATTTGTATTATTTGCTTGCTTTGCTTAATAATCACAGCCGTTTTTATTTTGTTCGGGCGCAAGTCTTCCTTTGCCGAACAAAGTTTGCCGATTGTCGTTACCAGCTCTCAAGTTGATCAGCCGTTACTTACAAACTCAATGCAACCGAATGTAATTCAAACGGAAAATGTTACTAATTCCGGCGCTAATTCTGACAATAAATCTTCAGTAGATACTAGATTTTTACCGGCAGCCGCGCGAAATTCTCAATTAAAATTTAATATCAAATGGGCTTTTGGCGGTAAATCTCAGCGTGGTTGGTATATTTACGCAAGATTGATTAACCATTTGATTGGAGTTGAAGCGAGTGTGGACAGCCCGGAATTTGCCGCCGCTCTCGCACGCTGGCAGGAAACAGCTGGGCTTCCGCCAAACGGAGTTTTGGATGAAGCGACGTTAGCTGTGATTGTAACGTACTGGCAGGCAAATCGTTTAAAACTTCGCGGCTATGCTTTGCCAAACGAATTAACCACCGCGCCCGCGACAGATTTTTATGACCCTCTGCGGGCAGAAGAACTTCGCCAACTCGAACAGAACACTTACGCTGCATATAAAAAAATGGTTGCGGCGGCAGTTGCCGATAAATCTTTAAATTTAGCGACGGACGGGAGAGGAAATCTCGCGCCGACGGAGAAATTCTTAAAAATAATTTCGGCGTTTCGCTCAAGAGAATACCAAAATAAACTGCGCCGCGAAACGCCAAATTCCGGTCGCGCTGGTCTCGCCGTCAACAGCCCGCATTTTACCGGACGCGCGCTCGACATTTACGTCGGCGGCGACCCGGTCGAAACAAAAGATGCGAATCGGGCTTATCAAGTGTTGACTCCGGTTTATCGGTGGCTGGTCAAAAACGCCGCGAAATTTGGCTTTAAGCCTTATTTCTACGAGCCTTGGCATTGGGAATACGCGCCGGATTAATTAAAGAATTTCAGATTCCAAATTTCAGATTCCAAGTTGCTTTGCAAACCTAAATTTCATATTCACAACTTAAATTTTTTGTTCTCAAACAAATTTGGAATCTGATCTGAGATTTATCTCGCCTTCAAATCTTCACCATAAAGCATCTGATACACGCGATAATTTGCCATCACCTTGTAAACGTAATCCTTTGATTGCGCAAAGAGGATTTCCGAAACGTATCGGTCAGGATTGTCAGATTTTGCGCGGGTAAGCCAGCGTACCATATTGTCTTCACCACCGTTATAGCTTGCTGCAACAGCCGGCGGCTGATTCGGGAATTGACGGAAAAGTTTTGACAAATACTGTGAGCCAAAAAGAATCGCCGTCGGCGGATTGTAAAGTTCGTCCTGTTTGAAGTTTTCTTTTCCTAGCTCGCTCGCTATTTTGTCAGCAGTTGTCGAAATAAACTGCATCAAGCCGCGAGCTGCCGCGTTTGATTTAACGTCGGCGCGAAAACGCGATTCCTGCCGCATAATTGAAAGCACAAAACGCGGGTCAATTTGTCTTTCGGGCGCAAATTTTAAGAGCGATTCGGCATAAGGCGCGGGATAAAGCATTTCTAATTGTTCACGCGGAATCAGTTCAATCTGATAATCGTTCGGAATGTTTTTCCAGAGCGGCTCGATAAATGCAATTGCGCGGTTTGCCATATCGCCGCGTTTGTAATAAACGGCTAAAGTGTAATTAAAATCAGATTGTTCTTCGTCCTTTGTCCTTTGTCCTTTGTTTTCATTCTGCCGACTGCCAACCGCCGACTGCCTGCTGAATTCAAGTTCCGGTGTTCCTTCATCATAAAGCCCCAAAAAAAGAAGCTCATTGGCTAAGACTTGATGATAATTTTCCGAAAAAGTACTTTTTTCTTTCAAAACTTCTTTACGCCCAAACTCAAGCAATTTGACGTTTGGAATTTTTTGATAATCCGGCAATGTTAAATACGCCTTTTTTATAATCTCAAGCATTCTGGCGCGAAACTCAGGCATATTGTTTAAGCGTAAGGCGGCTTGCGCAGATTTTCTTTGCGCTTCCGCGTTTCTGATTTCGATGTTGGCAGTTAATTCGCTAAGTCTTTTGGCTGCAAAGGATTTTGCTTTGTTGTCGTTTGTCAATGCTTTTAATCTTTCCGTCGCCCGCCAACCGTAATACTCATTTCTTCCGTCGGCAATGGAAAGAAAGGTATTAATCGCTTCCTCATACCGATTGAGATTTTCCAACGCAAAACCTTTCAAAAAAGCAATTTCGGCTTTATTCGTTCCGCCCGGAACGCGCGTTCCGCCCAAATCGGAGAAAGATTCTAAAGCATTTAAATCCGCCAGCGCGTTTTTCCAATCGTTTTGAGAAATACGGATGCGCGCCATCGCGAAAAGCGCGATGGCTTCGGGTAATTTTCCTTTGAAAATTTCTTGGGTTTTTGCCGCCCATTTCATGGCAGTAGTGTTTTCGCCTTGGTCGCGCAAAATGTCTATAATGTTCAAATAGGCGCGGTCTAAATTATCCGCGTCCGCATATTTTTCGATAAATTTCTGATAACGTGAAATCGCTTCCTTTGGTTTGTTGACACGCGAATAAGCTGAAGCTGTTTGGCTCAAAGCGTCCTTTGAAATCGGTTCATCGGGAAATTCGGCTTGCACGCGCTCAAACCAATTTATCGCTTCGTTAAACGCGCCCTCCTGCGCGAAAGTTCGCCCGATTTGATAAAGCGCGCTTGGAACAAATTCGTCAGTCGGATATTTTTCAACCAGCGCCTTGAAATGAAGACGCGCCAGCGGAAAATCGCGGTTAAATTGATAGACAAAAGCGCGTCTCTGATGTTCCGCAGCAACAAGCATCGGCGCAGATTTACCGAAATTTTCTTTACCGACATCAAGTTCATCGAGACTTTTTGCAGCGATCAACGCAAAATCATCGGGCTGCGCGAAATTCGGCATATTTGTAATCAATTTTGTGAAAATGTCTCGCGCTTCGTTTGTTTTTCCGTTTTGCAGATACGCCTGAGCAAGCAAAACGCTGGTTTCGCGGCTTTTCGGAGTTTGGTCAATCGATTGCGGATTGCGAATTGCGGATTGCGGATTTTTTTGCAGTTCGCTGCCTTCTTTTCGTAATTCGCTTGGTTGTTGACCGCTTATTGAC
>JAIVJJ010000332.1 GCA_020200095.1 Acidobacteriota bacterium | reverse complement strand
GGTGACGGTGCGTGAAGCGATTCTTTCTTTCAAAGAAGTCGGCAAACTCGTCAACAAATTAAAAGTTCTCGAAGAAGTCGGACTCGGCTACTTGCGGCTCGGACAATCGGCGACAACGCTTTCCGGCGGCGAAGCCCAGCGCGTAAAACTCGCCGCGCATCTCGCGCAAAAAACAAAATCAAAAACGCTTTTTATCTTCGACGAACCGACCACCGGCTTGCATTTCGACGACATCAACAAACTGCTCGCCGCCTTTCGCGCATTAATTGAAAACGGCGGAAGTCTTCTGGTTATAGAACACAATCTGGACGTGATAAAAACGGCTGATTACGTCGTTGATTTAGGACCCGAAGGCGGAATCGGCGGCGGCGAAATTGTCGCGGTCGGAACGCCGGAAGAAATTGCAAAAAATGAAAATTCGCACACGGGAAGATATTTGAGAAATTATTTATCAAAAAACTAACATTACTCTCCAGCTTTCGATAAAACTTTCTTTTCCAAATCATCCGACAAACGAAAATCCGTTTGTTTTATTTTTGCGAGAATCGGCTTCACCGAGTTGATAACGCCTGAAAGTTTGGCTTCGACAATTACGCCAAAAGTTCCGGTAATGTTAATGCCGAGTTGTTCGGCTAAATTTCTGCCTTTCAAATCGTCAATAATCAAAAGACAGTCGCCCGACTCGACGGCGAGAGCAATCGCGCTCGCTTCGCCTTTGTCAACGCTCGCTTCCAAAATCTGTTGGTAATTTTTATTGTGCGGATTGCGAATTGAAATCCATTCGGGAAGCGGCAAGCCGTATTCGTCGGTAACGTCGCCGGTAATAATGATTTCGCCGAAAACGCGATGCAGCAATTCGAGTTCGCCGATTTTGCCAAAAATAATAAGACAACTCGTGTCAGAGAGAATAGTTCTTTGCATTTTCCGCGTCGCGTTCCAAATCATCCACCGGATAGTTGAAAACCGAAACGCCGCAGCTTCCCAGAACTTCGACAAAAGCGCGTTTGGAAAAGCCCGCGAGTTCCGCCGCTTGTCCGAGCGAGAGTTTTCCCTTTTCGTAAAGTTTCGAGGCAAGTATTATCAAAAGCTCTCTTTCGTCCAATTCGACGGTTGACGGCAATTTGACGGTCAGCGTTTTCATATCTAACAAATTAGAAGATTATTTTCGCAAAAGCAAAATATTTTGAGTTAGTTTGATTTAAGATTTGAGACATCCGCTAAATCCTGTGGTCTGCCGACGGTTTGTTTATTCTTCAAAAGATTTTCATAATCAATAAAATCAATTTTCAAACCGTCAATTTCAATCTGCATTTTATTGGCGTAGCAAGTCGAAAAATCAACGCCCTCGCAACTTGTGATAAGGTCAATTCTGTTTGGCGGATAACCAAGCTGCGTAACCTCATCTGGTTTTAAAAAATCATCTACTTTGAAACCAATCGCGCCGAAACCAAATTCGTTTAACGCTCGCACAATGTTTTGGGCGTTTTCATTGCTAATCTCAATCCAAACGTCCTAAATCCTTTGTGTAGCGCGGATAGCCGTGAAAACCGACCGCGTAGCCGCCGACAATCAAATAGCGGACGTTATTTTCGTTTAACGACTCGATAAACTCTCTGAAATCGTTGTTCAGAACCATATTTCCAAGTGTTGTATTCCTGCCTGATTTGCTCGACGGCGGCGAGGCGTGTTTCGTAAGATTGCGTTTGCCAGAACTCGAAATCGTTGCCTTGTTCTTTTAACTTTCCCTTGCGAACAAATGTTTTATCCATTTGATTATTCGGCAGTTTCATTGCTCGATTATAGCACGAAAATATCCGCTGTTTGCTATCAATTTCCGGCGAATGCTAAGATTAAGTTTTTCACCGAAAGATTGAATTATGGAATTAGCTGTCGAGAAATTTAAAGTCGAAAACGAGCCGTATTATTTGCCGGTCGGCAAGGAGGTCGAGCTTTTTGAAGCGGCTTACGGAATGAAACTTCCCGTGATGCTGAAAGGTCCGACCGGCTGCGGGAAAACGCGGTTTGTCGAGTATATGGCTTACAAATTAAAGCGCCCTTTGATAACCGTGGCGTGTCACGAAGATTTGTCGGCGACGGATTTGGTCGGGCGGTTTTTACTCGAAGGCGAGGAAACCGTCTGGCACGACGGACCGTTGACGAAAGCGGTTCGGACGGGCGCTATTTGTTATCTCGACGAAGTTGTTGAAGCGAGAAAAGACACGGTTGTTATTATTCACCCACTCACCGACCACCGGCGGCGTTTGCCGATTGAAAAGCGCGGAACGATTGTTGACGCGCTGCCCGAATTTATGCTCGTCGTTTCGTATAATCCGGGTTATCAATCAATTTTGAAGGATTTGAAACAATCAACCAGACAAAGATTTGTGGCGATGGAATTTGATTATCCGAGCGCGGAAGCCGAAACGGAAATTGTCGCTAAAGAAGGCGGAATTGACGAAGCGACGGCGCGAGATTTGGTAACAATCGGGCAAAAGGTTAGAAATTTGCGCGGACACGGGCTTGAAGAAGGCGTTTCGACACGGCTTTTGATTTACGCGGCGCAAATGATTGCCAAAGGAATCGCGCCGATTGACGCGGCGGAAGTCGCGCTTTGCTCGCCGATTACTGACGACCGCGAATTGCAGCGAAGTATTCGGGAAATTGTAACAACGATTATTTAAGTTTTTATCAATTATTATAATCAAGGAGGTTTTATTAAATGCACAAAACGAAAAACGATTTACCGCAGGAAAACAGAGAAAAAATTATTGAATTGTTAAATGCGCGACTGGCGGACGCGACCGATTTGAAATCGCAGGCGAAACACGCGCATTGGAATGTGAAAGGAATTCATTTTTTTCAGCTTCACGAGCTTTTCGACCAAGTGGCGACGGCTGCCGAAGCGCACATTGATTTGATTGCCGAACGCGCGACGGCGCTGGGCGGAACGGCTTTGGGGACTATTCGCGTCGCTTCGCAAAATTCTTCGCTGCCCGAATATCCTTTGGAAATCACTGAAGGCAGAGACCACGTTGACGCGCTTTCAAACGCGCTCGCCGGTTTCGGCAAAAACGTGCGGCGAGGTATTGACGAGGCAGACAATTTAGAAGATAAAGACACCGCCGATTTGTTCACCGAGATTTCGCGCGAGATTGACAAACTTTTATGGTTCGTTGAGGCACATAATCAAGCGTAAGATAATTTTATTTGATAGATGAGCAACGCGGAGTTTCTCTTAAAGCTCCGCGTTTTTTCATTGCTAATAAAAATAAATTTCGACGATTTCCCTTTTAATCGAATATCATTCTAACGGCAAATTCGCTTCAAAACGCGGACGGCGTTATAATTTCATAAATTTATTGAAATGAAAGGAGCGGATGTGAAGGAAGTTAAAAGAACGAAAAAGCAATTGGAAAAACGTCGCGACGAACTCAACGAGCAATTAAACAGAGTCAACCGGGACGAACGCATCGGGCTGGATAACGATATGGAAGAACAGGCAATTCAGCTTGAACAGCACGAAGTTGCCGTAACGATGGAAGCGAATTTGCGAAAAGAGTTGATTGAAATTGAAGAGAAATTGGCGGAAATGGACGCGAGCGAGAAATGATTTTTTAAGATTTAACCCCAGGATTACAGGAAGCGGCACGAAATTTATTTCAGTGTTGCTTTGTATTTTTCATACGAGAATTTTGAAGCGATTATTACCTGAATAACCGACAAAGACAAAACTAAAAGGAAATCAATTAAAACAAGAGGAGTTATATTCCGAAGTAAAATAAAATGAGCAGTGTTTTCATAGTCTGAAAAGTTTTGTCAATAGCGCATAAAAGCCTTGTATTTGCCAAAACTGATAGATTGTGAAGCCCAAGAAAGTAATACACGCAATTTGAGAAATCGATTCGTATTTAATGAATTTGCCGATAAGATAAAAAATCAAAAAACAAGAAATATAAAAATATCTATTTGAAAGAAATTCATAAGTTCTCGGTCCATGAACGCCAAAACTAATTTCTTTGATTCCGTGAAGTGCAAGTCTAATTTTTTCATCTAATGCCGCTGCTTGAACTCCTTGGTCAAAACCATAACGTTCGCCGTATAGCAAAATACTTATCAAAAGAGCAAGCAAAGCGAGTCCAATTGAAATTTTTCTCAACATACTTTTTATTTTCCTTATAAAACTGTTAATTGTTAGACACCATTCTAACTCATCTTGTTCCCGATTCATTAAATATTTCGTGATATAATTTTCTCGAAAACTTGTCTCAAACAAATTAAAAATATGACAACCACAGATTTTCTAACCGGAACGGTCAAAGGTCCGGGCGAACTGCCGCACGAATACCTTTTTATAACGAAAGACAACAAACGCACGCGCATCGGTGAATTCGTTTATTACAAGGCGGAAGTCGGCGATGAGAAACGGCAGATTATCGGCACGATAAAATCCCGAAAACTTGTGCGAAACTTGCCCGACACATTTCTCTCTGACCCGAACACGCCGCCCGCATTTGTTTCGTCTTTGATTGGACTTGATGGCGACGCTTGCGAGATTTATGAAATTACGGTTGAGACAATCGGATATTTCAGCCACGCGCTGAAGGATTTCGTCAATCCGCGCATTCCGCCGAATCCGGGCGACGCGATTTTTCTTGCGTCAAGCGAAACTCTCGCGCAAATGCTCAGCCCAAAAAGAAACGCCGAAACAGGCTCGGCGCACGTCGGAAGTCTTCTGACGCGCGAAGCGGGCGAAGTTCCGGTTGTTTTGTCGGTCAAAGACGTTGTTTCGACGCATCTGGCGATTTTGGCTTCGACGGGTTCGGGAAAATCTTACACCGCCGGAGTTTTGGTTGAAGAATTGATGAATTCTTTTAACCGCGCCGCCGTTCTTATCGTTGACCCGCACGCTCGCAAGCCTTTACGAGTTTGCGCGAGCGTTTGAAAGCCGAGCGACGCGCCGATTACGCTTACGCTTATCACGATTTGCGCGACGAAGTGAACGCGCAAAAGTTTGGCGATGAAAAAAAAGACGGCGGAAATGCGTCTTCGATTGACGGTCTGCTGTGGCGAATGGATTCGCGTTTCGGGAAATCCGACAGCATTTTTACGGCAAGCGAACACATCGAATTAAACGAGCTTTTCAAACCCGGACGCTGCACGATTTTGCAATTATCCGACATCGAACAGCACGAGCAGCAAGTCATCGTCGGCGCGCTTCTCCGCCGCGTCAACAAAGCCCGAATGTCCGTTGTTCGCGGCGAAACGCCGACCGAGCGCGGCGATTTTGTTGATTATCCGGTCTTCACGCTTTTAGAAGAAGCGCACCGTTTTGCGCCTGCCGGAACGAGCGTCGTTTCGACGAATATCTTAAAACAAATTTTATCCGAAGGCAGAAAATTCGGCGTCGGCATCGGCTTAATCACGCAGCGACCGGGCAAACTCGACCAAGACGTTCTCTCGCAATGTATGACGCAAATTATTATGCGAATCGTCAACCCGATTGACCAGCAAACCGTCGCCCAATCAGTCGAAGGCGCCGGACGCGCAATGCTCGCCGAACTGCCTGCCTTAACCAAAGGTCAAGCCGTCATCAGCGGCGTCGGCATCAACACGCCCGTAATGTGCCGCATCCGCCAACGTCTAACCGCGCACGGCGGCGAAACCTTCGACGCGCCTTCGGAATGGATGCGCTGGCACGCACCCGATTCACAAGACAAACGCGAACAGGAAAACGCGCCGTATCTGAAACCGACTTCGGAGAAGAAGACTGAGAAGATTGGAAATATTAGAATATGAATGTAAAGTTATGAAAAAATTTATCTCACAAATTTTTACTGTTTTATTTTTAGCGACCGCAATTTTCGCTCAAGGTGAAGAGCAAAAGCCAATTGAAATTGATGATTTCGGAACTCTTCCATTAGGCGATTTATCAGCAAGAATGGATGGTTTTCGGAACGCATTTAAAAATAGCAAAAATTCGTCAGCTTTAATAAAAATTTACGGCGGCACAAAAGAATGGTTATCTCTTCCATATATTCGCAAGGCAATTTTCGAGGCATATTTTTTAAATCTAAACAGAGAAATAGAAAAGGACAAACTTATAATTCAACTTTGTGATGTTGGCGAGCCTGAAATAAGAACTCAGTTTTTTCTAATTCCGCAAGGAGTTAAAATTGAGAAATGCGAAGAAAATTTTAGTCCGCCGAAAACAACTGCACTGATAAAATCAGAATGGCTTTTCCCTCTAGCTTATACCGACGATTATCTCGGAACACGAGGAATAGATGAAGCGACGACTGAAGCCTTATACAGTTTTATTACGCGATTAGTAAAAAAATCTCCCGAAAGCAAAGTTTATATAATCGGATACGCAGGAAGGTTTTTTGAATCTGCCGGAGACGAAAGCGAAAAAGAAGTCGTTTCTGGAATTGATTCGATAAAAGTTAATGACAAAGCGTTAAAGCAAATAAAAAATGCAATTTTAAGAAAAGGAATTATAGCATCGAGAATTATTGCCGTTAGAGGCGGTTACAAAGATAATCACAGAGAGGTAGAATTTTGGTTTGTGCCGAAAGGCGGCGAAATTCCAAAGCCAAAGCCTGACTATTTTCCGAAGAAAAAGCGAAGTAAGAAATGATAAAATAAATCTGCTATGACAGGACAATATATTTTGAGCGACTATTTAGACCGCGCCTTATCGCAAGCCGAATACGACAAGTTGGAAGACGGCACGTTTTTCGGGCGCATTCCGGCGTGTAAAGGCGTCGTGGCTTTCAGCGCAACCTTGCACGAATGCGAAAACGAATTGCGTTCGGTTTTGGAAGATTGGGTTTTGGTCGGCTTGAAATTCGGACACAATTTGCCGATTCTGAACGGCATAGATTTGAACGGAAAATTTATAGTTTTAAAAAGAGATAAGAAATATGAAAACGCGCACGCTCGTTATAGAAGTGCCTGACGAAATTTATCAACGGTTGGTTGAAAGAGCCGAAAGAGAAAGGAAAACCGTTGAACAGGTCGTGGTAGAAATTATAGAAATGTCCGTCCGCAAATCGAAATCTGAACAATCATAATTCTCACCAAAATAAACTCGTTTCAGAAATGAATCTATCAATTCGGCAAGCTGACGTTTCCGACAAAAATATCATTTGCGCTCTCGGCGTGACGACTTTTTGCGAAGCCTATTTTGAGCAGGATGAATCCAGCGATTTGGCAAATTATGTGCTTGAAAGTTTTAGTCCGGCGCAGATTGAAGCGGAATTAAACGATACGGATTCGACATTTTTCATTGCGGAATTAAACGGCAAAGCGGTCGGTTACGCCAAACTTCGCGAGAACTCGACGGTTGATTGTTTGAAAAACAAGAATGCCGTTGAACTGCACAGGATTTATATTTTGGAACGAGCAAAAGGCAAAGGTGTCGGCGGCGAATTGATGAATCGGTGTCTTGAAACGGCGCGGGCTAAAGGATACGAAACAATCTGGCTCGGCGTTTGGGAAGAAAATCCGGCGGCGCGGAAATTTTATGAAAAATTAGGTTTTGTGAAAGTCGGCGAATTGCAATTTCCTTACGGCAAAACGGTTGGAACGAATGCGGTGATGAAAATGGAATTGTGAATTTAAGAAACGGGCGGCGTATTTGAAAACGAGTTGGATAAAAGGCTTAAGAAAATCGGTTGAATTAGAGTTTGGAAAATTTAGTGTCACAAAATCTTGCCGCGTGGTGTTTACATATTGAAACCGCAATCTCGGTGAAAATAACACAACTTCAGGAGGACTTTTATAAAATGAAATCTAATTCAATCGGTACGCAATTTTTCAAGTATGCTTTGGCGTTAGCCATATTTTGTTCGCTTAGTTCAATTGTTTTCGGTCAGACGAAAGCCGAAGAAAGGGTAAAAAATAAAGATTTTTGCTCAAACAACAATTATTCAAACGGTGATAAAGCTCAATACAAAGAAGCCCGCGAGATGACTTTACCGGCGGGAAGTCTCGTGAATGTTGACGGAAAGCGCAACGGCGGGGTCAGCG
>JAIVJJ010000216.1 GCA_020200095.1 Acidobacteriota bacterium | reverse complement strand
ATGGTAACTTGTGTGTATTACATTATTCTTGGTGCGTTAGTTATGGCGAGTGCGGGAATTTTAGCTGGTTTCGTTTGAAGCAAAAGTTTTCTTTAGCAGGTGGCGGACGAAAAAGTTATTGAACAGGAGTGCGAAACAGCTGTTTTCAAATAATCTCAAAAACGACCCCTTTTTGAGCGGTTTTTAGTAAAATTCCTTAATTTGCTTTATTTTTATAGGGGTTTCAAAAGCAATAACAATCAGCTTTTTAGGGTGGTGCCTCAAATTTTATGCTGACGCAAATTGTGATGATGAACATATAATTTGATCACCGCGTCGTGCATTTCGTCGCTCTTTGAAAAAGCAATCGTTTTTCGGTTTAATCGCTTCAAATGAACCCGAAAATTCAAATTTGTTCGCTCAATCCGCTGCGTTTTATCCTTGCCGATATAATGGACATCTGCCGGCACATATTTTTGATAACTCTGCCAATCGTCGGAAGCAAATTCTTCAATTTGAGAGTTTTGATACTTGGCAACTAATCTTTGACAGTTCTTGTCAGTTCGTCTGCCATTAACAAAAGCACCGATTCTTCTTGAAGAAGAAGTTAGTCCGAGCCATGTCCGGCGGTGGTTGGATTTCGAGCCGACAAACGACCAGAACTCATCTAGCTCTACGGATTTAGCTCTTGTCGGCGGACGCGCCTCAGGGATTTTCTCTGCCTGTTTCAGCAGATATTTCTGCACCGTGTTGGTTGAAATACCCAACACGCGGGAAATATCTCTGATGCCTGAACCGTTGAAAGTCATTTTGACAATCAAAGAACGAATTTCGGGGCGGCAACCCTGATAATTATACTCGGTAATAAACTGTTGGCGGCAGTCTTTACACAAATACTTTTGCTTTTTGTTGTTAGTTTTGCCATTCTTTTTCAAGTTGAAAGAAGCACAATGTGGACAAGTTATCTTTTCGTAACACACAACTACTTAGATAACTGTTTCGCATTCTTCTTTCAACTCAGCATAAAATTTGCGACACCACCCTTTATCTTTATAACCCTCTTTTCTTCTTACAGCGTCAAAATCTGCCATAAAATCAATGAAGTCATTGAATATAACCGATGCGGGTTTTAATTTTGTTAAGCCTACTGTTTCTACAAACCAATTTCTTACTGCTCGAATTATGTCCTCAACACTATCATTGTGGCTTTTAATATCTACGCCGGATAAATCAGAAAGGGCTTTGGAG
>JAIVJJ010000085.1 GCA_020200095.1 Acidobacteriota bacterium | reverse complement strand
CCGCGCGTCTGGATTTCATCTGTTTTTTCAAATAACGGAGCAATCAAAGCCCATTGTTCATCGGTTAATTCTTCGCGTCGTGCCATCCGTGAAGTTTATCAAACTATTTTTGAGATGGCTTCTTATTATTCAAAGCTTCAACACCGGGCAGCACATCGCCCGAAAGAAACTCTAATGTTGCGCCGCCGCCTGTTGAGATGTGAGAAATTTTATCATCTAGTCCAGCTTGATTGATTGCTGAAACAGAATCACCACCGCCGACAATCGAAGTTGCGCCCCTTTCGGTTGCCTCGGCAACAGCTTTGGCAATTGCAATCGTTCCTTCGTTAAACGGTTTTTCTTCAAACATTCCCATCGGACCGTTCCAGACAATTGTTTTAGCACCTTCCAAAGCGCGTTTGAAAATCTCGATTGTTTCAATGCCGATGTCCAACCCGACAAGACCTTTGTTGGTGAATTCAATCGGAATTGTTTTGCGGGAGTTGAGCGGGTCGTAACTGTCAACAACTTGGTGGTCAGTGGGCAAAATCAATTCAACGCCCACGTCTTCGGCTTTTTTCTCAACTTCCAAAGCGGTTGGCATCATATCGTCTTCAACCAGAGATTTTCCGACGGTATAACCTTTCGCTTTGAAAAAGGTGTAAGCCATTGCGCCGCCGATTAACAATTTGTCAACTTTTCGCTCGATTAAAGATTCGATAACCGGAATTTTGTCGGACACTTTCGCGCCGCCCAAAATCGCTACAAAAGGTCTCTCGGGATTATTTAACGCTTTGCTCAAAAAATTCAATTCCTTTTCCATCAAAAGTCCGGCAACTGCCGTTTCGACAAATTTTGTAATCCCCGCCGTCGAAGCGTGCGCACGATGCGCCGCGCCAAAAGCGTCGTTTACATAAACATCGCATAGTTCGGCTAACTGTCGCGCAAAATCTTCGTCGTTTGCTTCTTCTTCGGCATGCAATCTTAAATTTTCTAAAAGTAAAACTTCGCCTTCATTTAATTGATTGACGAGATCTTTTACTTCTTCGCCGACACAATCGTTCGCAAAAAAAACTTTATCGTTTTTTATTTCAGCTTTTCCCAACGCAGTTCCTTCTTCGCTCATAATGACAACATCCTCGCCACGCGAGGAAATGTTTTGAAATTCGGGCATTTGACGCAGATATTCATAAACCGGTTTAAGCGAATACTTGCTCGCGTTATAAGGCATGCTTTTTTCTTCAGCTTTCTTTTTATCTTTCAAAGGTCTGCCTAAATGCGAGGCGAGAATAACTTTTGCGCCGTTTTCCATGGCATATTTTATTGTTGGCAACGCGCCTTGAATCCGTGTGTCGTCTTCGATTTTGCCGTCTTTTACCGGCACGTTAAAGTCAACTCTAATAAAAACTCGTTTTCCTTTTAATTCAACGTCTTCGATAGTTCTCTTGTTCATAAATTTAAATATAAAACGAATAAAAAGCGTTTCAGTTCGAGCGAATTATAACATTAGAATCCGCCCGACTAAAACGCTTTGGTTTATAAATTTTATCGGAAATTACTTCAAATTATTGTATTACAATCTGCTTTCTGTTTTTTAAGAATGCTTATTTAAAAACTCAATTTGTCCTGTCAAAGCAATTCTCCTTTTTAGTAAAAGATTTTTCTTCAATCGCTGGATTCAGCTTTATCTCTTCAATTTTGATTTTCATCAAATTTTCTCTTTCGATCTGAAACGGCAGCAAAAGGTTTTCCACTTGACGGTAATCGCCAAATGAAATGCCGTAAAATTGCCCGACATAACCGACAAGCAGTTTGGTTTCAACATCAAAAGCCAGCGCAACTGATAAATTTTCCGGTGTGACGGCTTCCATAACGTGCGCTTTTCTGCCCTGACGTTCAAAAATGCCTTGATAATTTAACGTTTTGAAAACGTCTTTTTTGAGCAGCTGATTTATTGGCGCGAAAATCTCGATTTGTGCCGTATCAACTTCAATCGGAAAATCGCGGGTGATTCCATAATCGGATTGCAAAAAATATTTTTTGCCCGTATAGACTTCTCTGACTTCGCCGGTAACTTCGGATTTCATAACTTCGGCGTATTTGTCAGGCTTCCGGCGAAAAATGCGAATTTCCAAATCCGCACCCGAACCTCTATAACTAATGTCAGTTCTTCCCTTCAATGTATAAGAATTAATTTTGCTTAGGGCTTCCTCGCCGCCGATTTTCCCGATAAAATCCTTTATAATTTGTAAAGCCTTTTCGTCCTTTTTATTAATTGCCGAAGGCGGCTGTTCTGGTTTTGGAATTCTGATTGTAACTTCGCCTAATTGCTTTTCTTTCGGCAGAATGGGCACGGGCGCTGGAGGAGGAGGAGGAGGCGCAGAATTATCAGAAACGCCTTTTATCGTTATTATGCCTTCGAGCGATTTTGGGAAAGCGTTGTCTTCTTTGATTATTCTTAAAGCCATTTCCATCTGAACGTCTTTTCCTTCCAAAAGTGAATTTCTATCCAAACCGACGACAAAATTTGGTTCAACGCCTTTGCCCTCGAGAAAATTTCCGTTGCGTGTTTTAAAATTGGCAATCGGATAAATCAGAACCGCGCCTGTCGGAAGTGGTGTAGAGATTGAAGGTAATGCTTCGCCCGCCGTTTTTTCACCGACGATCAATGCGCGATTGTTTTCCTGTAAAGCCGCCGCGAAAACTTCCGCCGCCGAAACGGTTTGATTATCAACCAGAAAAACAAGTCTGCCTTTATAGTTTTTCGCTTTCGAAAATGCAGCCAAATTTTCGCTGCCAACTTTGTAAACAGACGTTCCCAAGTCAATAAATTTTTCCGTCAGCATTCCGCCGATACCGACCAGCGAACCGAGAATTCCGCCGGAGTTTCCCCGCAAATCAATGATAATTGCCTTCTTGTCTTTCAATTCGGTCATCGCCGAACAAAATTTTTCAATAACCGGCAAAGCGAAAAGATTGAATTTGATAAAACCAACTTCGTCATTCAACGAAGCCGTTTCAAATTTAAGAAATTGTTCAGGGAAATTTCTTCCCAACGAAATGGTTTCGCCTTTTAATCTTTCACGCAGAACTTTAATTTCCTTCGATTGTCCCGAATCGTCCGATGTAGTCAAAATTACAAAACTGTCCTTTTCGCCGTTAAGCATCCATTCAACAATTTGAGCTGGCAAATATCTTTTAATATTGCGGATATTTGACTGGTAAAGTTCGATTTTCCGCACAAGTTCGGCAAGTGAAACGTCATTAATTTTTTCTATCGTAAAGCCAGTTTTTAATCCGGCTTTTTCAGCCGCCGAATTTTTTTCAATCCGCACGATAACAAAACGATTGTCTATCAAACGTAATTCAATGCCAATGCCAAATTTCCCGAAAAAATCTTCCGCATAAAATTCATCATTTTCGTTCGTCCCTCTGCCCGACATATTTTTATCATTCCCCGCTTTTTGCAGTTCTTCTTTTGCCTTCGCATCAGCTTTCGCTTTCTCGATGGCGCGGTAAACTTCAGGCGGAATAACGGCAAAGTGTGAGCGATTAAGCCGGTTTATCATCTCCTGCAAAATTGCGTGTAGTTGCGTGTCGGACGCAGTTTTCAAAATGCGCGGCTCGTATTCGGTTTTTATTTTATTCCAATCAAGCCCGCTAAAAGTCTGGTCAAAATAGTTGTTTTTGATGGTTAGCCAAACAAGATTGAAAGTTTCCAGACGCCTTTGCAGCTCCGGCGCTAAACTTTTCGGTGCGCTTGAAATCACCTTTGAAGTTTTGGCAATAACTGTTTTTCGCGGAGAAATTTTTCTTTTTTGAGCAAAAAGATTTTCACTTACGCCAAAAGTCCAAACGAGTAGTAACAGGAAGAATAAAATTTTTTTGTTTTTCATACACTGAGATGAAGGTAAGAGGAAATTGCTGGATAAAATAAGGGATGAATTGAAAAAAGCCTTTCATCCCCGGTTAATTTTATTGGTAGTATTTTGCAAATTTATGCTGAGAAGAACACAATTCGCAATAGGTAAAAACTAATCATAAAAAATGATAGAAAAGACCATTTATCTATATCTATCTCTAATTAAAAAAGAACCTGCTATTTTCATTTAACATAAAACTTGAAATATAGCCAGTTTTATTTTATCAATTATAAACCTTTGCCCGCAATAAATTTCACCAAATCCCGCACGCGGCACGAATAACCCCATTCGTTGTCGTACCACGAAAGAATTTTAACGGTTGTTCCGCCAATCACCTTTGTGTTTTCCGCGTCAACAATCGAAGAATGCGGATTTCCACGAAAATCTATCGAAACCAGCGGTTCTTCTGAAAATGCCAAAATTCCCTTTAATTCTTCGTTTGCCGCATCTTTCAAAACGCGGTTGACTTCTTCGGTTGTAGTTTCTTTTTCCAGATTTATTACAACATCAACAAGTGATACATTCGGCGTCGGAACACGCACGGAGATACCGTCGAATTTACCTTTTAATTCGGGAATAACGAGCGCGATAGCTTTCGCCGCTCCGGTCGAAGTTGGAATCATCGAAAGGGCTGCGGCGCGGGCGCGGCGCAAATCTTTGTGCGGCAAATCAAGTAATTGCTGGTCGTTTGTGTAAGAGTGAATCGTGTTCATCAAAGCATTTTTGATGCCGAATTTTTCATGAATAACTTTGGCGACAGGCGCTAGGCAATTTGTTGTGCAGGAAGCGTTTGAAATGATTTTATGCGTCGCCGCATCATACATATTTTCGTTCACGCCCAAAACAATCGTCACGTCTTCGCCTTTGGCAGGCGCGGAAATAATTACTTTTTTGACCGAACCGCGCAAGTGTTTTGCTGCGTCTTCGGCTTTGGTAAAACGTCCCGTAGATTCGATAACTATTTCCGCTCCGACTTCTTCCCATGGAATTGCTGCCGGGTCTTTTTCGCTAAACACGCGGAACTCGTCTTCGTCTACTTTTATCGAGGTTTCGGTTGCAGAAATATCGTGTGTGAGATTTCCCATAACCGAATCGTATTTCAATAAATGAGCCAATGTTTTTGTATCGGTTAAATCATTGACTGCAACAAAATCAATATCTTTATCATCGAGTGCGGTTCTCATCACGTTGCGTCCGATGCGCCCGAAGCCGTTAATGCCTACTTTTATCGCCATTTTTATTAAATATCCTCC
The DNA here is from genome assembly GCA_020200095.1 of Acidobacteriota bacterium. GTDB lineage: Bacteria > Acidobacteriota > Blastocatellia > Pyrinomonadales > Pyrinomonadaceae. The sequence continues at coordinate 70 of JAIVJJ010000085.1, read as the reverse complement.
TGAAAAATTCCTGTCTAAAAATCTGAAGATAACTTATATTCTTGCAAAGTTCAAAGTTTCGATTTTCTAT
>JAIVJJ010000084.1 GCA_020200095.1 Acidobacteriota bacterium | reverse complement strand
GTCCCCTCCCCTTTTCCCCCTTTGCCCTTTTCCCCCTTTTCCCTTTACTCCTGTATTAGGTCATCTCATTTCGTGATGCTTCGTGTTAGTTCGTGGATCGTTTGCTTGCCGGAACATGGGAACGATCCACGAAATCACACGAACGGACACGAACAAGAAATCAACAACGCCAAATTGCGGAATGGAAAACGGCGTCCTCACATCAAGCGCAGCTGACGCTCCAATAGGCGCGGCTGTCGCTCCAATCAGATAGTCCGCTTGACTCTCAACCTCACGCTTCCTAATATGCTAGGCACGTGGGGCAGTAGCTCAGTTGGCAGAGCGCCGCGTTCGCAATGCGGAGGCCAGGAGTTCGACCCTCCTCTGCTCCACCAATTAAATCAACAGTACGGCGAGGCACTCCTCGCCGTTTTTGTTTGCGTTGCCAATACGTTGCCAAACCTCCAATTCACGTTCCAGGTTGCAGAGTCTTTGACAGGCTGTTTTCAATTTCGAACATGATAATTGCTGTTTGAAAAACTACGCGCCGGCCATCTTCCCAGTTAAGTGGCTGGCCTGCATGTTGAGTATAGTTGACACGAAATCCAGTCCTCGATTACACTAAGCGTGCGAAATTCAGTGCAAATTTAGCAATGGAGCAAGTCGATGAAACTTACGCGCGACATTCATAGCCTAAGCACATTCAAACGCGACACCGCGAAGCTCGTCCGCCAATTGAAGAAGACCGGGCAGCCGGTAGTCTTAACAGTTAACGGCAAAGCCGAGCTGGTTGTCCAAGATGCTGAAAGCTACCAGAAACTATTAGAAGCTAAGGACAGGATGGAAGCCATCGAAGGTATAAAACGCGGATTGGAAAGCATGAAACGGAACGCCGGCAAACCGGCCGAAAAGTTCTTCCGAGAGTTCTTTGCCGAGAAGGGCATTCCCGAACACGAATGAAGCGCTATGTCGTAGTCTTTGAGGACCCCCAGCACAGACAGATCAAAAGTTGAACTTCAACGTCACTGCGCCGGACGCGGGCTGTCCCTGACGTTTCCCGTCAGTATTGCTAGAAAACAAACTTGAAGCCGAGTTGAAATTGGCGGCTGTCCTGCGAGGTCGACTGATTACGCGCTTTGAAATCGGGAAGGCCGCCGACTAGTTCGCCATTGCCATTGGCATTTGTCGTGACCGTGACGTCGGTGAATTGGACGATGCTGTTGATATTGAACAGATTGCCGAATTCGCCGAAGACTTCGAGTTTGTAACGCTCGGTAAACTTGAAGAAGCGCGAGTAGCGCAAATCAACATTGAACTGTTTTGGAGTTGTTCCTGAATTGCGCTTGATGCCGACCGGTCTGTCCAAACCCGTGACACCGTCGTTATTGATGTCTGAGCTGGAAACGACGTTGAATGTTTCACCACTGTTGGCAGTTGCGATAATACCGACCTGGTTGTTGTTGAAGAGATAGCGCAAGAATTTGTTCTGAAAAGTAGAACGCGGCTGGGCAACCAAACTCATCGCAAAAGTATGCCGTTGGTCGGCAAACGAATAGCCTTTATCGAGTTGGCGATTATACGGGTCTGACAAAATAAGATTCTGGAATGCGCCCGTAGACAAATTTTGTTCGGGTGCATCGTCCGTTGCCTTCGAGAGCGTGTAGTTCACACTGAATTGAAGCCCCCGTGAAAGCCGTTTCGTCAATTGCAGAGTTAAAGCGTTATATTCCGAGACGCCAGCAGCCTCAGCCAAAAAGATATTGTTAAATCTCGCGTCGAAACGGGAAGAAGGATTGACCAACCTGCCAAACACAGGTCTGCCGTCCGCCAAAAAACTAAAAGGAATCAGATTGATGTTGCGGTAAACCGCGATATGACGACCCGCGGAATGGGTGTAACCGCCTGCGAACGAGAGATCGTTCGTAATCGCATGTTCGAGTTGGATGTTTGAGTGAATCGCATACATGTTTTCCAAATCGGGCCCAATCGTATCAATGTCTTGAGGCGGCAGAACCGAACCCGCCGGTAAAGAGCCTAAAGTACCTGGAAACGCAGGCGCGGTGGATGTCGGTGGAAAACTAAAATTGAAGAATTCAGGATTGCCATTCTTGAGCAATGCCCGCTCATACATATTCAGCCACGGCACTTCGTAGTAGATTCCGGCGCCGGCGCGAATAATTGTCGGGTGCTTTCCTTCGCGTAAGGAATAGACGATTCCCAGGCGCGGCGCGAAATTGTTTTTGTCGACCTTGAATCTTCGCGAAGCCGCAAAAGGAGAAGTCGAATCTGCCGGGGGAACCCGGTAGAGGTCGTAACGCACGCCGTATTTGAATTTTAGTCTGCGCGTAATCTTCCAATCGTCCTGCACAAAGAAATTCCAGAAAGTTGATTTGTAAGTAATCTCAGGGTCACCGAAAGCTTCGACGTAGTCGGTGTAGCTGCGTAAATCTGTGCCGTTTCGGGCGGCTAAGTAGGCAGCGATGGAAGGAAATGTGTATCTGGCGAAAACTGCCGAACGCTTCAAATCGTCGATGAAGTTAAAACCACCGCCGAACTTGACCGCATGAGTTCCCGATGTCCACGTCAGGTTGTCTTGAATCTGCGTTGTCTTTTCCAGAGGGTTAATCGTATCGGCATTACCCGGCGAGCCGAAGTTTGCCACGCCGGTAATCACAATTGAAGGTCCGGTGCCGGAAAGTTCGTTTCTTTTGCCTCGCGTTTCGCGTTGGGCATATTGAAAGCGCAATTCATTCAAAACCTTCGGCGTGTATGAAGCAAGCTGCACTCCAAGCGAATAGTCAACGCTTGTCGTATCAGTCGCTCGCTCTAAGGTGTTCAATCCGCCCGGAATAAAGTTTTCCAAACTCTGGTCGGAATGATTAAAACGAGCCGTCAAACGATTGCTCTTGTTCAATTGCACATCAGTCCGAAAAATATAAAAAGGTCCGGTTTCCAAGCTGGGAATGGCTGGCGGAAAAATCGAAGCGGGCAAACCGGCGGCAATCAACTGCGCCTTGTCCGTTTCCCTAATCGTCAACAGCCGCGCGGCAACCGCCTTATCGTCGCGCTTGATATATTCATAACCAAAATGAAAATGCCAACGGTCTTTGATAATCGGAGCACCTACCGTCGCCGTAAAATTATCGGTCTTATTTTCCGGCAAATCTTTGGACGCAGGATAAAAGAAAGGGCGCGAGTAAAACGACGGACGGCGAAAACGATAGCTGACCGAGCCCCTTAGTATATTCGTTCCCGAAGGCGTCACGACGTTCATAATCAAGCCCGGAGTGTTGCCAAACTCCGCCGCGAAACCGTTTGTAACCAACTGAACCTCGTTCACGAAACTGTCGGAAATTAGCATTAAGCGAACTCCGGCGCGGTCGGCTTGGGTGTTGTTGTTGCCGTCGAGCTGATAATTAATCCGCCGCAGATAACCGTTGGCATTGACAGTTGGAAAGGCGAATCCGCGACTTGGACGACCTGTTACGTTGGCTTGTAAGAGAGCGAAGTTATACGGATTGCGCGAAACCAGCGGGAGAATTCGGCACAGCCGCGTTATTTTGGTCTAGCACCGTGCCTTCAATTTGTCCGTTTAAGGCTTGCGATTGGGCGAAAGCTTACGGCACTGAGACGGCCATAGCAAAACCAACAACAATGGCTGAAACTAAAATATGAAAAGCGGGGTTTTTCATTCTTCTGATTCTGCGCTGGAAGCGCATGAGAAGGTAGCCAGACCTGAAAACGTCTGGTCACGAATAATGAAATGTCCAGGCCCTATGCAGAGCCTGTGGGAAAAACAGAAGGGCAGGAGGGGGCGACACTCTATCCACTCCCATAAAGTGAAAACTGAATCAACTGCACCGCCTACTTCCTCACTCTGCTAGGAGTGAAATGTCTATAGACCCCGCACACAATCTGATTACCAACTCCGTTCGAAGCAGCGGGACTCAACTAGACGTGTCCCGCTCAACAAACTCCCCGCTCCTTCGAACGGAGCCGGGAGGGGCGGCATTCCAGGCTATAAACATCTCACCCCTACCCTGGGGTGAAACCGCGGCTCTTTGTGCCTGCGATAACGTCTTGCCCCCAGCCTCCTGTTTTTCCCGACAGACTCTGAAGGGGCGCAATAAAATAATTCTGCCGCACCTTCAGCGCGAAAATTCCTATCTGAGTTGTTCAAAGCGTTTCACGTCTGGCTACCTTCTTGCGGCCGCTCGCGCGGCGCCGACAAAACTTTAAGACAGCCGTTTAAACTCAATTCAATCCAACCCGCCTGGCCAATTCATCAAATCGCGCGTCGCCGCGCAGGGAATCAAGACGCGGGTCAACTAGAAGCTGACTCATCCACAATTCGCGCCGCTGATACGATTTCTCCAGATATTCAAACGCTTTATCCTTATTCCCTACTTGGGCGTTGTAAGCCGCGCCGTGGAAATAAGCCTCGTCGCCTTTTTCAAATCTTTTAACTCTCTCGTGCAAAATGCCTTGCCAGCCGGATGTTTGATAGGCTGTCTTAAAAATCTGAACGGTTTCTTCGTCCGCCTTCTGTAATGCCAGAAGTTTCATAAACCATTCAAAGGCTTCCGATTGATTGCCCGACAATGCCAATGTGTTACTAAGCCAGGGGTAAGTGGTGCCAAAATTCGGATCCATGGCTATCAACCGTTTGAATTGCAGGGCAGCCTCGTCATAACGTCGGGCAAAATACAAACTATTCCCATACAATCGCTGATTAAAACGCGATGTCGGTTCAAGGTCTATCGCGGTCTTAGCTTCGGCAATTGCTTCGTCAAAACGTCCGCGACCAAAGAGGTAACGTGAATAAGTCTGATGTGCCAGGGAAGAGTTTGGGTCTAATTCGATTGCCCGTTTGCATTCGCGTTCTGCTCCCTCGAAATCATATTCGTAATGCATTTTGTTTTCGCACAAAGCACTATGCGCGTCAGCCAGATTTTCGTCCAACGCCAACGCTTTATTTATCGCCTCTATTGATTTTTGATATTCTTCGTGAATATCAGTGCTGCGTCCAAAATTGGCGACAGAGCGGTGCGCGTGAGCCTTACCTGCCCAAGCCACCGCGTAATTCGGGTCGAGCCGGACGGCTTGCTCTAAAATGTCAGACGCTTTTCGTGATTCCGCTAGGGTTCTTTTGTCAACTAGATACATTCCCTGCAAATAAAGCCGATAAGCTTCTTCATTGGTCGTTCCGCGCTTTGCCGCCGGACTGCTTGAGGTGCGGCCGAATCGCGCGGACAAGATGTTTCCGACCTCACCCGCGATTGCGTCCTGCATCGCAAAGACATTGGCGGCATCTTTTTCGCTTTTATAAGTTTCTTCAATCTGGCCGCTGGCAACATTAAGAAGCTGTGAGGTGATTTTAATTCTCCCGCCTGCTAATTGATAATTCGAGGCGAGAACGTAATCAACCTTTTGCTCCTGCCCGGCGGCAAGCGGGTCTTGCTCGATGTCCGCGTATTTACGGGTCGCGCTCAAAGGTCGGACGATGAAACCTTTCATCGAACTAAGTTTAAGAATCAAGGAATCGGCGATACCGATTTCGTAAAGCTCATCGCGGTTCGCCGTGTTGATGGGTTTGAGCGGCAAGACAGCAATTGATTTTTTGCCGGCCGCGCTCGAAGCTATTTTTCCCGTATAGAAAAAATAATAGCCAAGGGCAATTGCGCCGACGAGCAATGCGACAATCACAAACGCGGCGAGCGGTTTATGTTGTTTGATGGTCCGCGAAAAACCGTGCTGTGTTCCGGCGGTTTGTTCGTTCGCGCCGTCCGTCGTTGCTTTCAAGTCCTTCAAATCTGTGAGCACGTCCTTCATCGTTTGATAACGCTCCTCCTTGTTTTTGCGGAGCGTTTTGGCAACGATGCGCTTCAATTCGTCCGGCACATTTGAAGCAAAACGTGAAAGCGGTTGTGGTTCGGCATTGATCAGATTGGCGAAAGTTTCCGACATCGAATCGCCCGCAAACGGCGTTTTCCCGGCAATCATTTCATAAATCACCGCGCCCAGACTGAAGATGTCCGTCCGCTCATCAACCCGTTCGCCTTTCGCCTGTTCGGGCGACATATAATTGACCGTTCCCTGAATCACGCCTTTCGCCGTCTGATTCTGCATGGCGGTTGAGTCTTCAAAACCAATAAAAGATTTGTTCTCTTGCTCGAGGAGTTTTGCCAAACCGAAATCCAGAACTTTGACATAACCGTCAGGACGAACCATCACGTTTTCGGGTTTGATGTCACGGTGGACGAGATGCGCTCCGTGTGCAGCAGAAAGTGCGCTGGCAATCTGCATCGCAACGTCCAAAACTTCCCCCAAACTCATCTGCGATTGATTGAGAACTTTGCGCAGAGTTCTACCTTCGATGAATTCGCTGACGATGTAAGGCGCGACTTCGTTCTCACCGATTTCGTGTATGACCAAGATGTTTGGATGGTTCAAAGCGGAAGCGGCTTTGGCTTCGCGCACGAAGCGTTTGAGGTTCGATTCGTCTCGGCTGAGCTTTTCGTTCAGAATTTTAATGGCGACGCGACGGTCGAGTTTTTGGTCTTGGGCAAGATAGACTTCGCCCATGCCCCCGCTGTCGATTTGCCGGATGACTTCGTAATGCCCGAAGCGTGTACCTGTTTCAAGTCTCTTTTTGTCGGATTCAATGATATCTGCGACTTGAGCGACGGCGGGCGTTGCCATGAAGTCGTCAAATTTATCGAGAGATGAAAAAAGCGATTCGACTTCGGCTAGCAATTCCTTATCTTCGCCGCAGGCTTCCTCGACGTAATTCTGGCGTTCTTCGGGTTCTTGTCGCAGGGCGGCATCAAAAACTTCTCTTACCCTTTGCCAATTTACATCAGCCATAAAACTTGCGCCCTTTCTTACGCACGGCTTCTGTCTTTTCTATCTTGTCAATTCGCGGTGAAGCCAGGCGTTTGCCATCTGGCAATCGCGTTTGACGGTTGAATCTGAAAGGCCTAAGACCTCTGCCGTTTCTTCGACACTCAAACCGCTAAAAAATCTGAGCTCGACGATGTTCGCAAGATGTTCTTCCTTGGCGGCGAGGCGCGTCAAGGCTTCGTCCAGTGCTAGTAAATCAAAATTTGTTCCGCCCACACCCACCGTCAAAGCGTTTTCCAAAGGCACATTATCCTTCGCGCCGCCGCGTTTTGCTCGGTGTTTCGTCCTGGCATAATCAATCAAAATTTGCCGCATCAACCTGGCAGCGATACCAAAAAAATGCGATCGACTCTCCCACGCGATACTTTCCTGCTTGACGAGTTTGAGATAGGCCTCATGCACCAGAGCTGTGGTTTGCAGTGTGTGTCCGGCGCGTTCACGTCTGAGATACCGATGCGCCTGCCGGTGGAGTTCGTCATAGACGAGGTTCAACACGGCGTCGGACGCTTCCGTATCCTTTCCGGCGCTCCACTCTCTCAACTGCTCAGTTACGTTGTCGGCTGAGGGCTTCCTGGATGCCATCGCTTTCCGCCTCTCGTTACGTCAGACAATGCTCGCCGAAAAGTAGGAAATAAGGCGATTAATGAGAGATGTCAATAATCCGCAAAAAGATTTGACCCGCATTTGCCACGACTGTCGCACTAATAATTAGAAACAACAGTTTGCCGTCGAATGAGGTTTGCGATGCGAGATGCGAACGCCAGTTTATCACGGCCTGAATGACCAAATGAACCTCAATCGAAAATACACTTGCCTCGATTCCGCTTCCGACCACACGGTCGTGCAGCTCAGAAGCAACGACGGCAAAGCCGCCATTCTGGTTCAGATGACTGCCGTGATCGGGAGTCGCAGGAAACCGCGGGGCTGATCTTCAACGGGTGAGAGATAAATGTCGCCAGTAACGCAACCCGCGCGTTGTTCTCTCTGCAACTTTAACTTCCAGAAAAGGAGAACTACGATGATTAGAAGAAACTTCAAAGAAAAGTCTGCACTCAGCGTTGGGGCCGCACTTCTCGCTATCGTCCTATGTGGTTCGGCTAGAGCCGACGTGATCACGGAGTGGAACCAGAGAGCGCAGCAAGCCCTCATGTTTTCAAGCTACATTACCTGGGCTGGATACATACCGGTTGAGCCAGCGGCCAGCAATTTCGAGCAAGAAGGTCTACCTGGATCCACCGACGACGATGATAGTGAAGTCTGGGTCACCAGTCAGGGCACACATCGTCTCTTCATTCTCAATGGTGATGGCGACATTATGGACACAGTGCAGTTGCCAGCAGGAGCAGGACCTCATATTCCCACGTTCTCGCCCAGCAGCCAGTTCGCTTATGTGTCAGGCATGGGAGACGGGAAATTGTATGTGCTGGACGCTGACACTCGCCAAGTACTCCGAACGCTTAGTTTCAGTACACCAACCATACCAGCCCTTACGCACCAGGCCAAGCCCTCGCCCGATGGCTCCATTCTGCTGGTCGCGAACATAGCGTCGAAGACCCTGTTCAAGGTCAGGGTCAGCGAGTCGGAAGAGTCTTGGGTGGTTGACCCGATCAGTCTTACGCTGGATAAGGCTCCGGTCTGCACTGTCTTCCGAAACGATGGCAGGCGCGCGTACGTATCGCTTCGGCCCAGCGGAATCGCAATTGTTGACGTGCCGACAATGACATTGCTCGGAACCCGCGACACCGACGGCTTCGTGGCATGCGGGATGATCAAGTCGAGTAACGGTAAAACGGTGACCATTGCATCCACCGGCGGAGGGGGCCACATTTACCGTTTGGATACGACGACTGATACGCTTTCC
>JAIVJJ010000083.1 GCA_020200095.1 Acidobacteriota bacterium | reverse complement strand
CGGTTATTCAGTGGACATTAGAAAGTCTGCCAGTAAAATTTTGCTTGAAGTTGTTGCTCCGCCAAAAGGCGCAATGCTTACGCAGGCTTTGACAACGCCGTATAAAATCGCGCTTGTTCCAGTGGAGCAGGAGATGAATTTGCCGTTGGAAGTTTCGACAAATTGGAAAAATGCGGCTCAGATTTACCGCGTTACAAAGGGGGAATTTGAATCTTCGGGTGGATTTGCCGGGCGTATTGAAAAGTTTGACGCAGAAGGCACAATCAGCGTCATCAGCTTCGGGGATTACGCAACGCTGACTTTTAATCTTACGGGAAAAAGAACGCAAAATACGCGAAAACTTTTCGAAACGGCTTCGGGAACTTTAAAGGAAGGAAAAATAGAACTAATTCAACTTAATGCGGGAAGTTTTTCGGAAGGACCGAAACCGCCTCTGAAAGCGATTGGAACATTAACCAAAGATAAACTTTCATTGATATTTGAATCGCTTCCGAGTCGTGTTGCCGATGGCTTTCAAGTGCGCGGAGCGATTGAAGCGGTAAAGTTTAAGTAGAGTCATTCGACAAAAATATCCGACAAAGTAACTTCAATTTTCTGATTTTCATTGAAGTTACTTTGTCGGATATTTACTCGTTAACACAGCCTTTTATAGATTTTATCTATCTGTATTTATAGATGAAAAACTGTGATTGGCTTTTCTTTATTGTTCCTTTTTGCTCTTTCTGATTAAGACTTTTACGCCTTTATCTTCGGGCATTGAGTTGATTTTTTCGGAAATATCCAAAGGATTGATTGTGTAAGAATCAATTGAAACGGTTTCCTCCGTATCGCCGTTGCGCGAAACAGTCCAGCGGTGTGGAAGCTTTAAACCGTCTACGCTTTGATAATCGGTAAAGCGCAATTGACATTGGCTTATTTCAGCTTTTTCGTCTCCTTTTGTGAAAGTTGTCGAATTGCTGTCTTCTCCTCGATTGATTTTGAGAACAAGCATATTCGGACATTGATAGCTCATCATCACAGGTAAGTTTGTGCTTTTATCCAAATAAAGTTGGTTTGAATAATCACCGCTTCCTTGAACTTTTATAACATTAGCCGCAACTCCGTCAATTGTGCTTTCGCCTTCAAACGTGTAGTTGACATCAAAGCCAGTCGGCGTTTGTAAAAGCAATCCCAAAACCGTGCGCAAAAGTTCGTTGTTTCGCATATTTCCGCCTGCTTGTTCAAAAACTTTATCGCGGATGACTTGTACTTTCTTTCCGTCGAGCGTTGATTCTTCAGCATTCACGCCCGGTTCAAGCATTTTGACCTGCTGCCCGTTCCAGCTGCGAACAATAAGAACATTTTTTTCACCGTGTTTCGCAGACTGAATCGTTCCGTTTGGCAGTGCTTTGGTCGAATCAGATTTAATAATTTTTCTCAATTGGTTCGGTAGTAATAAATCCATTTCTAACTCACCGTTGATATTTTCGAGGTTCACGCCATTGTGCTTGATCTGTCGGTTAGATTTCCCAACAATGCGAAGCGATTTTACAGAATTAATTCTATCTTCTCCGCCGATTGCTATACGTCCCTGTCTGAGCAGCACCAAAGCGCGTTCATCTGATTTGAACGTTGCTTCAACTTGTTCGATTATGCCCCCTAAACCGATGAAAAATACCGATACGCATAAAATTGTAATTATGAATCTTTTCATTTTTGCCTCCGTAAAAATTTGAATTTGTGTCTATTGACAGTTTGAAGTATCACAGGTGTTTCCAGGCAAGTGGTTAAGACAACGCAAAGAATTTGTTAAGAATGTAAAATGTTTTATAAAGGTATTTACAACGGAAATCGGAAAGTGGAAAATGGAAAGCGGATTTAGCCGGAAAGCATTTTTCATTTTCCGTTTTCAATTTTTCATTATGAAGAGTTCTTGGTATCCCATTTGTCTCATCGCAGGTTTGCTCGGACTTTTAGTTTTGCTAGCGACCTTACAATATCATTGGCTTGGAAAAATCAGCGAAGGCGAACGCGAGCAATTGCAAAAACGTCTGCAAACCGACACCGAAAGATTTGCTGAGGATTTTAACCGGGAAATACAAACGGCATATTACACCTTTAAATTGAAACCGGATGTATGGCGTGAAAAAGATTGGAATGTCTTTGCTGAACGCTTTGATTTATGGCGGTCAAAAACAAATTACCCGAATCTGATTAAGGATTTTTATTTTATTCAGAAAAATCCTGAACTGACACTTTGGCATTATTCGTCGGAAAATCGAAAATTCAAAGTGATTCAGTGGAATGATAAGCTAAACAAATATTGGCAGAATGATGAGAAAAACATCGAACTTATTGATGAAGATTTGTTTGCTCTAGCAATGCCAATTGAGGAGAATGATTTTCAATTCAGGCAAATAATTGTCAATTCCGAAAGCATACCAAATATTATCGAAATGCATAAAAAGGCGGGTTATTTAGTAATAATGCTTGATGAAAATGTTTTCAAAAATCAGGTTTTTCCCGATTTAGTCAACAAATACTTTTCGGCAACGGAAAATGGAAACTACAATCTGACAATCGCAAGCGAAAAAGAACCTTCACAAATAATTTTTCGAACGAAAGATGAACCGCTTTCGGCAAGCGATAGCAGCGCGAAATTGTTTAATTTAACGCCTGATCATCTTCTTTTTTTAAATCAGGAAAAAACTGCCACGGTGAGAGATAAACAGGTAAAAAATATTATTATTAACCGTATGAGCAGTAATCGAACAAGTTATACAACGGTGCCGAGCGTTACAAAATCAATCGAGCAAGTCAAGGTAGATATTCTAAAGGGTAAAGAAGTAACGAATGAAGAAAAACCGCGCATTTCTCTTTTGGACAACCAGTCAGCAAATACGCAGGGAAATTGGATTTTGAATGTACAGCACTCCGCTGGTTCGCTCGAACAATTTATCAATAATACGCGGTATAAAAACTTATTTGTAAGTTTCGGCATTTTATCGCTGCTTGCCGTTAGCATCGTTTTAATTTTTCTTTCATCGCAACGTGCGAAACAACTTGCGCAAAAACAGATTGATTTTGTTTCCGCCGTATCGCACGAATTCCGCACCCCCTTGGCTGTGATTTATTCGGCGGGCGAAAACTTGACCGACGGCGTTGTAAATTCGCCAAATCAAGTTGAAAAATACGGTAATTTAATTAAAGGTGAAGGCAAGAAGCTTTCGGCAATGGTCGAGCAGATTCTTGAATTTGCTGGCGCGCGTTCGGGTAAAAGAAAGTACGATTTCCGCGAAACCGATGTCAAAGAAGTTGTTGAAAATGCCTTGCGAGAGTGCCAGCCTCTGATTGATGAAAAGGATTTTACAATCGAGAAAAATATCGCCGAAATTCTGCCGAAAATTTCGGCGGATGCTAATGCCTTGAGCCATTCAATTCAAAATTTGATCAATAATTCAATCAAATACAGCAACGGAAATAAATGGATAAAAATCTCGGCGGAAAATGGTGGCGGAAAAGTACAAATAATTGTTGAAGACAAGGGAATCGGCATTTCAAATAAGGAAATTCCGTACATTTTCGAGCCGTTTTACCGCTCAAAAAAAGTCGTTGATGAACAAATACACGGTAACGGTTTGGGTTTAAGTCTTGTAAAACAAACAATCGAAGCGCATGGTGGAAAAGTTTCGGTTGAAAGCGAAATTAAAAAGGGAAGCCGATTTACAATCGAATTGCCAAACCGAAAAATATAGTCGCGAATTGAAGCTGATAACACGGATAAGAAATAAAATCACGGATTTGATAATTTTATTTTTATTGTATTAATCCGCCTCATCACTGTTAATCCGCGCCTGAAAATTTATGAAAGTTTTATTAGTAGAGGACGAAGAGGGTTTGATTATCACGCTGACCGACCGTTTACAAAGCGAAGGCTTTGAGGTAAAAAGCGCGGCGGACGGAGAACTCGGCGTTTCTTTTGCGCTGGCGGAAGCCTTTGATTTAATTATTTTGGACGTTATGCTGCCCAAGAAAAACGGTTTGGATGTTTGTCGTGATTTGCGACAAAAGGAGATTTCGACACCGATTTTAATGCTCACGGCAAAAGGCGAAACTATTGATAAAGTTCTCGGATTAAAGCTCGGCGCGGATGATTATCTGACCAAGCCTTTTGAAGTAATTGAACTTCTTGCACGTATCGAAGCGCTGCTCAGGCGTTCACCAAATACTATGAACAATTCGCCCGAATCATTTCGTTTCGGCGACGTTTCAGTTGACTTTCGTCGTGCCGTCGTCAAAAAAGAAAATGAATTGATTGAGCTTTCCGCTTTGGAATTTAAACTTTTGCAGTATTTAATCGAGCATCGCGGCGAAGTTTTGAAAAGAGATGAATTGTTGGACGAAGTTTGGGGTTATGACGCGATGCCTTCGACACGCACGGTTGATGTTCACGTCGCCTGGCTCAGACAAAAACTCGAAGAAAATCCGCGCTACCCACAATTTATTCATACTGTTCACGGACTTGGTTATAAATTTGTCGGATGAAATTAGCCACGTCGTAGCTAAGGTTAAAACTCCGAATCGCTTCGCGTGCGCTCACGCCGCGCAACACCTGTTTGATAAGCTGCTTCCTCAACTTCTTTTGCAACAGCTTCGCCAACCCGTCGGTCGAAAACCGAGGGAATAATATAATCGGCATATAACTCGTTTTCAGTAATAATTCCGGCAATTGCATTAGCTGCGGCAAGTTTCATTTCCTCATTGATACGAGAGGCGCGACAATTTAAAGCTCCTCGAAATATACCCGGAAAACAAAGAACAGTCATGAATTGAGCCTTTTTCAAGGTTCGGATTTGTGTTTTGCGCATACCAGTCTTTAACCCAATTCATATTTTCGGTGCGTCCGGCGTAAAGCGCGCCGCTCTGGTCGCAGCCGATAATGTTTTTCACGCCCGCCGCCATTACAATTTTCGAGCAGGCAACGCCCGCTGCGCCGACGCCGCTGACGACGAGTTTAATATCTTCCATTCGTTTACCGACGATTTTCAAAGCATTTATAAGAGCGGCGAGAACCACAACAGCCGTTCCGTGCTGGTCATCGTGAAAAACCGGGATATCGAGTTCTTCTTTGAGGCGGTCTTCGATTTGAAAACAGCGCGGTGCGGAAATATCTTCTAAATTTATTCCGCCGAAGGCGACAGCGATGTTTTTAATTGTCTGGACAATTTCGTGGGGGTCTTTAGTGTTTAAGCAAATCGGGAAAGCATCAACGCCGCCGAATTCTTTAAAAAGCTGCGCTTTGCCTTCCATTACTGGCATTGCCGCAGCCGCGCCAATGTCACCCAATCCGAGAACGGCTGTTCCATCTGTTACAACTGCAACTGTGTTTTTTTTGATGGTTAAAGTGTAGACTTTTTCTGGGTCTCGATAAATCGCCTCGCAGACGCGAGCGACGCCTGGCGTATAAGCCATCGATAAATCGGCACGGGTTTTCAGGGGTATTTTGGAAATGGTTTCAATCTTTCCGCCAAGGTGCATTAAAAATGTGCGGTCGGAAGTGTTAACAATTTCCACACCATCAATATCTTCAAGTGATTTAACAATTTCTTCGTCATGCTTTTCCGAAGAAGCGTTAACCGTAATATCACGAATCAGAAAATCTTTTCCGACACTAACAATATCAATTCCTTCAATGTCGCCACCGGCTTTTCCGATAGCAGTTGTGATTTCGCCTAATTTTCCCGGGTGGTTTTGAATTTTTACGCGCAGAGTTAAGCTGTAACTGGCGTTTGGTGTTGGGTTGTTTGACACAATAAAAATCTGAAAATAAATAATTAAATTGTTGACCGAAAATTCAGCTTACATTTTTAATCAAAAGGACGCAAAATGCCGCGCACAATACCTAATAACGAGACTTTATCAGCCGAAAGAAGAATTGAAACATAGTTCGGATTTGCTGGACGAAGTTCCACCTTTGCTCCATCACGAAAAAATTGCTTTAAAACGGCTCTTTTGTTTTGCGTCAAAGCGACAACAATATCGCCGTCGCGGGCGTAAGTACGATTTTCAATCAAAGCGACATCGCCTTCGCAAATATGTTCATTGAGCATTGCATCATTAGTAACGCGGTAAGCGCGCAATCTGTCGGGAGTCTGAAAGCCGAGCAAAAATCTCGGCACAAAAAGCGGTTTTTTTTCCCATTCCTCAACAAAGCTCTCGGTCTTTGGAACTTCCAACCATTCTATTTCACAAACCGCTTCGGCAATGGCGCTGATTGGTTTTAACTCTAAGACAAAGCTGCCATTTTCTCTGCGGCGCGTAACTAAACCTTGATTTTCCAATGATTTAATGTGTTTGGCTATTCCGGCTTTTGATGCAATGCCCAATTGTCGCGCAATTTGTTGATACGAAGGCTTGTAGCCGTGTTTTTCGATGTAACGGGTTATAAATTCCAAAACTTCCTTTTGTCGTTTGGTGCGCGGCTGCATTTGTTGATTGTATTGAAATAAATTCCAAATTCCAAATTCTCAGAAGAAAAATTTCAAAAACGAAACAGCTCAAGAAATACACAAAGGTTTGATTCTTCAAAACTATTTTTTGATGGTGAAGCTATCAATGGAAAAAAGATTCTTCGCAAGTCCCTCGTATAGCTTCTTGGATAATAAATTTGGAATTTGGAATTCGTAATCTGTTATAATTGATACTAGTTGTCAGTTAGCCAATTATGAATAACTTCACCGCCCGAACGCTGAGCTTTTGTAGAGAAGCGTTGAGTAACGAAAGAAAATCTCAGCGAAACTCGGTGAATTCTCTGCCTTCTGCGGTAAAAGGTTATAACCGTCAACTTGGATTAATTAAATAAACATTTTTGGAGGTTTTTTGTTTTATCATTAATATTCACGGATTTACGCAAGGATTAAAACATAATCAATTGCGGCGCATAGAAAAACTTTCCACGCGCCGCGTCGCTCCAGAACAAATCGTCTCTCCTGAGCTAGCGCGACAATTGTCTGAAATTTCTTTTGAAACAGGCAGACAGGTCGGCGTTCTTATAAATCGCAAAGGACAAGTCGAATATGTAATGGTCGGCAATGCCAAACAAATTGAGATGCCGGATTTCGGTCGCGCCCGCGTATCGGCGGAACGTTTTCGCGGATTGCGCTGCGTGCATACGCATCTTTCAAATGAAAAATTAACGCAGGATGATTTAACCGACCTCGCGCTTCTTAGACTTGATTTGATGTCGGCAATTGGAGTTGACGAAAAGACTGGCTTGCCAAATCTTGTCCATTCTGCGCATCTTTTACCAGCGACTGCCGAAAAACTCGAAGCGGAAACAGAATCCTTACCTTACGAATTTTTAGAGCCGCAAATTCCAGCGCACTTGGACACAAATTTTATCGCGCTTATAAATTCGCTGGAAAATGAGATGGCGCGAAATCGTTTTACGGCGCGAAATCGTCAAACAAACCGCGACCGTGTTATTCTTGTCGGCGTAACAACAGGATATATATCGGAAGCCGAAGAATCAATGGCGGAACTTGAGGAACTAGCGCTTTCTGCGGACGTTATTGTTTTAGATAAAATAATTCAACGTCGTCCCAAGATTGACCCGAAAACCGTTCTGGGGCGCGGCAAACTTGAAGAATTATTAATTCGCGCAATGCGCCTCGGCGCCGATTTGCTGGTTTTTGATACAGAACTTTCACCGACGCAAGTTCGCTCGCTTTCCGAAGCAACTGATTTAAAAGTAATTGACCGCCCGCAGCTTATTTTGGATATTTTCGCCCAACGCGCCCAATCCCGCGAAGGAAAATTACAGGTTGAACTCGCACAGTTAAAATATCTTCTGCCGCGTCTTATTGTCGGACAAGATTCGGCTTTTTCGCGGCTTGCTGGTGGGATTGGTGGGCGCGGACCGGGCGAAACAAAACTCGAAACTGACCGTCGCCGTGTGCGTGATAAAATAACCCAGCTTGAAAAACAAGTTGAAAATTTAAGCCGTCAGCGTCAGGAACGGCGCAAAAATCGCTTGAGTCATAACGTGCCCATAATTTCTCTGGTCGGCTACACAAATGCCGGAAAATCAACTTTGCTGAATACTTTAACAAACAGCGAAGTTTATGCGGAAAAAAAGATGTTTGCGACGCTTGATCCGACATCACGCCGGCTTCGTCTGCCGGTTGAACAGGAAATTATTATTAACGATACGGTAGGATTTATCCGTGATTTGCCCGAAACATTAGTCGCGGCTTTTCGCGCCACGCTCGAAGAAATTAGCGACAGCGATATGCTCGTTCACGTCGTGGACGCCGCAAACCCGCAAGCCTTAGCTCATATCGAATCGGTTGATAAAATTCTGCACGAACTTCAGCTTAATAATATTCCGCGACTCATTGTTCTTAATAAAGCGGATTTGCTTGACAAAATTTCTTTAGAGGCTTTGGAAAGAACCATTTTATTTGACAAAGACCGCGAAAGTATGGCAGTTTCAGCTATTCAACCGAAAACTCTAAAACCTTTGCTTGAACGAATCGGCGCAGTTTTGCAACAGCGACCAGACGTCAGTCGCCGACAATCAGCCGTTGTAAATTAAAATTTAGATTTGGGAAATGAGATAGTTTTTAGTTTAAGGTCTAAAGTCCAAAATCAAAATGAGCAAGCAAATCCAAAATTTGGAAACAACTCTAACAACACTGCGTAAAAAAGTATTTAATTATGCTACGCTGCCGTTAGAAAGACTTTCTGAAAATCAAAAATTCTGGATAGGCTTTGCCCTGCTCTGCCTGATTACTACTTTTTTAATCAACAATCCTTTTTTGCGTATTGCTAACGAGCAATACAAGGAAGGCGATATTGCGCACGAAAGTATTATTTCCCCAGCTGATATTACGGTAATTGATGAGACGGAAACCGAAACAATCAAACAAACGATTCGTGAAAGCATTCGCCCAATTTTTACCTTTGAAGCAAAACGAGCCGACGAAGCCGTGCAGAGTTTTCGCGCCGCGTGGGAAAGTTTAGCGAAAAAAACCAGCAATTCCAATTCGAACGCGCAAACGGAAACTAATGTTAAATCAGAAGTACAGTGGGCGGGAGCAGGCGGCGCGGAACTCGGCAAAGCATTTACTGCCCGGCGCTTTAGCCCTAATGAACTTGAAGCCATTACCAGAGTTTTGCGCGAAAATGCGGAAGGTTCAATTTACGGCGACCAAGACAGGCAATATTTTCAGGAAGAGATTACGCTGGTTGATCGTCAGAAACCAAATCAGCAATTGGTTGTAAAACTTCCCGAAAGCGGAATGACAGCTCTCTCCGAAGCGCGCAACAATCTTAAGAGCGGTTTAAAACAAATAAAAAGTTTATCCGAAACCGAGGTCGAAGCCTTTAACGCCGCTCTCGCTCCGCTTGTTCAACCGAGTATTGCCTTTGACAGCGTAGCGACAAACAACGCCCGCGATGCAGAGACTAAATCGGTGGAGCCGGTAAAAATCTCGCTCAAACGCGGGCAAACAATCGTGCGTGAGGGTGACACGATTACGGGCAACATTCTTTCGCAAATATCAGCTATTCGCAGTTACAGTTCATCCAAACGACAGTGGAATCGCTTTTTCGGATTGCTGGCAATTATCACGGCTCTTTTCTGGGTTGCGTGGAAATTCATACAGCATCGCGGAATTGTTCCGCGTCTTGTGCTTTCCGAGCAAAAAACTTTTGCGCTGTTCGGCTTTGTCGTTTTGGTGCAGACGGCAATAATGGCAGTATTTTTCCGTCTTGCCGAATTTACCTTATCGCAGCCGACAATCGGTAACAATTGCGGGCGCTTTGATTGGTTTATCGAGCGCCTTGGTTGCGGTCGCTCTAATCGGTTATACTCAACAACCATTTATTCTCAACACGGTTCTCTTGGCAATCGGCTGCGGTCTGGCTAGCGGACTAATAACTGCTTCGATTACCGCTGTTTTTTTGCCGTTGTGCGAAACTTTTTTCGGTATTTTAACGGATGTCAAACTGCTCGAATTATCAAACGCGGATTTACCTGCTTTGGGTCAATTGGCGCTGCGTGCCCCTGGTACGAACCAACATTCTCACGCCGTCGGGCAACTTGCTGAAGAAGCCTGTCGCGTTATCGGCGCAAACGGTTTACTTGCCCGTATCGGTGCGCTTTATCATGACATCGGCAAAACCGCCGCCCCCGAACATTATGTCGAAAATCAAACGGGCAGAAATCCGCACGACCGTCTGAAACCCTCGCAGAGCGCAAAAATCATTATTAGCCACGTAACATATGGCACGAAGCTAGCAAAAGAGATGGGCTTGCCTCCGCGAATTATTGATTTTATACCACAGCATCACGGTACACGGACATTGCATTATTTTCTCAAAAAGGCGCAAGCCGAAGCCCGCGATGATGAAGAAGTATTTGAAAACGAATTTCGCTATCCCGGACCAAAACCTCAATTTAAAGAATCGGCAATTATGATGATTGCCGACAGTTGCGAAGCCGCGGCGCGTTCTCTGAGCAAGCCGACGCCGGAGAATATCCGCTTTATCGTCACGAAAATTATTGACGCGATTTTGAGCGACGACCAATTTGAAGAATGTGATTTGACTTTACGGGAATTGACGCAAATCCGCGAGTCAATGATTAAATCTCTGGTAGCGATTTATCATTCAAGAGTTGATTATCCGGGTTACACGCCGCCAAATTCAATTCAAACATTGATTGGCTCCACCGAAAACAGCCAAGAACGGGGCGTTCGCTATTCAAATCCGGCTGAAATTCCAATCAGCAAAGGTGGGGAAGTCGAGGATGAAGCGATTGACCGTTCGTTGCAGCCTGATAAAAGAGCGGAAGCCAAAACGGTGAAATAGTATTTGTTGAAAATTTCTTCACTATTATTTGATTTAACTGCAAAATGTGAATAGTAAATTATCAACGTCTATTTGCAAAACAAAAAATACTCACCAATTACAACTATTAACTATTTATTGATTATTTCTTTTAGTTCTTTGCCGGGCTTGAAGTATGCGACGCGCTTAGCTGGAATGCTTACTGGCGCGCCGGTTTTCGGGTTGCGACCATTGCGAGCATTGCGCTCGCGAACGCGAAAACTTCCGAAACCGCGCAGTTCAATCTTTTCGCCTTTATTGAGACTTCCGACAATACTTTCGAAAATAATCTCAACCAGCTGTTCGGCGTCTTTCTTGGTCATATCTGCTTCCTTAGCGACTTTTTCAACTAAATCCGCTTTTGTCATTTGTCTTTTCCTCTTATAGACCTTAAATTTAACTGCAAAAAGTTAATTATTATCTAATTGTTCTTCCGAACTTTCGCCTGTACTTTCGTTGTTTTCGCTGTTTACCGTTGGCGTTTCCGCAACAGAATTGGTCGGCGCGTTTTCAACAGGAGCGCTTGCCGCTTCTCCTTCTATATCATTCGGTACTGTTGAATCGGTTTCAAAGGCGGTAGCTTCTACCGTACTTTCAGATGCGGTTTCGTTGGCTGCGCTCTGTTCCTTAGCGGTATTTACATCACTGTCTTCGGAGGTCGAAACAGATGGATCTGTTTCGGAAAAAGCGGTTTCTGATTCCTGAATAGTACCCGTAGCTTCATTTAAGTTTTGAAAAGTATTTTCCGCAGTTGCATCTTCGCCGCTAGTTTCCGCAGACGTTTCAATCGGTGGTTGATCAACTTCCGCGGAAGCCTGAGTATCATTTTGAAAAGTTTCAGTAACTTCAATTGCGGGAGTTTTGTTACCTGTCTGAGTAGATTCAGTAATTTGTTGCTCGTTTTTTTCCTGTTCCTTTTGAGCTTTTCGCTCCTTTTTAGAAGTTTTGGCTTCTTCCTGAGTTTCCGGTTCGGCGGCTTTGCCTCGTCGCAAATTCATCAATTCGCCCAAGGAAGCCATTCCGCCTTTTGCTTCGGTTGTATACATTTTTGTATCAACCGCAGGTTCGTCCACTTTACCGACAGCGCGTGCGGAAAGACCAATTTTTTGCACGTCTGATTCAATGCGCAAAATTTTGAAATCCATTTCCTGACCGAGCGAAACAACGTCTTCAGGTTTTTCAACTCTGTCATCGGAAAGTTCTGAGATATGACATAAACCTTCCAGTTCCTCACCCAACTGAACAAATACTCCAAATCCGGCAAAGCGCGAAATCTTTCCCCGAACAACATCGCCCGGTTTGTGATCTGCCATAAACGAATCCCACGCGCTCGGCGTAAGCTCTTTTATCGAAAGCGAGAGCCGATGTGCTCTTGTATCAATACTGGTAATGATTGCTTCGACTTGCTGATCTTTTTTCAAAACGTCTTTCGGGTGTTTAATTTTCTTTGAATGAGAAATGTCGGACACGTGAACCAGCCCGTCAACTCCTTCTTCAATTTCGACAAATGCGCCGAAATCAGTTAAATTGCGAACCCGTCCGTTAACTGTCATACCCACTTTGTAACGGCTGCCAATCGTATCCCACGGATTTTCTTGAAGCTGTTTCATTCCGAGGCTGATGCGTCGGTCATTAGTATCAACACCGAGAACTTGAACTTCGACTTCATCGCCCGACTTCATTAGTTTTTTCGGACTCTTTGAACGCTTTGACCAGGACATTTCAGAAACGTGAACCAATCCTTCAACACCGGGTTCGAGTTCGATAAACGCTCCAAAATCTGTGACGCTTGAAACTGTTCCTTTAATTTTTGAGTCACACATCCGTTACATGAATAAGCCCGTCAATGCCGCCGATGTCAACAAACGCGCCGTATTCAGTCAGATTTTTAACCGTTCCGTCAACCACGTAACCTTCTTCAATCTGACCCAAAGTTTCGGCTTTTTGCTTGTTGACCACTTCGTCGGTTAAGGCTTTGCGCGAAAGAACAATATTATTTCTTTTACGGCTGAATTTTATAATTTTTGCTTCGATTTCCTGATTTTTAAAGGAATCCAGATTACGAATCGGACGCGAGTCAACCTGAGAACCGGGAAGAAACGCCTCGACGCCATTGATATCTACTTTCAAGCCGCCTTTGGTTTTTTCGATAACGCGACCGGTGATGGGCGTCTCATTGTTGAAGGCGTTTTCAATTTCTTCCCAAGCCTTTCTGGTTATTGCTTCTTGTCGCGAGAGAATCGGCGGAGCATCGCCCGAATAAATGCTGCGGATGACGACTTCAACGTCATCACCCGGTTTTATCGTAACCTCGCCTTCCGGTGTAGTAAATTCTTCAACTGGCACAACGCCTTCCGATTTATAGCCAAAATCAACTAAAACGCCGCGGTCGGATACACCGACGACCTTGCCTTGAACTAATTCGCCAGAATGATAAGTTGTTTGCTCCTGCTCAAACTTTTCGAGAATCGCTCCAAAATCCATTTCATTTGAACCCTGCGATTCTTCTTTGGCTGGTTGAGTTTCCTGTAAATCGGGTGTTGTTTCAGCCGCTGTTACGCCGAAATCTTCCGTATTTGTTTGTTCCGTAACTGAATTTTCTTCTTGCTGAGAATATTCAGTATTGTTATTAACCTCGTTTGTCATTTGAGTTTATGTTTATTTCCCTCTAAATAGTAACTTTTCTAAATCAATCGCGTTCCGCTTTTACCCTTCCAGGCAAATTAGTAATTTGGCGCAGCGGATAAGCCAAATATTACCCGTTAAGCTATGCAGGTCGGAAGCATACAACCGTTGTAAATGTTGTAAATAAAATATCTAAAAAAGTGAGAAAAGGCGCAAACTTTTTGCATTGCTTCCGAATCAGCACGTTTGTTCGGATAAGACTAGAATTTACACGCCAAATTACTTGTATGTCAAGACAATAAATGTTGAAAATAAAATAATACGGCAGTTTAAAAAAGAAAAAACGATAACAGTCTAAAATTTTTATTCAGCTAGCGTTTTAGTTTTTAAAATTCACAATTATTGAATACTAACTCATAATTGAATTATGCATAGATACTCTTTTTTTAATTTGATGTTTTTTACTGAAACGAAAGATTTGCCCGACGAAGAAATGCAAAAAATTTGCTGGTGCTTCGGGAAACTAACACATAACCAAAATTGGAGTTTATTTTAAAACGATGAGAGAAATTTTGATTCTGTGTTTATTTTTTGGATGAAAATTTTATTCACTTTGGGTGAAATACCCCGTCAGCTTGCTGCGGCTTTATAATGGTTGAATGAGCAAGTTCATTCATAAAAACCACAATGTTTCAGTTTTGATGTATCACATCGTCTGTCC
>JAIVJJ010000331.1 GCA_020200095.1 Acidobacteriota bacterium | reverse complement strand
CGTGTGGAGTTTGTGGACTCGTTACGCGGCTTCGCGTTGCTCGGCGTCTTCGCGGCGAACCTGTTAATATTTTCAGGTTTCACATACATGTCTGACGAGCAGCAGGCGATGCTGCCTACTGCCACCATAGATCACGTCGTTCATCTTCTCGAACTAATCTTTATCGAAAACAAGTTCAAACCATAAAAAACCCGGAACAATCGCAAACAATCTATCTAAAATCGCTAATCAAAACGGCATCGCGCACTTCGCGTCCGCGGGTGAAGGCGAATTGTTTGCCATCGGGCGACCAATCGTACGGATAAAGTTTTTCGGTGGGCAAACCTTCGAGAAGTTCAGGCGCATCGCCACCGATTGATTGCCGCCAAACGCCGTTTGCCCAATCGCGGTAATTGATAAAACGTCCGTCGGGCGACCAGCGAATCGAGCCGTCGAAGTTATAGGTTGATGGAACATCGAATAATTTTACGGGCGAGCCGCCGGTTATCGGGATGACCGCGAGTTTCGGTTTGCCGTTTTCTTGCGTGCCGCAGGCGATAAAATTTCCGTCGGGCGAAACGCGGGCGTTGAAACATTCCGCGTCCGCGATTTGCGCCGCTTCGCCGCCTTCGATGGAAACGCGCCAAGCAGAATTTTCATTGTTAGAGTTATGCGTATAAATAACCGTTTTGCCGTCGGGCGTGGAATGGGGAAACGAATTTTTGCCGCCGAAAGTCATTTGCCGCAAATCCGCGCCGTCCACACCCATGCGCCAGATTTCCGTCGCGCCCGAACGGTTTGATTGAAAAACGATATATTTCCCGTCCGCTGTCGCCGACGGTTTCTCGTCCAGAAAACCGGCTGACGTAATTTGTTTGGCGCTTTCGCCGTCCGCGTCCATCGTCCAGAGCGTCAAACTCTGGTCAATGCGGGCGACGTAAATTATTTTGCCGTCCATTGTCCAATCAATTCCGAACCAACCTTCGTGTCCCGACGAACCGAACGTTATCTGCCGGGCAGCGGCAAGATTTTCGGCGGGCGCAGTCCAAATATTGCTTTCTCTTATTGCCTGAATCGCCAATAACCGCCACATCCGCCGCAAAAATTTCGTAATTTTTGTCTTTGCCGCTTTCCGCTCCGAATGCCACCGATACGCCGTCAGGCGACCACGACAAACTAAAACTAATTAAAGATTGTCCTGCCTGACGCGCGACAATTTCTCGCTCGTCCGAACCGTCCGTGTTGGCAACGACGAGCGACGACGTTTTATTTTCCCGATTGGCGCGGACAAACGCGATTCGTTTTTCGTCGGGCGAAACGACCGTATAAACGCTGATGCCAGACGCGAGTTTTTGCGGAATGCCGCCGAGCGTCGGCATTTTGAAGAGCGTTCCGTTATCAAAATCGCGCGGTTCGCTGAGCGTATAATAAAGCCAGTTTCCGTCAGCCGAAAACGAGCGCGGATTGTAAATTTGGTCGGCGGCGGGACGCAGTTGAACATCGCTGTTACCGCTCGTTTGTCCGAGCCAAAGACTGTTTTGAAGACTGCCTCTTTCGCTAAAAGTATAAGCGAAAAATTTTCCGTCCGGCGACAAAACGCCGTAGTTCACCGTGCCTTTGCTTGTTAGCCGTTTGATTTCCGCCTGCTTTTCGGCAAGCGCGGCGGGCGCAAGCGCATTATTATTTTGATTTCGATTGGACAACCAAAAAATACCGACAATGGAGATAATCACAACTGCGCCGACGGCGATAATTTTAGTAAGTGGGAAAGGGAGAAAAGGAGCAGAGGAATTACGTTTTAAGGCAATTTGATTTTCTCGTTCTCCCGTTCTCCCGTTCTCACTTTCTTCTTTTTCAATCGTGATGCGCGAGAGCGTTTCGGTTTCGATGACGAGTTCTTCTTCCAAATCTGCAATATCGCCGACAAAACGATAGCCGTAGCCGGGAACGGTTTCGATAAAGCGCGGATTTCGTTTTGTTTCGCCGAGAGCCTTGCGGATTTGCGAGATGTGAACTGTCAGATTCGATTCTTCGACGATTTGGTCTTGCCAAACGCTCGTAAAAAGTTCGTTCTTTTCGACCAGCCGACCTTTGTTTTCCACCAGCGTGAGAAGTAAATCAAAAGCCTTCGGCGACAAAGACAAAGGTTTATCGTCGCGCCGCAACTGCCGATTGTCAGCGTCGAGTCGGAAGTTGTCAAACCTGTAAATTCGTCGGTTTAGTTCCTGCATTTATCGGCTTCGGAAAATATTCGGAAAAAATTCCTAAAATCTTAAAGACTTTCCGCAATGCTTTGCGGGAGAATCGCCGTGTCGCCAAAAATTTATCGGATGCGTCGGCGTGAACGCCGTTGTTACGGTGAAAAGATTATACAAAAAATCGCCCGCAGACGAAAGTTTTTTTGGCAATAAATCGAAAGCGGAAACCGGACGCGTCATCAGATTGCGGTTTATCGAAAACCGAAAATCAAAGACCAAAGACCGAACAAACATTTCCGCACAAAATAAAAAGGAGATAAAAACAATGAACATTAAAAAGAATTTCTTAACAGCGTTTGCGTTCAGCGCAATCATTCTGGCTTTTTCAACCGCCGTCGCTTTCGGGCAAGACGAAACGACGCGCACCCAATTTTCGCTTTACGGCATGCATTTCGTCAGCGCGGGACAAACCGCGGGCATTACGGTGCAAAATCCGCGCTTTTCCGATTCGGAGATTATTCCCTGCATCCGCGTGAGAGTTGTCTTTGACATTTACGAACAAAACCCGACTGTACCTGTTCGCTTGCGCTTTGTGCGCCGCGTTTCGCGTGAAATCGAACTCGACGGCGGCGAGGCGGCGACATTTAATTACGCGGCTGAGCGCATGGGCGAATGGGTCAGTCCCGCGGTGTTTGCCCAAATGGACCCGACCAACGCCCGCCCGGTCCGATTGGTTTCAACGCTCGTCGTGCGCCAAGGGGAACGCACGATTTTGAACCTTCCGGCGGTGGAGAAAGGCTTCGACCCGCAACCCGACCCGCCGAGATAATGAAAACAATCGAATGACGGCAGTGATTGTTGTCTTTGCAACTGGAACAAATTGACGCGCTGAAAAAATCAGTGCGGCTATTAAATAGTTTGTAAATTAAGTTTTCTGGTATTCGATAATCGTTCAGAGTCCAACCTACAGGTTGGACTCTGAACGCAGACAAAATGTTAAAGAACTTAAATTACAGTGTATTAAACCCGCAAACGAAAGTTTGCCAATATAAATAAGGAGAAAATATTATGTTGAAAAGATTGATATATTGTTTGGTTGGGCTGATGTTATTGGTAACAATCAGCGTCGGTTTTGGATGGGAAACAAAATCAGCCGGAAAGGTTGATGAAAAGGTTAGAGGCAGCGGCACCAGCGGGCAAATCGCCAAATGGATTGACAGCGACCGAATTGGCGATTCGGTGATTACCGAAGATGCCAATGGACAAATCGCTATCGGCACAACGCCGAGTATAGTATCGAAGTTTTTAGTTGTCGGCACGT
This sequence comes from Acidobacteriota bacterium, assembly GCA_020200095.1. Classification (GTDB taxonomy): domain Bacteria; phylum Acidobacteriota; class Blastocatellia; order Pyrinomonadales; family Pyrinomonadaceae. The sequence goes on along the minus strand of JAIVJJ010000331.1, from coordinate 2,825 downwards.
TTGACAATCCTAATTCAGCTATCAGAGGCATCAATAACGGAACGGGACGAGGTGTGCAGGGTCAAAGTCAAAACGGCATCGGTGTCAACGGCGGCGGCAAAATCGGAGTCAACGGCATTACGACCAGCACCGACCCGAATGATTCAGCCGTGCGCGGCATTTCACAATTCGGCACAGCGCTGGCAGGTGATTTTTCCGGCAATGTGCGCGTAACGGGAATGCTCACAAAAGGCGGCGGCTCGTTTCGGATTGACCATCCGCTTGACCCAAAAAATAAATATCTGTCGCATTCGTTTGTCGAATCGCCCGATATGATGAACATCTATAACGGCACGGCGACCACCGACGGACGCGGCGAAGCGGTTATCGCTCTGCCGTCTTATTTCGATGCGCTCAACCGCGATTTTCGTTATCAACTAACGGTTATCGGACAATTTGCTCAAGCAATAGTAGCGGAGAAAATCAAAGGCAATCAGTTCAAAATCAAAACCGACAAACCGCGTGTTGAAGTTTCGTGGCAGGTAACGGGAATTCGCCAGGACAAATTCGCCGAACAAAATCGAATTCAAGTCGAGGTCGAAAAACCGAAAAGTGAACGCGGAACTTTACAAAATCCGTAAAGCAAAACATTTAACCGGACGGCTGTTTTTTACTCTTTGATTGACAACGAAAGATGACCGTTTTGCGAAGAACAAATGAATCGTCGAACAGAAAAAACCGTCATCACGGTTGAAACATTTCAGCGCACGACGGTGCGTTGGCGGCAGAAATTAAAAATCGCTTGGTGCGAACGATGCGCGGCGGAAACCGTGATGCTTGCGCCGAATGAAGCCGCCGCGCTTTTGCAGACAACCGCCCGCGAGATTTTCCGGCTGACGGAAGCGGGCGAGATTCATTCTTTGGAAACCAAAACGGGTGCGCTGCTCGTTTGCCGCGGCTCACTCGAAACTGAAAACAAAAAACATTAAAAATTGGAACAAACGACGCAAGAGCAAGAAGAAAGAAGTCCTTAATGAACGCGCCCCCGAACGAGTCATTGGACGTGAGACAAAAACAGCTACGTTGAATGGTTTGCCAGATTGCGTGTGTTTTTGCCCACGCAATCTCAACCGTTAGGCACTTCGTATCTCGTAGCTTTGGTGAACAATCCGTATGAAAACTGCTACTGAATCACGCTTGGTACAGAAAGATAAACTGCTTCGGATACTCGGAGTAGGTTTTGGCGTTGCGGTAGTCATCGGCGGAACTATTGGAGTCGGGATTCTTCGCTCGCCGGGCGCGGTTGCCGCACAGCTTGGCTCAGTTTGGCTCATCATTCTGGTTTGGCTGCTTGGGGGAGCTTACGCGCTGCTCGGCGCAAATTTTACGGCGGAACTAGCGACAATGTTGCCGAAAGCTGGCGGTGATTACCTTTATGCCCGACGCGCTTATGGCAATTACGGTGGATTTGTCGTCGGTTATAGCACTTGGATTCTTAACGCTTTGGCTCTCGGTTATATGGCGATTGTTTTCGGCGAATATGCCGTCGCGCTTTTCGCGCCGACTCTTTCAAACGGTGTCGTGATATTTTCCGTTTCTATTTTAATCTTGCTGACGGCTTTGAATTGGATTGGGCTGCGGACGGGAAGCCAGACGCAAAAACTGACGAGTTTGTTAAAGGCACTTGCTCTGCTCGGCTTTGTCGCTGCTTGTTTTATTTTTGGCGGGCAGAACGATTTTTCAAACACGGAGCAAACGGTTTCGCCTGCGCCTGACGGCTATTTCGCATCCTTTGTCGCTTTTATCTTGGCTTTTCAACTCGTGCTTGGAACTTACGCCGGTTGGAACGCGGTTGTTTTTTTTGCCGAAGAAGACCGCGACCCGACGCGCAATATTCCGCGCTCGCTGTTTGGCGGAGTTTTCCTGATTATCATCATTTATCTGTTGGTCAATCTGGCTTTGCTTTATGTTTTGCCCGTCCCGCAGCTTGCGGCTTCAAAATTCGCGGCAGCCGACGCGATGAGTTTAATTTTGGGAGAGCGGAGTGGACAAATTTTAACAGCGCTTGCCCTGCTTTCGATAATCGGCATCATCAACGCTCTTCTGATGTTCGTTCCGCGAGTCGTTTTTGCATTGGGGCGCGACGGAATGTTTTTAAACAGTGCCGCCAAAGTGAACAAGGGCGGAACGCCTGTCTTTGCTCTGGTTTTTACGGCTTTACCGGCAATCGTTCTGGCTTCAATCGGAACATTCGAGAAGCTGCTGGCAATCTCCGAGTTTTTCGCCATCACAATCAACATTTTGCTGATTGGCTCGCTTTTCATTCTGCGCCGCCGTGAACCGGATTTGCCGCGCCCGTATCGGACTTGGGGTTATCCGTTTACGCCGCTTATTCTATTACTAATCAGTTTCACCATATTCGTTGGATACATCGTCAGCAATCCGAGCGACAGCCTTTATGCAATTGCGGCGTTGGCGGTTAGCTACCCGATTTTTCTTCTTGTAAAGAGAAAGGGAACAAAGTAATGTGGTGATAATCAAGACGTGCCTAACAAATCAATGGACGTGAGGGCGAAACAGCGACTTTGTTATCAACGGGTCTTTTTACCTAAACTTGCGTGTGGCGGTTTTGCCCCACGTCATCTCCGCCGTTAGACGGCAGCTAGATGATAGAGATCGAGGAGCATATGCAACCATCAAACACCCTAACTCGCCCCGCTGACCGTGTGGAGTTTGTGGACTCGTTACGCGGCTTCGCGTTGCTCGGCGTCTTCGCGGCGAACCTGTTAATATTTTCAGGTTTCACATACATGTCTGACGAGCAGCAGGCGATGCTGCCTACTGCC
>JAIVJJ010000244.1 GCA_020200095.1 Acidobacteriota bacterium | reverse complement strand
CGATTGAAGAGTCTCTTGCCCATTGTTCTTCCCGTCCAATAACCGGTGCTGTCGCCGATTATTGAACCGAGAAAGAAAGCTATTAAAACCAGCGCGATATTTAGTTTTCCCGCCGCCGCGAAAAGTCCCGACACAACCAGAAGCGAATCTCCTGGAAGAAAAAAACCGATTGCTAAACCCGTTTCAGCAAAGATGATAAAAAACAAGCCGAAATATACATATATTCCGAGCAAGTTAAGCAAATAATCAATAATAAATTTTGGATTTAAAAAATCCTTTAATTGATAGAGAAAATCCGTAAGTGATTCCATAAACTAAAACGGCTTGACCCAAAATTTTTCGTCAAGCCGCTACAATCGTATCAAATTATTTAATTAGTGGTAAATGGTAAGTAGTTAGTGGGAAGTTTTTGGCTTTTTCAGTAACCACTAAAGAATTTATTCCTTGTAAGAATCAATCGGAACGCGGCAAGAAAGCAAGTTTTTGAGTTATAAAAAATGAACTCTGAATTGAGAGAAATTTTTGTATTAAAAGAAAATTTACGATTTTACAACTGACCACTGACTACCAAAAACTGAAAATTACATTCCAAAAGGCGAACCGTCCGCTGCTGACGGAGTTTCAGGTTCTATTATTTCTCTTGCCCTGTCAGGGTCGAGTTTCTCAAGTTTTTCTTTGGCTTCGCGGGCGGTTTGCGACATCGGAATCGGCTTGCCTTCTAAATCTTTAGCTTCGCTGCCAGTTTTGGCAATGTTGAAGAAAATATCGGCGGCTTCAGCTTTTTTACCTTGTTTATCGTAAATATTTGCCAACTCAAAATTGATTGTTTCCTTAGCCAGAATCGGATTTTCCAAACTAAGAAGCTGCTGATACAATCCGGCGGCTTCATCCAATTTTCCGTCGTCTGTTTTTGCTTGCGCAAGGGCGAATTTGGAGAGTGTTCCGACTTCACCGTTCGTTTTCGATAATTCTTCTAGTTCCGGGATTGCCGCGGCGCGGTCAATTCTTAGGCGATTAACGGCAATAAAATATCTTGCCTTTTCTCTGACCGGACTTCCGTATTTATCTGCGACGGCTTGAAACTCCGCGATGGCAGCATCTGAGCGTTCTCTTTCAGTTTTAAAGGTTTTGCCTGTAAAAGTCGGCGGCGGCGGCGATGAAGAAACCTGTGCTTGCGAAGTTTCGATTGCTTTGCCGAGCGCGGTTAGCGCCGCCGCATCCGAACGACGATTCCAAATATAAAAAATACCGATTAATGTTGCCAGAACAGCAAGCGCTGCAAGTCCGTAAAGAAGATTCTTGCCTCTTCCTTCAAACCTTCTGCCGAAATCTTCTACTTTTCTGTTGACGTTGGTTTGAATATTGTCTTGATAAACCACCTTTGGTTTATCAGGTTGAACGGGCGCTCGAAATTGTTCGGGAATTTGTCTTTTTTTTCTAGCCATTTTTTTGCAATTATTTTTAGTTTGATCGTTATATAATCTGACAAGTAAGTTTTTTGTATTTTTGTGAAAGAGTCAATTTATCGTAAAAGCAAGCTAAGGGCAAGCAGGAACAAGGCAAAAGACGGAAGTATATGGATAAAACGAACAATTCTAAAAATTTCTTTTTTTCGGGAACAATTTCAAAAAATTGGTGTCTAATAGAATAGTTCGCGGGAAACCGGTGAATGAACAGTTTGAAATTACCTGTTATACGGGAAGGAAAAAGGCGGAAAATGTTCTTCGGCAAGTCAATCTCCTTTGACGAGGAAGAATTAACTAATGTCGCACTGGCGGCAAATTCTGCTTCTGTTTGCTCGACGGTTGAAACCGAGTTCATTGAAAAATTAAAGGACGGCGATGCGAATGCTTTCGATACCCTTGTCACGCGGTATGCGGGTGATATTTACGCTTTGCTTTTTCGCATCACGGAAGACGCAGAAGAAGCCGGAGATTTGACGCAAGAAACTTTTTTACGTGTCTTTAAAGCGGTAAAAAATTTTCGCGGCGAAGCGGATTTGAAAACGTGGCTTTTTCGGATTGCCATTAACGAATCTCGCAATCGTTTTCGCTGGTGGAAACGCCGATGGCGCGAGAAAACAGTTTCTCTGGACGCGCCTTTCGGACAAACCGAAATCACTTTAGGCGAAACTTTTTCGAGCGTCGCGGCTAACCCGGAAGAAACGATTATTCAACGCGAGCGCGAAAAAGTTTTAAGTCGCGCCTTGAAGGAATTACCGGAAATTTTTCGTGAAGTCGTTGTTTTATGCGACATTGAAGGTTTGAGTTACGAAGAAATCGCCGTTGCATTGGAGATAAATATCGGAACGGTAAAATCGCGTATTGCTCGCGGACGCGAGGAGTTGAGAAGGAAGTTAAGAGATATTTGAAAAGTCTAGGGTCTGGCGAGTCCATAGAGTCTTGAGTCAACTGGAATTTTTGGCTCTCTACTCGCTAGACTCACTAGACTCGATTGTGGATGATTGACTCGCCCCGGTTTCACTATTTTAATTAACCAAAATCGGTGCCAACGAGAAGGTCAAGGTGACGAAGAACTTCGGAGCGAGTTTTTGAAAGGCAAAAAGGCGTGTTTGGCTTTTATTTGAAAACAGACCAACAACACAACGAAAAGGTCGAAAACGCAGAAATTGCCAATCAGGGCTTGAAACCGAACAAAGCGTTGTTTTCCGCTCGCAGGAAAACAGCCGGGGTCAGTCAGTCATTCACAAGACAGAGATTAGATGTTGGAGCTTAGGTGTTAGTAAAACAAAGAACTAACCTCTGATATCTAACCTCTGACATCTCCATTAAAAATGAAGTGTGAAAATTTACAATTTAATCTTTCGATTTATCTTGACGATATTTTGACGGGCGATGAACGCGCTATTGTTGAAGAACATTTGCGGCGTTGTCCTGTGTGCCGACAAAAATTAGCTGATTTTCAATCTTTGCGCAATAATTTGCGCGTCTTGCAGCGTCCAGAAGTGCCGAATGAATTATTAATTTCGTTAAGAAGCAAAGTTGCGCGGGAAATAAAATCAAGCCCGCCAGAATCGGCGTTTCCGCAAATAAGAAATTTTCGTGAATGGCTGCAAATGCGCTTTATGCCTTACAGCGTAGGAACGATTGCATCTTTGCTTTTGGGATTTACGCTTTTGTGGAGTTTGCTCTCCGCGACAAATAACACACAGCGAAACATAGATTTAGCAAAGTCTGAACCGTTTACCAAATCGAGTGTTCTTCTTGCTAATGCAAATCCAAAAAGGAACACGAATGAATTTGAATTAAATGCGGCTGATTTTGCCGCCGCGCGTCTTTCGGTTTCAAACGATTCGCCAAGCATCAACCCGCACGGCGCTTTGGTTGCGCTGACTAAATCGTTTGTGCGCGGAAAAATGAAAGATGACGAAGTTGTTGTCGTAGCGGATGTTTTCGGCAACGGTCTTGCGCAAATTGCCGAAGTTGTCGAGCCTTCAAGCGACCTTCGAGCCGTTCGGGAACTTGAAGAGGCTTTGAAAAACGACTCTGATTATGCACCGTTTGTTCCAGCAAATCTCGACCAACGCTCGGAAACCGTACGCGTTATCTTTAAAATTCAGAGCGTAAATGTTGACACTCATACGAAACAGCGCAAAAAATAATTTTTCTAAATTTTAGTATTCCAGATTCCAAATTCGAGATTTCAGATTTCAATTTGGAATCTGTAATTTTTAATTTGTAATTTAAAATTACAGCCTATTGCCGACAGGCACGATTATTTATATTATTGAAAGGAAGAACATTTTTAATAATCAAAGTAAGGAAGAACAAGGATGGGTGAAACTAATACTTTGCAGGATAACATTAAAGATTTATTAAAAACTTTTGAAAAACAGGCGACGGATTTTTTTGAAGTAGCAACGGATATTTTTGTTGGAAAAGCGGAAACTTTGCGCGACGGAACGGAACACGAGCCGGTCAGACTTCCGCGCGACCTTTACGCGCACGCGGGCGTGCAAACCGAATGGTGGTATTACACCGGACACGGGCGAACGGCTTCGGGCAAGCACTTCGGGTTTGAATTGGTCTTTTTCAAACGGCGAACGGATTTGGATAAATTTTCCGTCATTCCACTTCGTCTTTTCGGCAACCCGATTTATTTCGCGCATTTTGCCGTAACCGACTCGGACGCGAAGAAATTTCGTTACGCGCATCGAAAAAGCGCTAATGGATTTTTTGATTTGCCCGCGTCAGCGAGCGAAAATCATTTTCATTTGCGGCTCGGCGATTGGTCTCTGCGCGAATCGCAGGGAGCGCATATTCTTCGCGCAACAATCGGAAGCGATGTCGTTTTCGAAGCGACTTTGAAACCAACCAAAAAACCGATTTTAAACGGCAAGGCAAAAAACGGCGTTTCTTTCAAAGACGAAGGTGAAGCCTCGCGCTATTTTTCTTATACCCGAATGGAAATGGAAGGCGATATTATCTGGAATGGCGAAACCGAACATTTTGACGGTTCAGCGTGGATGGATAGGGAATTTGGAACCTGGACACCGACGGAAAGACAAAAAGGCTGGGATTGGTTTTCCGTTCAGCTTGAAAACGGTTGCGAGTTAATGTGTTACCAACTCCGTGACAGTTCAGGCGGAATTTCAGATTTTTCGAGCGGAACATTTGTTGACGAAAACGGTGAATTCACGCCGCTTTCAAACAAAGATTTTACAATTGAGCCGACCGGTTATTGGAAAAGTCCGCACACAAATGCGGTTTATCCGAGCGGTTGGAATTTGCTAGTTCCGAAATTCGATTTGGATTTGAAGGTTACGCCAGTTATGCAAGACCAGGAACTAGACACGCGCGGGACGACGATGATTGTTTACTGGGAAGGCGCATGTGAAGTAAACGGGAAATTGAAAAACGAGGAAATCGAAGGACGCGCATATGTTGAGCTTGTCGGTTATGACCGCTCACATGAAAGTCCGAATCTGGCTTATTTTTTAATGGGAAACAGTTTTGAATTTCCGTCGAAATCAATTTTCGGTTAAACAATTTAGTGAAAAGTGAATAACTAAAAATGAAAGGTGAGCGACTAAAATCTTTCACTTTTCGCTTTTAGTTATTCACTATTTTTTCTCAATCGCCTGTTTCAATTTTTCCGCTAAATCTTTATCAATTTTCAGCAAAGCGTCATATTGCTCGCGGGCTGAGTTCATATCTTTGTTCAAAAAATATATATAACCAAGATTATAGCGAGCTTTGGCAAAATTTGGACTCAGCTGCAAACTCTTTTTATACGCTTCGACGGCTTTATCTCTCTGGTTATTTGCATAATGAGCGTTGCCCAACAAATAAAAACCGTCTGAGTATTCAGGATTAATGCGCGTGTATTCAACCAATCCAATGACAGCTTTTTTATAATGTTCGGTGGCAATATCGGGTTTTTTCAATAAATCATAAGCGCGACCGATATAATAATTTGTTTCTCCGTCATTCGGATTAATGCGTAAAGCGTCATTGCAAGCGTCAACAGCTTTTTGATACTGCTTTGTATCATTATAGGCGCGGCACAAATTTGTGTAAGCCGCGGATTGATTTGGAAGAAGTTTAATAGCGTTTTGAGCGGCGGCGATTGCTTCATCATTACGGTCAGTCAAGCTGTAATCTCGGCTTAAATTTACATATAAATTTCCGTTGTTCGGAGACAAGTCCAAGCCTTTTTTTGCCATAGCAATCGCCTCATCATATCTACTTTGACTGCGGTAAATTTCAGAAAGATTATTATAAATCTCAAAAATATCAGGTTTAACCTTTATCGCTTGCTGATACGCCTGAATTGCCTCGTCATACTTTTTGCCTTTTTGCAAAGCATCACCAAGTAAATAATAAGATTCGCCAAGAAATTGTGTATTTCTCTTGACTGCTCCCGAGGCGGCAAGTTCCTGTGCCTTAAAATCTCCGACTTTAAAGTAAGAGAGAGCCATAAAATAGTGAACATCAGGGTTGTTTGGCTCGGCTTCGGCAACTTTTTTATAAACTCTCGCCGCGTCCTCGTATAAACCTTGAGAACGATAAATGTTTGCCAAACCTAAATTCAAAATATTGTTTGCCGGTTCAATCTTTAGAGCTCCCTGAACGTCTTTCAACGCCGAATCATAATCTTTTTTTTCATAATGCATAGACCAGCGGAGTTTATAAATTTCCTGATTAGGTTTGTAGCCTTGTTCAAGAGCCAAATTCAAATCGGCAATCGACAGGTCATACTCTTTGAGATAATTATGCGCTTCTCCTTTCCGAAAATGCGCTTCAGGGAAATTTGGAGAGATAAGAATTGCTTCGGCATATTTATTAACCGCATTGCGATAATCTTTTTGTTGAAAAAACTGGTCAGCCTGTTTCGCTAATTTTTTTGCCTTATCGGTTGGTTTTTTCTGCGCATTGACTTCTACAATTAAAGCCGAAAACGCTGTCAATAAAAGAAAATATGTGGTTAATACCAAAAAAATCTTTCTCGTCATAATCCGTTCTCCTAAATTACTGAAGAATATCTGTCCTGCCCCCTTTTGGAGTTTGTTTCGGTTTAGGTTTCGGGCTGGGTTTCGGAGCTTTTACCGTAGCAGGTTGCGGCGTTGGTTTTGAGGTCGTAGCTTTAGGTTGAATATGCTGTCCGGTTTGTAGAGGTTTCCCGGTATTTGCCGTTCCTTGCGTGTTTGCATTGCCGGGCTGTTCATTGATTTGACTGTTTGTGTTTGAATTCGCCGTCTGGCTTTCAGTTGAAAGGTTTGTATTTGTAACGACTTCCGGTGTCGGCAGCGGCGTGATTATTTCAGTTTTTGTGTTTGCTGAAACGCCGAACATATACCAACCGATTCCGATTGTTAGGAGAAGTAATGTGCTTAAACCTCCAACAATTACCAAAAACTTGCCTTTAGGCTTTGTCTGCGTCGGCTGAACAGGGAACTGTGAACGAACTTTTTCTGATTGTTGATAATTACCGCTTCTGTTTGTAGTGGAGTTAAAACCACCTGTCTGTGCTTGTGGAGTTGAGTCAAACTTTGTCACTGCTCGCGTTTGATTTGAATTCGCTTCGCCGTTCTGGTTATCAAAAGAAATTGAGGGAATAATTGTCTCGGGTGAATAAGTTTTCGCCGAAGAATTTATTCGCTGCCCGGAAGTTATAACTGGAGAGGAATCCGTGCGGGAAACTTTTGTTTTTAGACTGAACTGTTTTTGAGACGTTTCGCCCGTATTAAAATCATTTTGTAAAGCCGCATTTGAACTGCTTGATGAAAAGTGCGATTGCAGATCGGTTACGGGAACTTGGCTGATAATCGGCGGAGGAGCATTAAACTCCGAACCTTTTTGTGATTGCAAAACCAGCGTCGAATTTTGTGTGCTAAATGCAGCGGTTGGCTCGCTCGCCTCTGTTTGCCGACGTGCATACGCATCGCGCAAAGCTGTTTGCATTTGCCTGGCGCCCGCATATCGCTGTTCCTGGCTGATTGACATTCCCTTTAAGATTACGTCAGAGATTGATTTTGAAACTTCTGGGTTTATTTCGTTTATCGGTCTAATCGGGTCTGCCCAATTGTTTATAATGGCATCGGCACGGGTTAATGAATCAGGCGGAACGGTGTTTGTCAGGATTTGGTAAAGCGTTGTGGAAAGCGAGTAAATATCGCTTCGGGCGTCAGTTCCGCTGCCACGAATCTGTTCCATCGGAGCGTAATGGGGTGTAAAACCCGTAACGCTTCCCGCAGTTGTTATCCGAGTTACGCCAAACGAATTTTTGGCAAGTCCGAAGTCAAGCAAAACAATATGATTTTCGTCGGTTAATTTTAAGTTTTGCGGCTTTATATCGCGGTGAATAATCGGCGGTTCGTGCGAGTGCAGATAAGCCAGAGCATCAAGCAGCTGGTCAGCCCAGAAAAGAACCCAATCAACAGGAAAAGGTTTTTTATTACTCTCGAGGCGTTCAGATAAATCTTCTCCGGCGATATGTTCCATTGCCAGATACTGCATATCATTTTCGGTAAAATGGTCACTTACTTTCGGCAGAACCGGATGGCGAAGACGCGCCAGAGTTCGAGCTTCGCGTTCAAAAGCACTACCAAATGTTTCGTCGTCTGAGAAAAATGTACGCTTTAACGCAATCGCGCTGCCGAGCCGCTGGTCAACCGCCAGGTAAACTTCGCCCATTCCGCCCTTGCCGATTAAATGGACAATTAAGTAACGATTTTGCAGCAAAGTGTTAGGCGACAGTGGTTTCATTATCTTTACCTATTAGAACTCGGTTCTCGGTAAAATTCAATTTGTTCTTTATTTATTACAAAAACGCTCGAAGCGAAAAGTATATCAAAAATCTTTATCCGACGGTTTATTGCCTAAATTTTTAATGTAAATTTTATAAGCTAAGGCGGCGAATTCTTATAAATTACTGACTGGCGATTAATTTTTCAGGCGGTAAAATTGCCGGTTGTCCGACGTGCTGGAAGCACCGACCGCCACCTTTAACTCGCCGCGAGCAAGGTGTTCCTTTTTTCGTTTGCGCGCCGCAGAAATAAGTTGGTTTCTGCATACTCGACGGCTGATTTTCAATCGGTTTTGTTTGTGCCTGTTGCTGCGCTTTCTGTTTTAGGGCAACCGCTTGCGCTTTTGCCAGAAGCTGATTTGCAGAAGTATTCTGCTGTGTTTTCTCTAAATCCTGCACGTTTCCGCTTTCTGAAAGTTGCAAAGAATCATTTTGATTCGCCGGATTTTTATTACTTTGCGTTTTGTTGCTGACAATTTGCTGCGTTGCGACGTTAAGAGGTTTTTCCGGTTTTTGCCAATAAAACCCAAGACCGATAATGCCGAAAAAAAGCCCGATTCCAACTAAAAGGCGAGGTAACCAATCATAAATTTTATTTTGCGTTTCGCAAAGCTCGCAAAAACGCCGACTTACCAATAATCCCCAATCAACGCGCTCGATTTTCTCGCCGCAATGACAACAAAATTTTGGTTTATAGAGCATAATCTTTCCCCTTTAACCGACAGAGGCTTGAAAAACAAAGATTAAATTTAAGCGTTGCTTCACCTAATTTGTTTTTGGGCTGTGAGTCATTATAAACCATAAATCCTTTAATGTTAAGATAAATTTGCGACCGAGCTTTATGCAACCGCATTACGATTATTAGCGTCTGATTGAGTAAATCGTGTTATGAGCTATCAAAAAACTTTTTTATTATTTCTAATTTTATTATTCGGTTTTCTGTCGGTTGCGGCGCAAGATGACGACATCATTAAGGTTGATTCTTCGATTGTGCGGCTGAACGTCGGCGTGGTTGACGCAAAAGGGCGACCGATTACAAGTTTAAACAAGGAAAATTTCACGCTTTATGAGGACGGGGTAAAACAAGATATAGCGCGATTTCAACCGACGGTTGCTCCGTTCAGTGTCGTAATGATTCTCGATATGTCAGGTTCGACGCTCGGCTTTCGTGAAACAATTCGGCAATCCGCATTTCGCTTCGTTGACGCGCTCGCGCCTGAAGACCGTGTTGCTGTTGTAGAGTTTTACGACAAGGTTAATCTTCTGAACGATTTTACAAACAATCGAAAATATATCGCCAACTCAATAAATGTTGCCAATGGGCGAGGCAAAACACAACTTTATAAAGCACTCGATTTCGCGCTCGAAAAACTTGCAAAAGAAGGAAAGCGGCGCAAAGCGATAATCGTTTTAACCGACGGCGTTGATACGCCCGTGCGCGACGCAGACCGCAATCTGCTGCAAAATTTAAAGGAAAGTGAAATTCCGACCGCTATTAAACCTGAAACAAACGATGTTTTAAACCGTGTTTTGAACCGCTCCGACGCGCAAGGCGTAACGATTTATCCGCTTGCCTTGCCGACGGGTGATCCGGCAAAACTCGCCGACCCGACGCCGATTCAAATTGCGATGTTTTCCGCAGCCAGAAATCGCCTGCAAATTCTGGCGCAAAGAACCGGCGGAACGCTTAACACAATCAATCGTCTGGAAGAAATGGGTAAATTATATGCTGCTGTCGCGGCGGATTTGCGGGCGCTTTACACCATCGAGTACGAACCGAAAAATAACCGGCGCGACGGCAAATGGCGGGCGATAAAAATCGAGGTCAATAATCCCGAGCTTATTTCAAAAACGCGTCCGGGTTATTTTGCGAAGTGAGAACTGAGAAATGAAAACAATTTGTAGTCTTCAATTTTCTGTTTTCCATTAATTATGCTTGACACAAAAGCGCAAGATTTGTAGTCTTAAAACTTGCTTTACGCACCCGTAGCTCAGCTGGATAGAGTACATGACTACGAATCATGGGGTCGGAAGTTCGAATCTTCCCGGGTGTATTAAATCTCAAAATGACTGCTTTTAGCGGTCATTTTTCATGTACGCTATAATGTTTATATGAAAACGTCGTCTGAAATTGAGATAACAGCAACTTGCACAAAGTGTCATACCACAAAATCTATTGCCGAATTCAATTTTCGTAACGTAACTAAGAAAATACGACTTTCCTATTGTCGTGAATGTGGAAAAGAATTAACGAAAAGTCACTATGCTAGAAATAAACAACAATATCTGGAAAAAAATTTGCGTTCTTTTCATAAACGACGGGATTACGTCAGAAACATGAAAGACCGTCCCTGTGCTGATTGCGGCGTAAAATATCCGTATTACGTAATGGATTTTGACCACCGTGAAGACGAGATAAAAGAATTCGGACTAAATTCTCTTGGAAGAGTAACGTTAAGCGTTTTGAAACGAGAAATTGATAAATGCGATGTAGTTTGCGCTAATTGTCATCGTGAACGAACACAACAACGCTTCTTGAGTAAAACATTATTGAAATAATAGAGGCGCATGTTCGAATCATGCCGGGTGTACCATTAAATCAATAATTTAGGGCAACTGTAAAAGTTGCCCTTTTCTTTTTGTGTGCCTATTGTGTGCTAAACTCCCAGAGCGTATTATAATTATCTCAAGAGGGGTATTTTTGAGACAATTATAAGTATAGCATTACAAGATTTGCAATCCACTATTTTTAGTTGAACAAAGGAAGTTGAAAAGTACCGCTTTTGATAGGAGTGTAGCATCAAATTACTTCATCAGAAGGGCGAAAACGAGCCATCAGGAATGAGTCAACATAATGCCCATCTCGAAACGCATGTTGACGAAGCGTTTCTTAACGCGCGAATCCGAAACGCTCATGCGAGCAGAGTTTTATCATCGCCGCAGGCTTCTAGAACAAATCTTGCGCGTTCTTCGGATTGGCGGCGCAATGCATCGTCAAAAATTTCTCTCACCCTTTGCCAATTTTTGTCTGCCATCTTTTTTGTTTCAAGTTTCAACTTTCAAATCAGTTTGAAACTTAAAAGTTAATACTGTTCATCTCGTCAATTCAAAACTCTCATTGCGGAATACCGACGCGCCTGACCAATTCATCGTAGCGCGGATCGCCGCGCAGAGAATCGAGACTTGGATCTCCGATGATACTGGGAATCTCTAACGAACGATTCTTCACGGCGTCGTCAAGATAACGGAATGCCTCGTCATGCTGACCCAAGAGAGCCATCAGCGCGGCTATATGGTAGGCACTCGCGTTGGTAGCTTTGAGAATTTCCAGATTCTTGAGCAAAACGTCCTGCCAGCCGCTTTTCGCGTAAGCAGTTTCATAGCTTTTCAGCGCGTCGTCTTTCGTTTTGATTAACTGCTGAAACCTCATAAAAGATTCGTAGGCTCGCGGGTAATCTCCTTTCTTGTGAAAGGAGCGCCAAAGGAAGAAATAAACAGAGGGACTGGCTGAATCCATTTCGACCACCCGGTTTAGCTGCGCGATGGCATCGTCGTATCGCCGTGCGAAATAGAGAACTCGCCCGTAATGAATCTGATGAACAACGTAATTGGGATTAATATCAATGGCGGTTTTAGCCATTGCGACGGCTTCATCGGAGCGTCCCTGCGAGGCTAATCGGTTGGCATACCAGCGATAAAAGATGTCAGAATTCGGGGCAAGCTCGATTGCCTGTAAGAATTGTTTTTTGCCTTCGGCAAAATCCCAATCATAGTCAGTTGTGATGATGCCGAGAACCGCGTGAGCCTCCGCGAGATTATTGTCGAGCGCAAACGCCCATTCAATGGCAGGCTTGGCTTTGGCAAACTCCGCATCGGGCGAGCTGCCGCCCGTATGCGCGAAATGGCAATGAGCGCGAGCCTTGTTAGCCCACGCTTTAGCATAATTCGGGTCTAGCACCAGAGCCTGGTCAAAGAGTTCTATCGCCCGTTTTGATTCAGTTGGGTTTTCTTTGTCCACCAAATACATCGCTTGCAAATAGAGCCGATAGGCTTCTTCATTCGTCGTGCCGCGGTTTGCCGCCGCGCTGCTCGACGCGACAGCAAACCGCGCCTGTAAAACGTTTCCGACCTCGCCCGCAATCGCGTCCTGCATCGCAAAAACGTCGCCCGCGTCCTTTTCGCTTTTATAAGTTTCTTCAATCTGACTGCTCGCCACGTTAAAAAGCTGTGCGGTGATGCGAATGCGCCCGCCCGCCAATTGATAATTCGACGCGAGAACGTAATCAACCTGCTGCTCGCGCCCGGCGGCAAGCGCGTCTTGATTGATGTCCGCGTATTTGCGAATCGCGCTCAAAGGTCGGACGACGAATACCTTCATCAAACCGATTTTGAGAATCAAAGAATCGGCAATCCCGATTTCGTAAATCTCATCGCGGTTAGCCGCGTTGATCGGTTTTAATGGAAGAACTGCAATTGATTTTTTGCCATCCGCGCCCGAAGCCGTTTTTCCCGCGTAGAAAAAATAATAGCCAAGACCGATTGCGCCGATGAGTAATGCCACGAGCGCAAACGCGGCAAGCGGTTTATGCCGTCTGATTGTCTGCGAAAAATTGTTTTGCGTTTCGGCGGTTTGCTTGTTCGCGTTGCCCGTTGTCGCTTGCAAAACGGCGGTTGCGTTTTCGCTTTTGGGTGAAGCCGAGCGTTCCAATTTTTCATCGAGCGTTAGATTTTCCCGCAAATCTTTCAAAGCTGTGAGAACGTCCTTCATCGTTTGATAACGCTCGTCTTTGTTTTTACGCAGCATTTTGGCAACGATGCGCTGCAATTCGTCAGGCACTTTTGATGAAAAGCGCGAAAGCGGCTGCGGTTCGGCATTTATCAAATTCGCAAAAGTTTCCGAAAGGGAATCACCCGCAAACGGCGTTCGTCCGGCAAGCATTTCATAAACCAACACGCCGAAACTGAAAATATCCGTCCGCTCGTCAACCCGCTCGCCTTTCGCCTGTTCGGGCGACATATAGTTGACTGTTCCCATTATCACGCCTTTCGCCGTCTGATTCTGCTTGGCGGTTGATTGTTCCAAGCCGATAAAAGATTTGTTTTTCTGCTCGACCAGTTTTGCCAAGCCGAAATCCAGAATCTTCACATAACCGTCTGGGCGAAGCATAATGTTTTCCGGTTTGATGTCGCGGTGAACCAGATGCGCTTCGTGCGCCGTGCAGAGCGCATTGGTGATTTGAATTGAAATGTCCAAAACTTCCGACAGTTTCAAAGATTTTACTTTGAAAATCTCGCGCAAAGTTTTGCCTTTAATAAACTCGCTGACAATGTAATACGTTTCATCGGATTCGCCGATTTCGTGAATGACCAGAATGTTCGGATGATTTAGCGCGGACGCGGCTTTCGCTTCCTGAATAAAACGATTGAGATTCGATTCGTCTCGACTGAATTTTTCGTTGAGAATTTTGACGGCAACTTGGCGGTCAAGTTTTTTGTCTTTGGCAAGATAAACTTCGCCCATTCCACCCGCGCCGATTTGTTCGATAATTTCATAATGCCCGAAACACTTGCCCGTTTCGAGATGTTTGGTTTCGGCTTCAATCACGTCCGCAATTCCGGCGACGGCAGGCGTTTCCATAAAACTGTCGGCACTGCCGAGCGATGACAAAAGCGATTCGACTTCGGCAAGCAGAATTTTATCGCCGCCGCAAACTTCATTGACAAATCTTGCGCGTTCTTCGGGCTTTTGATGCAAGGCATCGTCAAAAATCTTTCTCACCTTTTGCCAATTTTTGTCTGCCATTTTTTTGACCGTTCACACAACCCTCTAACTATTAGCGCGGCATTTTCGGAAAAAACAGTTCAAATTTATTTCGTCAAATGCTACTACCGACTGAAAAATTCTCCTCTTCTCCCTTTCTTTTTTACTTCGTCAATTCGCGGTGAAGCCAAGCCTTTGCCATTTGCCAATCGCGTTTGACGGTTGATTCGGAAACGCCCAAAACTTCCGCCGTTTCGACGACATCCAAGCCGCTGAAAAATCTGAGTTCGACGATTTTGGCAAGATGCGCTTCCTTTGCGGCGAGCCGGTTTAAGGCTTCGTCGAGCGCGAGCAAATCAAAATCGGTTTCGCTGACGCTGATCGTCAAAGCATTTTCAAGCGGCAAATCGCTGTGCACACCGCCGCGCTGGGCGCGATGTTTGTTTTTCGCGTAATCAATCAAAATGCGCCGCATCATCGTGGCGGCAACACCGAAAAAATGCGAACGGCTTTCCCACGAAACTTTTTTTTGGTTGATGAGTTTGAGATACGCCTCGTGAACCAGAGCAGTGGTTTGGAGCGTATGTCCGCTACGTTCTTTTTGCAGATAACGATGCGCCTGCCGGCGCAATTCGTCATAAACGAGTTTGAGCAGAGCATCCGCCGAATCGTCGCGATGATTGTCGCTCCAATTGCGTAACATTTCCGTTATCTCGCTTGCCGGACGCGACTTATTCGCCATTATCAAATCTCGTTGATGTTGTGAGCAACTTGTTTTTAATGACGAAAATATGCCCTTTTTACCAAAAAGTCAAATTTTTCAAATTATTTTGACCTGTGTTTTCCAAAAATGTCGCGCTAATAAATAGAGGGGAAAATTTCTCTCAATAAAAAATAAGGAGAAAAATTATGAAAAACTTAAACTCTAACAATCGCTTAAAGGTTCTCAGTCGCTCGGTTGCATTTTCACGTGCGCTCTGCGCTGTAAAAAAGATTACCGCCGTCATCAAAGGTCGGCAATTGGCAGTGGCGGCAATCGTTGCTACGTTCTCAACAGTAGCCATCGCGGCTGTCTTAACGCCGTCATTCAATATCCTGAGCGCGCCCGTTTTCGCCAGGGCAAGTTTTGCGGATCCGACCGACCTCCAACTCACGATCAGGGGTCTTACCAACGAGGTTATTAATGTAAATAACGCACGGGAAACGGTGATGCAGCAAATCGTCATTGCAGCCGGCGGGAACACTGGTTGGCACAGCCACCCCGGACCAGTGGTTGTGCTGATAAAGTCTGGTCAAATGTCCTTCTATGACGAGAACTGCACGCTTCGCACCTACACGGCTGGTCAAGCATTTGTTGACAGTGGACAAGGTCACGTGCACATAGCCCGCAACGAAAGTCAAACCGAAAATCTTGAGCTATGGGCAACCTACTTCGACGTGCCTCCCGGCGGGGCATTCCGGATTGATGCTCCGAATCCGGTAAATTGCAATTTCCCGGTGCGGACTCGTGTATTTTAACTTAAATGTGCCGTAGTGGTGAGCTCGACTGCAGAAAGAAATTGCGGAATCACAAAAGAATAAAAGGCAAAGTAAAGTTTATGCTTTACTTTGCCTCTAGTCTGAATTTCGGTCTGGCACAACTCGTTCCGGGACTAAATACGGCAAGCGATGATTCAAGACCGAACAGGTACCGCGATGGACACGAGATTGTCTTTGATTCAACTCATCCAGGCGCACTCAGTTTACACTTTGAACGATAAAAGGGTGGTGAAACATTTTGAGAACTAATATTGCCCGTAAAATTTCGAGGTTGGTTTTGACGCTTCTCGCATTGATCCTTTTCGGCTCAACAGTAACGATTGTGGCGTCGACGATTCGCGCTAATGGGAAAATTGCATTTGCCAGCAACCGCGACGGCAATTAGGAAATTTATGTGATGAACAATGACAGCAGCAATCAAGTCTGTCTGACAAACAATCTCGGCGCGGATAATTTTCCCGTTTGGTCGTCTGACGGAAGGAGAATCAGAGATTCTTCAGCTTTTGTCATTAAAATCGTTAATGTCGTGAAGGTAAATCTTTGATTGGTTAAGAAGATTGGTGAAAAATAAACTTGGTTCGGTAACTAGCACGACGCGCACTGCCGACCAGACTTTGACCGCGATACTGTGGGCAAATCCGCCGGTCAGTGACGGTTTGATGTTTAATGTCGTTCGCTCAATGGCTCTCACCCGCAACAATTCGACGGTCGAAAACGCGCGTCTTTTCGCGCTGGTTTTTATGGCGTATCACGATGCGCTCGAAACGACTTTTACTAGCCAATACACTTACGGTTTATGGCGTTTATGGCGGAGTACATTTCCCACTTGACATCACCGCCGGACAATCATCCGGGCGCAGCGTGGCAAACTATGTGTTTCTCCATTACCTGACGCCACGCCGCTGCAATCTACAGTGATTTCTGCGGTTTTCATTGACCAAAAAGGCGCAGGACTTTATTCTTTCGAGGATAAGCGGCTTGCGCCTAGAACTTCAAATCGACCAGCAAATAGCGTTTGATATCTACCACAATCAACCAATGTATTCACAGGTGTTCAGTTCGGATTTAGAACTGATTTGCCTGTTTAGGCTGACTACGATGACGACGGCAAAGCTGATACTGCAGTTTTCAGAGATGGAATTTTGTATATCCAGAGAAGCACACAGGCTTTCCGGGAATTGCTTTCGGAACCGCTAATGATAAACCTATTCCAAACGCTTACATTCCTTAAACAATTCGAATAAAAAGAAGTGTTGCTAAAGTAATTAAAGTAACACTTCTTTTTATAACTTCGGTTATTTCAGCAATTTGTTTCATTACCTCCTTAAAAAATCATCTTTTAACCTTTTTGTCTTTTTCACATTTTGCCTAGTCTTAAATTTGTGTCTTCACGTTAAATTAATAACCTTCGTTTTGCAAGAATTAATCTTCCATTGCGTTCACCCAATGGAGAAAGGCTCTTTTAAAGCATAAAAAGCTGAATTGAGAAGAAAATTTAGAACGGAAAGAAAGGCTGAAAAACAACCTTTTGTTCGGTTGCGTTCTCAAAGAGGCAGCGGCGAGGATATTTAACAAAATGAAAAGACTGGTTTCTTTGATATTGATAATAAACGTTTATCTCGGATTGATTGCACCCGTCGGAGTACAATTAAATTTACAGGCAAATGCACAGACCATTCGCGGAAAAGCTAAGACAACGACTATGAATCAAGTATTGCCAAACGGTTTGCAGTTTCGCTTGAGCGAAGGCGAAGCGGGCGCGGAGACGCGCGAGAAGCAGTTGCCCGCCGCGACAAATCCGCTGTCGGAAAATGAGACGGGAAATCTTTTAAAACGCCTGCCGCAGATAAAAACCGACAAAGACGACCAGAGCGATTTTGCCAAGCGGCAGGGAAGTTTGCCCGCGCCGAAAACCGGCAAAATGATTCCCGTAAAATTTCCCGCAGGCGAAGAGCGCGGCACACCGAAAATCAACAACAATCAAAATTTAGAAGTCGTGCGTTTTTCGCCGGAAGGCGCGGTCAAACTCGCGCCGGATTTAAATGTTACGTTTTCGCAGCCGATGGTTTCGGTAACTTCGCAGGAAGAAGCCGCGCAAACCGCACCGATTCAAATCTCGCCGCAGCCGGAAGGAAAATGGCACTGGTTGGGAACGAAAACTTTGATGTTCGACGCCGCGAAACGCTTTCGGAAGGCGACGAAATTTACGGCGCGAATTCCCGCCGGAACAAAATCCGCGACCGGACAAGTTTTGCAGAAAGATGTCGTTTGGACTTTTACAACGCCGCCGCCGAAAGTCGAAATGATGATTCCAAACAATCAAGTTACGCGCCGCGATGCGATAATTTTCATTTCGTTTGACCAAGCGATAAATCCGAACGAAGTTATCAAAACAATTTCCGTTTCATCAAACGGCAGAAAAATTCCGATTCGCCTTGCGACACAAGAAGAAATCGAAAAAGACACGAGCGTTTCTTATTACGCAAAACAAGCGCAACCGAATCGCTGGCTCGCGTTTCGCGCCGTAAATTCCGATGGTTTAATCGATAACGCCTTGCCCGCCGACGCGCAAATTTCTGTCGTCATTGAAAAAGGAACGCCGTCAGCCGAAGGACCTTTGACGACAACCGAAACGCAAAGTTTTTCTTTTAGAACTTACGGCGCGATGAAGTTTGTCAAAAGCTATTGCGGTTATGATGAAAACAAAAAAACTTGCGAGCCGCAAGAGTCTTTTGAATTGCGATTTTCCAATCCGATTGACGAAAAAACTTTTGACAAATCGCTTGTTAAAATCGAGCCAAGCGCAGAAGGTTTACGAATTGTTCCGAGCGGAAACACGATTTCAGTTCAAGGTTATAAAAAAGGGCGGACAACTTATCGAGTTACCGTTTCAAACGCGCTCAAAGACATTTTCGGACAAACTTTAGACAAACCCGCGACAGCCGTTTTTAACGTCGGCGCGGCGGAAGCAAATCTTTACTCGCAGGGCGGAAATATGGTCGTTTTAGACCCGACCGCAAAGCCTGTTTATTCGATTTACACAACTAATTACGCGAATGTAAAAGTCCGTCTTTACAGTGTTCAGCCGACGGATTGGAAACAGTTTCAGGAATATGTCCGAAGAATAAATTACGATGATAGAACGCAAAAACCGACGATTCCCGGAAAATTGATTTCCGATAAAATCGTCCCAATCGAAAACAAGCCGGACGAGATGGTTGAAACGCGCATTGATTTGTCGGAAGCGTTAAACGGCGGTTTCGGCAATGTAATTGTTGACGTTGAGCCGACTGTAAAACGCAATAATTATGACCGCGCAAGAATTTTTACTTGGGCGCAGGCGACGGAAATCGGGCTTGACGCTTTTGTTGACAATCGGGAATTAGTCGGCTTTGCGACGGAACTGAAAACCGGAAAACCTTTAAGCGGCGTCGAGCTTTCGATTTATCCGAACGGGAAAGCGGTCAGCGGTCAGCGGTCGGCAAACGACGAACAACGAACAACGAACAACGAACAATCTTGGTTTGAATGGCTTTGGAATTGGGGAAGTTCTGAAACTGTTGCGAAAGGTCCGAGCGCGGTTGACGCAAACGGCGAGGAAATCGCCACCGAAACAATCGAAGCGGCGCAGACGAATCAAACCGGCGCGAACGGAATTTTGCGCTTGCCTTTGCCGGACTCGCAAGCCAAAGAGCAAAATCTTTTGATTGCGCGGCGCGGAAAAGATGTCGCGTTTTTGCCGGAAAACACCGATTATTACTGGCAGCAGGAAGGAAATTGGTATAAAAAACCGGAAATTGACAGCTTGCGCTGGTTTGTTTTTGACGACCGGAAAATGTATCGCCCGAAAGAGGAAATTTCCGTCAAAGGCTACATTCGCGTTTACGAAGCCGGAAAACTCGGCGACATTGCCGCGGTTGCCGATAAAGCGAGTGGTTTGAGCTATACGGTTTACGATTCGCGCGGCAACGAAATCGGCAAAGGCGCGGCAAATCTAAACGCTTTCGGCGCGTTCGATTTTAAATTTAAATTGCCCGACAACGCCAAGCCAAATATTTTGCCGGCGGCGGACTTGCAAACGCCGATGTAAATTGGACAGTAACGGCGACGCCGACGAACTACACGCCGCCGAATCGTTCGGATTACACATTTGGAACTTGGATTCCCTGGTGGCGCGATTACGACGGTTACAACGGAAACGATTCGACGCAGACTTTCAAAGGCGTAACCGACGCGAGCGGGAAACATCTTTTGAAAATTGATTTTGAATCGGTCAATCCGCCGCGTCCTTATAATGTTTCGGCTTCCGCCGCCGTTCAAGATGTCAATCGTCAAACTTGGTCGAGTTCGACAAATCTGCTCGTTCATCCGGCGGATTTGTATGTCGGAATAAAATCTTCGCGCACGTTTGTCCAGAAAGGCGAAAATATTGAAATCGAATCAATCGTAACCGACATTGACGGTAAATTGATTACCAACCGCGATGTTGAAATAAAGGCGCGATTGAAGGATTGGATTTTTGATAAAGGTGAGTGGAAGGAAGAAGTTTTAGACGAGCAGACTTGCAATATAAAATCTTCCGAAAATCCGATGAAATGCACTTTCGCGGCGAAACAAGGCGGGCGATATACGATTACGGCTCGGGTTCTTGACGATAAGGAACGTCCGAACGAAAGCGAGTTGACAATTTGGGTTCCAGGCGGAAAAACGCCGCCGAAGCGCAATGTCGAGCAGGAAGAAGCACAGATTATTCCGAACAAAAAAGATTTTCAGGCAGGCGAAACGGCTGAACTTTTGGTTATCTCGCCGTTCGTTCCGGCGGAAGGCGTTTTGACTTTGCGGCGCGACGGGATTGTTAAAACCGAACGGTTTTCGATGAAGGAATCTTCGACGATTTTGCGCGTTCCGCTCGAAGAAAAATATCTGCCGAATGTTTACGCGCAAATTGATTTGGTCGGCGCAAGTCCGCGCACAAACGACGCGGGCGAAACCGACGCGAAATTGGCGAAGCGTCCGGCGTTTGCGAGCGGAAATATAAATCTGACAATCTCGACGGCTTCGCGCAAATTAACCGTTTCGGCTGAACCGCAGGCGAAAACAATCGAGCCGGGCGGCGCGACGAAAATTGATGTCGAAGTCAAAGACAATGCGGGCGAGCCGGTTTCAAACAGCGAAGTCGCGGTCGTCGTCGTGGACGAAAGCGTTTTGGCTTTGACGAATTACCGCATCGGAAATCCGCTCGATGTTTTTTACACGCAGCGCGGAACAGGCACGACGGATTATCATTCGCGGAAAGACGTTTTGTTGGGAAATCCTGAAGATGTGAAACCGCCGCCACCACCTCCAACAGTAATTAGCGGTGGAGTAGTTAATACAAGAACTATGTCATCGCTTCCAATGTCTGCTCCAAGAGCTGCAATGAAATCAGAAATGAGCGCGGCGGATGCGTCAAGCGACAATGAAATTATAAGAGTTGATGAAAAGGGAAAACAGCAAATTGACGAATCAATCAAACAACGCACAAATTTTGACGCTTTGGCTTTATTCCTGCCGTCGGTCAAAACCGATTCAAACGGAAAAGCAGTTGTTGATGTAAAACTGCCTGACAGTTTAACCCGTTATCGCATAATGGCGGTTT
>JAIVJJ010000455.1 GCA_020200095.1 Acidobacteriota bacterium | reverse complement strand
GGTTTAATGTGAGTTTATATATGAATAAAGATATTAGAAAATGGATATGCGTTTTTTTCGCATTTGTGTTTTTGATTTCCAGCACTTCGATGAGCATTCAACAGACTTTTTACTCGGATGTGATTTTAGGTAATTTAAGCCTTGTTAGTATTGTAAGTTCTTTTCTGACTCTTGTGTTCGCACTTTCTTCATTACCCAGATGGCAATCTTTTTTCGGTCTGGCAGTTTTTGTTTATTCAATAATTTGGGATGCTACGAGTAAAGTCGGAATTCACTAATCTCTCTGAACAGCAATTTAAAATTGCAATTGTTTGATTTGGATAAACTAAAATGCTAATGTTTCATCTGTGAAACGAAATTCTTCCGTGAGGTTATTTTTGTAAAATGGCGACACAAGCAACAACCGAACTTGAAACAATCGAAAATCAAATTAACGAAACTAAAACCGATTTGCGTTCAATCCGCGAAATCGTCAAAGATTTGTCAAAGCCGATTGCTCAAAAACATCTCCGCAAACGGCGGCAAGGCGGCAAGGAAATAATTTATCTAGCGTGGCACGACGCAGTAAAATATCTCGACCATTTCGCTCCCGGCTGGTGTTATGAAATTCGCTCGATTGATTCGGTTGCCGGGAAATTGATTTTAACCGTCAGACTTTCCATTCCAAGTTTGGAAGGCATCATTTATCGGGAAGCGACCGGACAGGAAGATGAAGATTTGGAAAGCTATGGAAATTCGTCGAGCAACGCGGAATCTATGGCTTTGCGCCGCGCTGCTGCCAAGTTCGGTTTAGGACTGTCGTTGTATGACCAAAATAAGTGATTTAATAAAATTTTAACCACTAAGCGACACGAAGATTACAATAAGTTCTTTTTCGTGTTTTCTTCGCGTGAGTTCGTGGATAAATTTTTCTTCGCCACAATCACAATCGAAACGCCGAACGGGAAATCGAAATTTTTGAGCCAGAATCTTTCCGCGCCGAAGAGTTTTCCGAACACGCCGTTGAGCGCGGAGACGTTGACGTTGTTTTCTGATTCGGGTTTGATGCCCGTAATTTTCATTAAAGTTCGACCGCCTAAAATCGGCGCGAAAAAAGTCCAGTTTGCGTAAGTCGCTCGTTCGATTTCAAAGCCCGCTTTTTCCAATCTTTCGACAATCTGTTTTTTCGTATAACGGATGCGATGATTTGAAACATCATCCTGCACGCCCCACAGCCACATAAATGCCGGAACGAAAATCAGTGTTC
>JAIVJJ010000454.1 GCA_020200095.1 Acidobacteriota bacterium | reverse complement strand
GCTTGAAAATGTCCGCTGTTTCGGAGAAAGACAGCGGTTGGATTTGACTAATGAAAAAGGTGAATTAGCGCAGTGGACTCTTATTCTCGGAGACAACGGCGTCGGCAAAACGACTCTCCTACAGTGTCTGGTATGGATGAGACCTGTATTAATATTTGACAAAGGGAGCGAATCTTCAGATCCGCTCTCACCTCTGAGTAAAGGCGTTCTCGGCTCAGCACTGCCGGAGGAAGAAAATGACATACTAGAGAGGCTCTTAAAAATAGATGGCGGCTCTGAAATAGTAATGTCGGCTGAAGTTTGTCAAGAAAACGATTTGGTCTTCGATGCCGTGCCGACTGGTAAAAATATCAGAACTAAAATTAAAGTTATTTTCGATGAAAAGGGTTTGCTTGAAAATTTCGAGCAAACTCGGACGAACATCGAGAAAAAATTGAAAAATGAATTTTTCGAACCTTTTATTGTCGCATACGGTGCCAACCGTCAGATGGGTTTCCAAAATGTTACCAACAGCGAACTTGAAGACCCTCTAGCCAGGCGGCTTTCGGACGTTACGGAATTGTATGATGCTGAAGAACGGTTAACAAAACTCCATTATGCCGCCACCAATAAAAAGTATAGACGCAACAAATTCAGTAGCGACAAAAACGATAAAAAAGGGACAGACAAGAAAAGCACGGAAGAGCGTTTGTTAGAAACATTCAAACAAGCTATTGCAGCCGTTTTACCCGATGAGGTAAATAGCGTTGATGTTATCGAGATTGAAGCGCCGAAATTAGAAGAGGGTCAGCTTAAAGAAAGTCGGGTTAAACTGCGAACAAATGATCTTTCCGTGCCGCTTTCGGATCTAAGTCTCGGCTACAAAACGACGCTCGCGTGGGTGCTGGATTTATCGTGGCGTCTTTTCAACCGTTACCCGAAAAGCTCCAAACCTCTAGAGCAGCCAGCCGTCGTCATTATTGATGAAATTGACCTGCACCTTCACCCGCTTTGGCAGTGGAGAATTATGCGAATGTTGGCGAGTGTGTTTAAGCGAACGCAGTTCATTGCGACAGCTCACAGCCCTTTAATGGTTCAGTCAATGCCGTCAGCCAATTTCGCCGTTATCCATAAAGTTGATAACGAGATTAAGATTGAAAACAAGCCCGAAAAAGTAAAGGGTTGGAGAGTTGATCAAATACTTAACAGCGAATATTTTGGCATTCCTTTCTCCCGCGATCCAGATACGGAGGAACTTTTTAAAGAAAGGGCG
>JAIVJJ010000453.1 GCA_020200095.1 Acidobacteriota bacterium | reverse complement strand
CTGTTCGGCTGTTAAAACCAACTGCTTCAATCTACATTTGCGGCGATTGGCGTTCTTCAAGCGCAATTCAAAGTATCGGAATGAAGCATTTCAAACTTCGAAACCGCATCACTTGGGAACGCGAAAAGGGGCGCGGCGCGAAAGCAAATTGGAAAAACGCTGCGGAAGACATCTGGTTTTTTACCGTTTCTGACAAATATGTTTTTAACGCTGAAGCAGTAAAAATTAAGCGAAAGGTTATCGCGCCTTACATAGAAGACGGCAAGCCAAAAGATTGGGAACAATCCGCAGACGGAAATTTTCGTCTTACTTCTCCGTCAAATTTATGGACAGATTTGACCGTTCCGTTTTGGTCAATGCCCGAAAATACGGCGCATCCGACGCAAAAGCCGGAAAAACTTTTAGCGAAAATTATTCTGGCAAGTACAAATGAAAACGATTCGATTCTTGATCCGTTCGCCGGAAGCGGTACAACGGCTGTTGTAGCAAAAAAATTAAACCGCAATTTCACCGGCATCGAACGCGACGAAAATTATTGTCTGTTGGCGGAAAAGCGTTTGGAGTTAGCTGAAAAAGACAAAACGATTCAAGGTTTTGTGGACGGGATTTTCTGGGAAAGAAATTCCTTAAAAGGAATTTCCCGCAAAAACACCAACTTAGCAAAGGAAAACAAGACACTTAGATAAAAACCAAGGCTTTGGACCGAAAATTTTATGTTTCTTTAATCTTTCCTTGCGTCTTTTACACCTTTTGCGGAAAATTTCTTTTTTCGTTTTAATATGAAAATCGCAACCTGGAACGTAAATTCAATTACAATCCGGCTCGAACAAGTTTTAGATTGGCTCAAAACAACCGAAACAGACGTTTTATGCTTGCAGGAAACAAAAACGGTTGACGAAAAATTTCCTTTTGAATCAATTGAAAACGCCGGTTATAACATCGCTTTTTTCGGGCAAAAATCCTATAACGGTGTAGCGATTTTATCGAAACACGAAATCAAAGACATTCAGAAAAATTTTCCCGATGACGATGAAGACGCGCCAAAGCGATTGATTGCCGGCACAATCAAAAACGTTCGGATCGTCAACACATACATTCCAAACGGAACCGAGTTATGGACGGATAAATTTACGTTCAAACTCGATTGGCTGCAACGCCTGAGAAAATTTTTCGACGAAACTTGCGACGTTAATTCAGATGTGCTTTTGTGCGGTGATTTTAATGTCGCGCCCGATGAGCGCGACGTTTGGAA
>JAIVJJ010000082.1 GCA_020200095.1 Acidobacteriota bacterium | reverse complement strand
AATTTATCTACCGCCTCTACCGCCGCCTCTGTTGTCTCCTCTGTCGCGGTCTCTCGGCGGACGGCGACCGTCACCACGACGCGCATTTCTATCAACCTTAACTTCATTTATCGGGTCGGTTGTCGTTCCGCGCGCCATCGAAGCGTTCGGGTCGAGAATCTCGCCGCGATAAATCCAAACTTTAACGCCGATAATTCCAAATGTTGTCAACGCTTCGGCAAAACCATAATCAATGTCGGCGCGTAAAGTGTGAAGCGGAAGGCGTCCTTCTAAAGACCATTCGGTACGGGCAATTTCCGCACCATTCAAACGTCCGGCAATCATCACTTTGATTCCCTGCGCTCCGAAACGATTCGTTTCTTCCATCGTCTTTTTCATCGCGCGACGAAAGGCGATACGTTTTTCGAGTTGCTGCGCGATTTTTTCCGCCTGCAACTGCGCGTTTAATTCGGGCTGGCGAATTTCCTGAATCGAAATCATTACTTCGCGTCCGGTTTTCTTCGAAAAATCTTCTTTAAGTTTTTCTATCTCAGAACCTTTGCGTCCGATGATAATTCCGGGACGCGATGTATAAATAATAATTTTCAACCGATTGGCTGCGCGTTCAACATCAATATGCGAAACGCCCGCGCCCATAAAACGCTTTTTTAAATCGCGTTTCAAATTTAAATCTTCCGCCAAATACTCAGCAAATTCTCTTTTAGCATACCAGTGCGAGTGCCAATCTTTGTTGTATCCGACTCGAAAGCCGTATGGATGAACTTTTTGTCCCATAAAAATTTTTACTGCCTTTCTAAAATATCGTTTTCATCAAGCTGGCGTTCGTCGGCTTGCTTTGTTTCGTGTCTTTCTGCGGTTGTCTGCGACTTAACGTCTTTTACGTCAGACGCTTCCGCGGTTCCTTTTTTGTCCTCTTTCTCTACTGCTTTTGAAGCCTTTGTCGCTTTCGGTGATTCAGTTTCTAAAATGTCACCCGACTCCGCTGAATCTTTAGCTTTTTTCGTTTCGGATTTTGCCGGCTTGTCAGCTTTCAGCGTTTCCGTTTTTACCGTTTCAACGTCGCTCGTTTCTTCAACTTTTGGCTTCGTGACTTTCACCTTTTTAGTTTCTTTTATCTCCGATTGTGAAGTTTCCTGTTTCGCCCTTTTCGATTTCTTTTCCGTTACTTCACCGACGTTTTTAGCTTTCTTTGTTGTCTTTGTTTTTGTCGGAGCTTTCGTTTCGACAACTTCGGTTTTTCCGCCGTCTGCGTTCCGCGTTTTTGCCTTCAAATTTTTCTTGTTCTTTTGCGTCATCTCGTCGCTCGAAACCAAAATTGTCAAATGGCAATAATGACGCTGCTCGCGAAAAGCGCGTCCTTGCGGCGCAGGACGCATTCGGCGGCGATTTTTGTGCACTCCCATATCAACAAAGCACGTTTTCACCCACAAACCTTCTGGGTCAATAGCAATGTTTTGCTGTTCTGCCAGATAAGTCGCATTGGCAACCGCCGAACGCAAACATTTGGCAATCGGGTCTGCCGCTCTTTTATTAGTAAATCTTAAAATCGCCAAGGCTTGCGAAACATTGCGCCCGCGTATCAGATCAATCACGAGCCGCGCCTTGCGGGGTGAACCTTTCAAATGTCTTGTTTTTGCTATCGCTTCCATACTATTTAGTGATAAGTGGTGAGTGGTGAGTGGTGAGTTTTCGATTTTAACTAATCACTCACCGTTCACAGTTCACCACTAAATTATTTTCTCTTAGCAGATTTCTCCGCTTTTGTTCCCGGATGTCCTTTAAACATCCGCGTTGGCGAAAATTCTCCGAGTTTGTGTCCGACCATATTTTCCGTTACATAAACTGGAATATGACGTTTACCATTATGAACGCCGAAGGTTAAACCGACCATATCGGGCGTGATGGTTGAACGGCGTGACCAGGTTTTAATCGCCTGCGGTTTGTTTCCGCCTTCTAATATACGTTTCAGAATTTTCTGAACGCTCAAATCAACAAATGGTCCTTTTTTTAATGAACGTGGCATAGCTAAAATTTCGGATTTCAGATTTCAGATTCCAAATTTGAAATATGGAATTTGAGATTTGAAATTACTTTCTCCTTCTGTCGCGCACAATCATATTTTGCGTGCGTTTATTACGTCTGGTTTTGTAACCGCGCGTCGGTTGTCCCCAAGGCGTTACCGGATGGCGACCGCCGGAAGTTTTACCTTCGCCGCCGCCGTGCGGATGGTCAACCGGATTCATAGCCACGCCGCGAACTTTCGGACGCAAACCTTTCCAGCGATTTCTTCCCGCTTTACCTAAACTGACGTTTTCGTGTTCGGGATTCCCCACCTGTCCGATAGTTGCCGTGCAAACCACAGGAACTCGGCGAACTTCACCGGATGGCATTCTAAGCTGCGCGTAATCGCCTTCTTTAGCAACCACTTGTGCAAATACTCCTGCCGAACGCGCAAGCTGCCCGCCTTTT
The DNA here is from genome assembly GCA_020200095.1 of Acidobacteriota bacterium. Classification (GTDB taxonomy): domain Bacteria; phylum Acidobacteriota; class Blastocatellia; order Pyrinomonadales; family Pyrinomonadaceae. The sequence continues at coordinate 2,827 of JAIVJJ010000082.1, read as the reverse complement.
CCAGGACGAAGTTCGATGTTATGAACTTCAGTACCGAGCGGAATATTTCTAATCGGCAGAGTATTTCCCGGTAAAATATCCGCTTCCGCGCCGCTCATAACCGTTCCGCCTACTTTCAAACCGACCGGCGCGATAATATAGCGTTTTTCACCGTCTAAATATGTGATAAGAGCGATGTGCGCTGAACGATTCGGGTCATATTCGATTTGTGTAACACGACCTGGAATGCCGATTTTATTGCGCCTAAAATCAATTATCCGGTAAAAACGCTTGTGTCCTCCACCGCGCCGACGAACAGTTATGCGACCGTCGCTATTACGTCCTGAAATTCGCTTTTTCGGCTCGAGCAAGGACTTCTCCGGCTTTGCATTCGGCGTCAGTTCATCGCGCGTCAGATATGTTTGGTAACGACGCGCGGGCGATGTCGGTTTTAATCTTTTAATTCCCATTTTTCAATTTCGGAATGCGGTTTGCGGATTTTGTGAAACAAAATTTGCTTTCTCGCGCCGCGTCAATTTTTCAAGACAGATTGTTTCGATGCTAATCACCAATTGAAATTCGCATTTCGCAATCTGCAATTAAATGGCTTCCGCATAATCAACATGCGGCTCGCCTTTCCTAAGCGTGATATACGCTTTTTTCCAATTCGCGCGACGACCTTCAAAGCGCCCGCGTTTCTTCATTTTGCCTTCGTAATGAACTGTTCGGACTTTAGCGACCTTGACGCCAAAAATTTCTTCAACCGCTTTTTTGATTTCTTCTTTATCGGCTTTGCGGTTAACGCGAAAAGTTAAAACTTGCCCGACTTCTTGATCATCGCTTGACGCCTCTTTCAAAAGCACGCTTTTTTCAGTAACGACAGGTGACTTTAAAATTTCCCAAATACCAAGTTCTGCCATTATACAGTCGCCTCCTCTTCTACGGCTTGCTTTTCTCTGTGTGGGTCAAGCATATGACTCAATTCTTCAATCGCCGTTTTGGAAATCAAAAGTTTTTCGTGGTAAATCAAATCGTAAACATTTAGACCGTAACTATTGGTAACTTTTGTTTTCTGCACATTACGTGAAGCTAAAACCAAATTTGAATTGTCTAATGAATCTACAATCAAAGTTTTGATTTGCTTTTTCTTATCGCCAAAACCCAATTCTGACATTAAGCCGAGAAATTCTTTGGTTTTTGGATTGTTGAAACTGAAATCGTCAATGATTATCAAATTCCCTTCGCGCAATCTCTCCGACAAAGCAGAGCGCAATGCGCCGCGCCGCATTTTCTTCGGCATTTTATATGACCAATCACGCGGCTGCGGACCATGAACGTTGCCGCCGCCCTTCCATAATGGCGAACGCAAAGACGCGATTCGAGCGCGACCCGTTCCCTTTTGCTTCCAAAGTTTTCTGCCTGAACCCGAAACGTTTCCGCGAGTTTTCGTAGCAGAAGTTCCCTGCCGGCGATTTGCCAGATAGTTTCTCACTGCCGCGTGAATTAACGATTCATTCAGTTCGACACCGAAAACGGCATCGGAAAGTTCGATGTCACCGACATCCGTATTTTTTAAATTGCGAACCTTTGCGGTAGGCATAATTTCACTCCATTTGAGTTGTGAGTGATGAGTGATGAGTTTTTCATTCACCTTTCATCACTCACTGTTAACTCGCTTTTTTAACTACAACCAAACTTCCTGTCGCACCCGGCACAGCGCCTTTGACCATTAAAAGATTATTTTCAATATCAACTTTTGCCACGCTCAAACCTTTGACCGTTACCCGAGCGTCTCCCATATGTCCGGACGAACGAGTTCCTTTGATGACGCGCGAAGGGTAAGCCGATTGACCAATTGAACCTGGTGCGCGAACACTCATCGAACCGTGTGATTCGGGACCGCGACTAAAATTATGACGTTTAATCGTTCCGGCAAAGCCTCGACCTTTCGATGTCCCGATTACCTCGACCGTATCACCATCGGCGAAAACATCTGCTTTTACTTGGTCACCGATATTTGCCTCCGGTACATCTTTCAAACGAATTTCTTTTAAAATTCTGGTTGGCGGAACACCACCTCCAGTTTTTTCAAAATGCCCGCGCATCGGTTTTGAAACATTTTTCAACCTGATAGGTTTGTCTTCGACAAATCCGAGTTGGACGGCGTTGTAGCCGTCTTTACCGCTTGCGGTTTTTGTTTGTACGACAACGCAAGGTCCTGCTTTGATAACGGTTACAGGCGTTACCGTGCCATCTTCCGCAAAAAGTTGCGTCATTCCTAATTTTCTACCGATGATTCCGTTAACCATATCTTTTAGTCCTTAGTCCTTTGTCATTTGTCCTTAGTTTTTGCCAATGCCTGAAAGCAAAGGGCAAAGGACAAACGACTAACAACTAGCTTTTACCGAATGCTTTAATTTCTACATCAACACCAGCAGGCAAATCCAATCTCATTAAGGCGTCAACTGTTTCTGCCGTAGGGTCAAGAATATCCATTAAACGTTTGTGCGTTCTGATTTCAAACTGCTCGCGTGACTTTTTATCAACATGCGGCGAACGCAAAACCGTCCATTTGTTTTTGATAGTCGGAAGCGGAATCGGTCCCGCAATTCTAGCGCCCGTTCGTTTCGCCGTTTCGACAATTTCAACCGTTGATTGGTCTAAGACACGATGGTCGTATGCTTTTAACTTAATGCGGATTTTTTCGTTCAACATAATTTTTGTTTATTCGACGATATCGGAGACAGTACCAGCGCCGACGGTTCGTCCGCCTTCTCGAATAGCAAACCTGAGTCCTTTCTCCATCGCTATCGGCGCTATCAATTCGATCTCCATCTGGATGTTATCA
>JAIVJJ010000215.1 GCA_020200095.1 Acidobacteriota bacterium | reverse complement strand
CACGATGCCTCTGCCCCCATCGAAAACACTCCCGCCGAGAAAGGTGGAATAAGTGAGAGCCGAACCCGTCGCATTCAGTTTGGTGACGAATGCGTCACCGCCGCCGTTATGGGTAGTGTCAAATGCCCCTGCGGTGGTCGGATAATCGGTCGTGCCATCATCTGTTCTGCCCGTCAGATAAGCATTTCCCGCCGAGTCAACCGCGATGCCCAAGCCAAAATCGTGGCTGCTTCCGCCGAGAAAGGTGGAATAAATCAGAGCCGAACCCGTCGTATTCAGTTTGGTGGCGAATGCGTCAGTGTTGCCGTTATGGGTTGTGTCAAATGCCCCTGCTGTCGTCGGATAATCGGTCGCGCCGTCATCTGTGAAGCCCGTCAGATAAGCATTTCCCGTCGAGTCAACCGCGATGCCTCTGCCTTCATCGGCGTCGCTCCCGCCGAGAAAGGTGGAATAAGTGAGAGCCGAACCCGTCGCGTTCAGTTTGGTGGCGAATGCGTCAAAGCCGCCATTAGGGGTTCTGTCAAAGCCGCCCGCGACTGTCGGGAATGTGGTTGAATCGGTTTGTCCCGTTACATACGCATTGCCCAAGCTGTCAACCGCTATTGCATTGCCTGGGTCACTGCCTCCACCGCCTAAGAAGGTTGAATACGCCAGACTGCTGAACATTACCGTCGGGTCTATCACCAGCGTTTTCGTGCGGTCATATTCGCCTATCTCAAAGCCTACCGCAAACGTCGTTTGATTGCCGACCGTGTTCCGTCTGACCACTGACCACCGGCTGCCGACTTCTTCTCGAATGTTATCCGAACTCGCTTGATACGAAAATGGCTTGCCTTGTTTCATCACCCCGACTTCGGTTTCTATCAGCAAACTGCCGTCCGCCTCAACCGAAACCTGTTCCGCGCCTTCTATCTCCCATTCGATTTGACTAGGATTGGCACTCGGCGCAACCATAAAATCATATTGTATCTCGCCCGCCTTTTTGATCCCGGTCTGCCATTGGTGCGAATCCGAGCCTTTGAAATAATTCGTCAGATGTGCCAATTGCTCCTGTCCGACAAATTCGGCGTTCGGATTGGCGTCCGCCAACCTCATATACAAAGCCACCGCTCTTTCCAAAGGCGGTTCGGGATTTGAAGTTTGCAGTTCATTATTTTCATCCTCAGATTTGGGACTTTCGACTCCTGACTTGGGACTGCGAAGCACATAAACGGCTTCGGTTGCCGTCAAAAACATAGTCGTCCCGCCGCCGCGTGTCAGATAGCGAACTTTGGGGTTTTGCTGTCCGAGATTCTCTTCAAAATAAACGGGCAGACTGCCGATTGATTTTTGAACTTGTTCGAGAGACTGATTTTGGTTGATTTCTTTGACCGCCGCGTTTTCGGCGGAAGAATTTATGAGCCAACCGCTTTGCCCAAAAATAAGACCTAGTAACAGAACCACTCCTAACAAGTAGCGAATAACATTCAGATTTGTTTTCATCATATTTTTTTCCTTACATTATGGTTTGATTAACGACATAGATTTTATTCGTCACCGGATTCACAGCGACGGCAACGGGAGCTGGGCCAGCCGCGACATTGCCGATGCTCGAGTCGGCTCTGACCGATTGCCAGCCCGTCCAGCAGAAAAGCGTCAAGAGCAGCGACACGCACAAAAACGTGCCGATTGCCCGCCTGCCTTTTTTTATGCTGCCGCTCGCCCGCCCGCGCTTGTCCGCCGCGCTGACGGTTGCCGAAAGTATTAAACGAGGCTTTCTTAAAAGCCGTTTGAAACCAAGCCGGTAATCAAAGTTCCGCACTTCAAGTACAAAAAGAAGCTTGCAGACCATGCACCTGACTACCGCACGTTGGCAGACGATTTGTGAATCTCGTTGCGATTGTGGATCGCAACTGGCTTGTCGCTCGCTTTGAGATGCTAATCTCAATAGCCGAACAAGAGGGAATACCTCGATGCGCGGAGCTTATAGAAGGGGTTCCATCCTGTCAAGCAATATCGCAGGCACAAAGAACCACGGTTTTTACCCCGTTAGATCGCGGCAGGACTGCCGGTTACCCGACAGCCCCCGCACAGATCCCGGCGTGCAGTTTTCCCGCACCGGGCTCTTCGTGAATACTCGCTGCCGCATGAAGACTCAGCGTCGCACGGTCACCAAGCAGGATTTAGGCCGCCCCACGATATGTGGTCGCTGCAGTGCGAAGTGCTGTCTCAGAGCATAATAGCCGTCCCAAGTGTAGCTCGGGCG
>JAIVJJ010000330.1 GCA_020200095.1 Acidobacteriota bacterium | reverse complement strand
GCCCGGAAGTGAAAAAGCAACTTTGGGGCAGCGCGTTCTGGGCAGAAGGCTATTTCGTCAGCACAGTTGGCGCGCACGGTAACGAACAAATGATAAAGAACTATGTTCAGCAACAAGGCAAGACGCGCTGACGCACGGGACTTTACGCTGTCGCCGTCTTCGACGGCTAAAAACATAAATCGCGTAGGACGATTTACAAATTTACTATGAAAACAACACTTTCTCAGGAATCAATGCAGGAAATCACCAAAGGATTACAATCCTCTTTCGCCGCGTTCGCATCGCGCTATCCGGGTGAATCGGGTCGCCGTCAGCCGGTGCATACGGTTTACGGCGGGGCGCATCTTTTCAAATCGGATACCGCATCGCGCCTCGGCGCACTTGCAATACGCTCATTTGAAACCTACGCGCCGAACGTAAAGACTTTCGCGCAGATTCTCGAATTGCCGGACAAATTAGCCGATACGATTTACGAGCGAGTGCGCGAAAAACTCGTGCGTGAAGCAGTCGAAGATTTTCGCATTGATTTTGAAGACGGCTACGGCACGCGCCTCGACCCGGAAGAAGACGGACACGCCGTGTCCGCCGCACAGGAAGCTGCGAAAGGTTTTGAAGCAGGAACGCTGCCGCCGTTTCTCGGCATCCGCATCAAAACATTTTCCGAAGAACTGCACGCCCGCAGCATTCGCACGCTCGATTTGTTTTTGACGACGCTTGTCGAATCTGCCGGCGGACGCTTGCCGGAAAATTTCGTGGTTACGCTGCCGAAAATCGTATCGCCCGTGCAAGTCGCAACGCTCGCCGATATTTTCGATTTGCTTGAGCCGAAACTCGGTCTGCCGACAGGTTCGCTCAAAATGGAGATGATGGTTGAAACGACGCAATCAATCATCAACGAGCGCGGTGAAACAAATCTGCCGCTAATGCTCGATGCGGCACGCGGGCGCTGCGTCGCGGCGCATTTCGGGACTTATGATTATACGGCGAGCTGCAGCATCACCGCCGCGTATCAGGATATGCTGCATCCGGCTTGCGATTTCGCACGCCACGTGATGCAGGTTTCATTTGGCGGAACGGGAATCTGGCTGTCGGACGGCGCAACTAACATTATGCCCGTCGCGCCGCATCGCGGAGAGTTGACTGCGGAACAGGAAGCGGAAAACCGTGCTGTCGTGCATCGCGCGTGGAAACTGCATTACGACCACGTTCGACATTCGCTCAAAAACGCTTTTTACCAAGGCTGGGATTTGCATCCGGCGCAGTTTCCGACGCGCTACGCGGCGGTTTTTACATTCTTTCTCGAAGGCTTGGACGCGGCTTCCGAACGACTGAGCAACTTCGTCGCAAAAGCGGCGCAGGCAACGCTCGTCGGCGATGTTTTCGACGACGCGGCAACCGGACAAGGACTCTTAAATTATTTCCTCCGCGCCATCAACTGCCGCGCTCTGACCGAACAGGAAGCACTGGATTTAACTAGCCTTTCACTGGATGAACTTCAGTCCGGTTCATTTGTAAAGATTTTGCAAAATCGGCAAAAATAGGTTTCTAGCCACCACAATTTTTAAAACCTTCGGACGGTAAGTTTTTATAGCTTGCTGTTTGTTTTTGCGCGGTAAAAAGTATTATCTTTTTGCTATTCTTATACTCATCCGAATTTTTCAATAATAATTTATGCCGCGATTAACGCGAGCTGAAATCAGAAAAAACGTCGTTGCTGTTGTTCACGAGCGGAAAGGCGAATTATGCGAACGCACCGAATTACAAATCTTCTGGGATGAATTTCTCGAGATTATCTAGAGAATTCGGCAATCTGCAAATTTTATTGCGTGAAAACCTAATTAGGAATAAACTGTTTCCGTTAAATTTAGAGAATTCCTCGCACGGCGACAAAAAGCCGGAAAAAATTAAAAAAGAGAGGTAGTTATGAATATTTCTGAAATAGCACCGGACGTTTATCGTTTTTCGATTTTTGTCCCTGAAATCAATTTACGGTTCAATCAATTTCTGGTTAAAGATGAAGAACCGCTTCTTTTTCATACCGGAATGAAAGGTATCTTTCCGCTTGTCCGCGAAGCAGTAGCAAAGATTATCAATCCTTCGGATTTGCGTTGGGTTGGTTTCAGCCATTTTGAAGCTGATGAATGCGGCTCGCTCAATGAATGGCTTGAAATTGCTCCAAATGCCGCACCGCTTTGCAGCTTAGTCGGCGCAATGGTCAGCGTTAATGATTTTGCTTCGCGTCCGGCAAAAGGCTTGACCGACGGCGAAACATTCAGCACTGGCAAATACAATTTTCGTTTCGTGCAAACGCCGCATCTGCCGCATTGCTGGGAAGCCGGATCATTGTTTGAAGAAACAAGCCAAACTCTTTTTTGCTCCGATTTGTTTCACCAAAACGGCGATGTTGAGGCTTTTACGGAATCAGATGTGATGGGAAATGTTCGGGAAAGTATGATTGCTATGCAGTCGAGTCCTTTTGCTGATTATATGCCGTACACGAATAGCACCGAAAGGAATTTGCAAAAGCTGGCTGCCTTAAATCCGCAAACGATTGTTCCGATGCACGGTTCCGCTTTTAGTGGCGACGGAGCGCAGGCTTTGCGTGATTTAGGAATTGTTATGCGTGAAGTTTTAGTAACATAGATTGTTCACGTTATCTATGACTATTTTGAAACGCTAAACGACAAACAGAAACAAAAAAATAAACACGCACCGATTTAAGCTTACCTTAGAATTTGCCTAAGAATAAGGAAACGTGCGAGACAAAGCGTATGAAATGCACCTAAAATGATTCATCGGTAAGGCGGTTTGATTCTCTTAATTTATTGGACTATCTTCATTCTAGTTATGAAAAATGTTTTAATAATTTTTGCCGCCGTTTCGATTTTTCTAATGAACACATACGCGCAAACGCCGAAAGATTTGGCTCAAATTTGGGAAAAGCAGCACGTTTCCAAATTGCAGCCTTCGCAGGTTCGACACAAAGATTTGCAAAAATATCTTGAACAATTAAAAGGTTTCGGTTTGAAAGTTGAAGAAGTAGGACGCAGCTACGCAAATCGTGAGATTTACCAAATCGAATGGGGCAAAGGCACGACGAAAGTTTTTATGTGGTCGCAGATGCACGGCGACGAACCGACGGCAACTTCCGCCCTGATTGATATGTTCGCTCTCTTGCAGGAAAACCGCGATAAAGATTGGGTCAAAAAACTTGAAAACACTTTGACGATTCGTGCCGTTCCGATGCTTAATCCCGACGGCGCAGAACTTTATCAAAGAAGAAATCTACAATTTATTGACATCAACCGCGATGCCCGCGCACTCGAAACGCCGGAAGGTAGATTACTAAAAAAACTGCGTGATGAATGGTCACCCAACATCGGTTTTAATCTGCACAATCAAAATTCTTTAACAACAGTCGGAAACACAAACAAACAAGCGACAATTTCGCTTTTGGCAGTTTCAGGCAACGCGGAGGGCAAATCAAACGAAGGACATTTACGAAACAAACGCCTGTGTACGTTAATAGTTGACGCGCTAAATCAATTCATTAAAGGACACATCGGGCGTTACGACGACACGTACAATCCGCGTGCTTTCGGCGATATGATTTCCGCCTGGGGAACGCCGGTGATTTTAATTGAAACCGGCGCGTTCCACGGCAAAGACGAGATGTTTCTTATAAAATTAAACTTCATCGCATATCTTTCCGCGCTGCAGGCAATTGTTGATGGAAGCGAGAAAAAAGCGAATCCGAAAATTTACGACCAGTTACCGTTTAACGAAACGGGAAACCTTTTCAATGTAATTTTTCGCAAGGCAAACATTATAAATTTCAATGAAACAACCGAACCTTTCACGGCAGACGTAGCGATAAATGCGGAACGCCGTCGTTCCGGAGAAAACGCCCCAACTTTTGTACAGGAAATCGGCGATTTGTCGGTTTTCTCAGGCTTAAACGAATACGACGCGAGTGATTTTTACTTGGTGCAGAAAAAAGGATTATTACGCACCGGCGCGAGCGGCGAGTTTTTCTTTTACAAAAAGACGCGCAAAATTGATTGGAAAGTGAAGGATTTAGAGAAAGCATTTCCACCCGACGCGGTTTTTTCAAACGGCAAATGGACGAAAGGCGAGAAACTTTTATCTAAGAAATCTTAAACCACAGACACAAAGTTAAAAAACGGAAAGTGGAAAATGCCGGATCTGAGATTTTCCATTTTCCACTTTCCTTTCTCTGTGTTCTCTACACCTTTGAGATGAAATTGGATTTCCGAACTTTACAATCCAAAATCCAAAATCCAAAATCTAAAATTGAGATATGTTAAGCCTTGTCAAAATAAAAAACATCGCTTTGATTGATGAAATCCAACTCGAATTCGCCAAGGGTTTAAATCTTTTAACGGGTGAAACAGGTTCGGGAAAATCAATTATCGTAGATAGTTTGGGCGCTTTGACGGGCGAGCGAATTTCTTCGGATTTGATAAAAGAAGGCACAAGCAACGCGCAGATTGAAGGTTTATTCAATGTTCCCGCAACGGCGGATTTGCACGAAATTTTCTACGAAAGCGGCATTGATTTAAGCGACGGCGAAGAAATGGACGTAATTGTGCGCCGCGAGCTTGCCGCGACCGGAAAAAATCGTATCTTTGTTAATAATCAACTCGTTACGCAAAATTTTCTGAAAAAAATCGGCGCGTTTCTAGTTGACATTCACGGGCAAGGCGAGCAAGCGACGCTTTTTAATCCGTCAAATCATCTCGAAATTTTAGACAAATACGCCGGTTTGCAAAAAGAGCGCGAAAGTGTTTCGGCAAAATACCGCGAACTTGCCAATGTGCAGCGAGAAATTGAAAATTTGCGAGAAGACGAAGCGCAAAAACTTCAACTTTTAGACGTTTTGCAGTTTCAGGTTGACGAAATAAAACGCGCCAATCTGCAAGCAGGTGAAGACGAGGCATTGGAAGAAGAAAAACGACGCTTGAACAACGTCGAAAAACTTTCGGCTTTGAGCGAAGACGCCTACGCGCTGCTTTATGACTGCGCGAAGAAGAGTTGCGCAAGCAATTAAAAAAAGCGCGGGAAGAATACACGAAAATAGCTTTGGAAATTCACGACAAACGCACGAAAGCAGCACGGAAATTTGAAAGGGAAGTCGAAGCAAATTTAAAAGCCGTTGCGCTGGAAAAAGCGCGTTTTGAAGCGCGCGTTGACGCGCCCGAAGCAAACGATTTTCCCGACGAAAATATTCTCAAATCTTTTACGGCGAAAGGTTTCGACCGCGTTGAATTTTATTTTTCGGCAAATGTTGGCGAATCACCGAAGCCGCTCGTCAAAGTAGCGTCGGGCGGCGAAGCGTCGCGTCTAATGTTGATTTTGAAAACGACGGCAAAATCGAACGATGCCGAAAAATCCGTTGTGTTTGATGAAATTGATGTCGGCATTGGTGGGCGCGTGGCGGAAGCCGTCGGTTTGAAATTAAAAGAACTGGCGAAAACGCAGCAGGTTTTGTGCGTTACGCATCAACCTCAAATCGCGTCTTTGGCTGACCAGCATTTTTTAGTTGAGAAGGAAGTCGCCGGAAAGAAAACAAAGGTTAGCGTACGTGAATTAAGCGAAAGCGAAAAAGTCGAAGAAATAGCTCGAATGCTGACCGGAAAACAGATAACCGAAACAGCGCGACGACACGCGAGAGAGATGTTAGATGTCAGAGGTTAGATGTTAGTTTTGTTCTGATATTCGGGTTTCCATTGACTCTAAAAACATTTAGATAACACAGGTCTTGACATCTTATCTAACCTCTGACATCTGATATCTTTTGAGTTATGAATTCTGAAATTTTAGCCGAAGTCATTCGCGGCGAGACGATTGAATCAATTCATCGCGGGCATTTAATTGTCGTTGATGGCGAAGGCAAAAAGATCGCGCAACTTGGCAACCCCCAAACTGTTACGTTTTTTCGCTCGTCGGCAAAACCTTTTCAAGTCATTCCTTTTCTGAAAAGCGGCGCTGCGGAAAGTTTCGGGTTTTCGGAAAAGGAAATCGCGCCAGCTGCACAACAATTGTTCGGGCAAACACGCTTCGATGCTTGCTTTGGCGAAACAAATGGGCGCGGATTTCAGAACCTACGAACTGTTGGAAAATCCGGTTCAGCAAAAAATTTTGGAAACCATTTCTGAGTTTTCCGATGTTCCGAAAAACCGAATAGAAATCGGCATAGACGGTTGCGCCGTGCCGAATTTCGCTCTGCCTGTTTCGACAATGGCAAAAAGTTTTGTGCGTCTGGTTTTTTCGCCGAAAAGTTTTGACGCGGAAACCAGAGAAGCTTGTCGGCAAATAGTTTCGGCGATGATTTGCTGCCCGGAAATGATTGGCGGAAGCCAACGGCTCGACACGATTATTATGAAAGCGTTACCGGACAAAATCGTCTCCAAAATCGGCGCGGAAGGCGTTTACACGGCGGGAGTTTTGCCGTGTCCGAAATGGAAAACGGGTTTGGGAATCGCTTTCAAAATCGAAGACGGCGAAGACAAACGCGCCCGCGCTGTTGTCGCGGTTGAACTTTTTCGTCAACTCGGAATTTTGGATGAAAAGGCGGCGGAAACGTTAAACGAATTTTCGCCGTTGCGAATTAAAAATAGGCGTGGTGATATAGTTGGTAAAGTCGTTTCGAGTTTTTCGTTAAATTTGCGAGGTTAGTTTTATGAAAAAATCTCTCGATATAGAAAATTAAAATGGCACAAACAACCCAATCGGAAAGTCGTCCGCCGAAATTGCAAAAAACGGAAAACGGCGACATCAATACAAACTCTTTAGCCGACTTGCTCGAATGGTTTTTGAATTACGACCACAAAGTCGCGCTTGTTCGGCACGCGCACGTTGAAGAATTATTTCAATGGAAACAGCAGGAAGATAAAGCGAACGGCGTCGAAATTTACCCGTTTGAAAATGCTGAAGCGCGTTTTGCCATCGGCGTTTTTCAGACAATTAAGGAAAACGATTCGCAGGATAAATTGCAGGATTGGATTACGAATGTTCTTGAAGCATTGGGCGAAGCGAAGCAGACAAACGAAGATATCGCTAAAAGCTACGAATTTGACCGGGCAAAATCGCACGTCGAACAGGCAAACGTAATTCCTTCAAATTTGGAAAAGCGCTTGTATCTTTCAAGTTGCTGGCTCGAAGCGTTATGCACCGCGGAAGCCAGATTTTTAGGTTGGGTTTATCAGGAACTTTACGGCAAACCGTTTCAACCGCAGTAAAAATTAAGCGAAATTTAAAATAGAAGCAAATTTTTCAAACGATTAGAAAAAATGATTTTAGAAAATAATACAAACTCACAATTCGTAAAGCGTGTTTTGATAACCATCGCCATTGTGGCGGCGATTGTTTTACTCGTTTGGGCGTTTGTTTATGTTATTGACGTAATTCTGCTTTTATTCGGCGCGATTTTGCTGGCAATTTTTCTGCACGGTCTGGCAAATATTGCGCGTCGTTATCTGCGGATGTCGGAAGGCTATTCGGTCTTGCTCGTTTCCGCCTTGCTCGTTGGCGTAATCGCTCTTGGCGTTTGGCTACTCGCGCCGTCAGTCGTTGAACAAGTCCGGCATCTGCGCGAGGAATTACCCGAATCAGGGCAAAAGGTCAGCGAGTTTTTATCAAATTATGGCTGGGGAAGATTCATTCTCGAACAGATGCCGAGCAGCGGTGAGGTAATCGAAAAAGTAAACAATTCAAATGTTTTATCGCGTGTCGGGGGTTATTTTTCAACTACCATCGGAGCAGTTACAAACATCGCGCTGATGCTTCTGCTGTCGGTTTATCTGGCGAGCGAGCCGAAAAATTATATCAGGGGTTTTACCAAAATTTTTCCGCCAGAAAATCGCAAACGGGTGCGCGAGATTCTTTATGAAATCGGCGAAACCTTAAGCTGGTGGCTTATCGGCAAAGGCGCTTCGATGCTGTTTATCGGCGTTTTGACTTGGATTGGACTTTCGATTATCGGCGTTCCGCTCGCTTTGACGCTCGGTTTGATTGCCGGATTGTTTTCCTTCGTGCCGAATTTTGGTCCGATTCTGTCCGCTGTTCCAGCCATTCTGCTGGCGTTCGTCGACAGCCCGACGAGCGCTTTATACGTTTTGATTTTGTTCGTCGTCGTCCAGCTCATCGAATCAAATTTGGTCACGCCGCTGATTGAACGGCGAACGGTAGAACTGCCGCCGGTGCTCACGATTGCTTCGCAGTTGGCATTAGCGATTATGGTCGGCGCGGTGGGTTTAATTCTTGCGACACCAATCCTTGCGGTCGTGATGGTGCTTGTTCAGACGCTTTATATTCAAGACGTTTTGGGCGACATGGAAGCAGAAGCCCCCAAACAACAGCAAGAGCCTGAAAACGAGACAAAAGATTCTGGAATTTTGGGAATTACTTAACTGCGAAAGCGAATAAGAAAAGATGATTGAACGTTACACATTGCCCG
>JAIVJJ010000452.1 GCA_020200095.1 Acidobacteriota bacterium | reverse complement strand
ATCCTACATTTTCACCGGAACGGTTCTGGCTGAAAAAATAAATCTAACTCTGCAAGACGCGCCTCTTACAATTCTAAAGGGCGGGACGGCAACGAAGAAAATCAACGGTATTCCAAATAATACTCCCGGTTTCATCGGACTGGATATAAAATGGCACGCCATGACTTTTGTCCCTAATGTTTTCAATAAACTCAAAATTGAATTGCTGCACGGCACGAGAGTTTTGCTAACGAAGGAGTGCTACTCGAAGCATTCTGATAAGGAGCCGAAATGTTATTTACCTAAGAGTGTTGACCAAACCGAAGCTGACGCAGCAGGTAATTGGAAGCTAAGAGTTACCAATAACAGTAATGAGGATGTTAACGGCTTTAATATCGTAAAGGAAATTACTGATTTAAATCCTTTTGTAACTAATATCGTAAGCACTTTCGAGCCTGATTGCAGCATAAGATATCTTACTCTGCAAGGCGGCGGCAAAGTTGAAATTGCTCCTCATTCTACGGTTGAGCGCGACCTTTTCGGAGTTTTAAGTCGAGCCGGTGAAGTGCACATCAGAGCCAAATGGCATACCGACACGCTCGGACCAAATGTGTTCCGAGCGCTTAGAGTTGAAGTCTTACGGAACGGCACTGTGGTTAAAACCGATTACGGTTATTCGATTCATTCGGATGAATCGGACAAGCTGGACATTAAATTTAATGTGAGCGCTAATCAATCAGGTAACTGGAAACTGAAAATCACAAACGACGGAAGTTTCAAATTAATCGGTTTCGATATTGAAAAGGGCAGCGAGATAAATCCGATCCTGTCAAAAACTGATTTGAATCCGTTTGTGCCGCAGTTCAGAAGCACTTTTAAGCCTAGCTGCAACTAAATTCGGAAAAAATCCGAAAGGAACTTACGACACATTTTTGCTTCGTTCACCAGTTAAAAATAAAAGTTAGCGTTTGAAAGTAGCTTTAGCGCAGACTTTCAAACAAAAACTTGAAGGAGAATTAAAGTGAGCAAGAAAAAACATCTTTTCGCAAATGTGGGCAGATTGCTTTTAATCACATTCGCCGTTTTGTACGTTTTTACTGGAACAACGCTGCCTCAAGGAATTAGCTCTAAATTAACTTTGCAAAATGCGCCGCTAACTATTGCAAAGACCAACAATATGACCCAGACAATCAACAATGTTCCGAGTAAATTGGCTGGCGTCTTTGAATTCAAGATAAAATGGCATGCGAAAGCACTCATTCCAAACACTTTTAATCAGCTAAAAAT
>JAIVJJ010000214.1 GCA_020200095.1 Acidobacteriota bacterium | reverse complement strand
CGGTTATATTGGCTTGAGCCGACGCCGTATAAACTCGTCGTGCAGAGCAGCACGAGATTGTGCGGACGGCGCACAGGGCTGCCTTTCATGGATGATGCGATGATGCTCGGTTGCTTCTGATACTTCGCGGCGTAATACTTAACTACTTCCGGGCTGCCGAGCAGCATACAAACCAGTTTTCCTCCAAGCACGACGTTATATGGAGCGATGGCACCGCAAACAACGATGTCCATCATGTCAATGCCAACGTGTTTGGCTTTAATCAACCGTACAAGTTGACCGATGGCATTACGCACTTGCGCCGATTCGACAGCCTGCTTGAGCGACTTCAAATTCGATGGCTCGAAGTTATGCTTTGCGAGTGTTGTGCGAATTGAGAGTAGCGATGCGAGGAGCAGACAGCGTTTGCTGCGAAACAGGGCAGTGCGCGCTTTTTGTTCCCAATCTGATTCTTCTGGCTTCTCTGTGCCTGACTTATGTAGGGCTGTGTGCGGGTTGCGCTGGTGAGAAGCACGCGACTCCTTGGCTTCTCTGCGTAGCCTGCTAATAAGTTCATCATTAGGTTTTTTTAGATGCTTCGCCTTCACTCCTAACCCAGTGTCTTCGAGCAGATCATCCAAGTAGATTCCGTCGAGTAAATCCTCTAACGCTTCAACTAATCGCCGGGCTATTTTTATGGAAGGATGTTTCGTAAATTCAGCGACAAAGGTTTCGGTATCCCAACCGATGTACTTGTCGCGCACCTTCTGCTGTACGACTGAACTAGCCAGTGCCGCAATGCCGATGACAGGATGGTTCGGCGCAGCCGCATCGCGGATCAAAATCATGATTGAGCGTCCGGGCACGGACTTGTAGTTATTGACCCACGTTAGGCGGAAGTAACGCCAAATATCTCGCAGCCGCAAGCCGGTGAATTCGCAACACGCATCTCCTTCCACGAATTGAATGTATGGAGAGATGGTTTGAGCGAGTTGCGCCGCGCGAGTATCTTTGTCTGCGATGGATGCTGCCCTAAGTTTTTCGGCTAACTCTCTACCATCACGCATAAGCGAAAAGATCGAATGCCAACCGGCACGGGGCTATGCACCTGAACACTTCTGTTCTCAATCTTTAAGTGCCAACTCTGCCCGGCGAGATCAAGCACCACGTTTTTTGCTAATTGCAACTTTATCCAATCATCGGAGAGCGGGGCTTTGGCGTTGATAAGCGAAGATTCATGGCGCAAGCTACGCAGCGATTGACTACGTAGTTGCTCATCAGATGTTTGGTTCTCAACCTCGACTCGCTTGCAAAAGTTGACGAACTGTCGGCTGAAGCCATTCAGTTCGGGTTTAAGGACAAACCAATCTCTTCCGTTACTTGTGGTCATTTGCTAGCTGGTTAAAAAGTCAGACAGAGTTATGCTATCCAAACAGAACTGTGACCGGAACGCTTGCTGCATCAGCCTAGAAAGGCAGCCAAGATGTTGCTCCATGTTTCCCTGTACTTGGTCGCCCACCCTTTTTGCGTCCCGCCTATCTCACTGTATTCAGCACGTGCCGCAGCGAATAACATGAGTTCAAGCGACTGCCTAAATTTTTTCGTCACCGGAGTCGTTTCTGTTATTGGCGTGTAAACCTGTTGATAAAAAGGATGCTCCTCATTCAAGATGAGCACGATTTCCTCATTAAGCACTATGGGAACGAAAAAGCTAACTTCGCGTATGGCTTTATGTTCAATCCTGTAAGTCAGTCCCGGATATATCTGCTTCAAATTGATTTGATGACTTTTAATTATTCCGTATTTAGCAGCATTGCTCACCTTTATCATCTCTTTTGAGGGTGGTTCGAGGAGATAATCCCTATTCGCCGCTAAAGATTGAGCAGGTGAAGCGGCATCGTCAGTCTTGAGTTTCAGAAAACGATTCCTCACCCGGCTGTGTATATCATGAGCAATGCGCTCCATGTCAGGCGCAAGAATGCTTAGAATTTCGTCGGTTGGATGAATACCCTGCTTCGTGTGAGTAACGCCAAATAGCTCATCTAGGTCAGCGTCAAATTGAACCTCGCAGCGCCACCAGTCGTCGTAGTTCTCCTTTCTCTTGGTGCCCATAAAGAACCAGCCATAATCAACCTCTCTATTGCCACGCAAGACCGACACACCAGCACCTTTAGAGATGCCATACGCTCTTTTCTCTTCATTGGAAAAGTTGTGCCACTTCTCGATTGGAAGTTCAGAGAATGTTACTGACACAGAAGCGGTTCGAGCGCGACTGCACCCGTCTGGCACTTGCACTTCGTACTTG
>JAIVJJ010000213.1 GCA_020200095.1 Acidobacteriota bacterium | reverse complement strand
AGGTATTATCGGAAAGACAAGCACAGCCCAACCCGGATGCTCAATAATTGCCTCCGCCAACTTTTGCGTCAACCACTCGTTCGAGTAGCCGTCAGTGAACGAAGGAAGATGCGGTCCATGCTCTTCTAGCACGCCGCCGGGAAGTATGACGACGGTTTTTTGTTTGTCGAGGGCGCGTATCTGCTCGACGTTCATCTGCGCCACGCGATGGATTTGGGCACTCACTGTACCGCACGACAGCGCGGCGATTACAGCAATCATTAATATTCGTTTCATCATCTTGTTCCTCATCTGGTTGTAAACAAAACCGCCGAACGCATACTCATGTTTATATTTCGATAAAGTTTATTGCTTAGCTATATAGCTAAGCAATAAACTTTGCTTTAACGTATCCGACACAAATTATGGTAGTGGTTCTGACTGGATGCGCCTCGCCGTTGCTGTCGCCGCCCCGGAGAAAACCAGTGTTCCGTCGGGAGCGAAAATATCTACTGTGCCTGGACCTTGCCAGGTGTCTCCCGACCGGCTCAGGATAACAGTCTGCCGGATTTTATGCAGACCCGTCGGACTTGAATTAGGAGCGTAATAAAGCTGGTAAAAGGTCACCGCGAATCGTCGGGATTCTCTGCCGCCGACTCGTTCCCAGACACCATGCTGCGGGCTGCCGCCGACGAAGTTGTCTCCGTCGCCTGTTCCTACAAAGCCGCCGTCTTTGGTAAAGGTCATCAGGACTCTAAACGGCGGCGGTCCTCCCGGCGCAGCAGTTACGACACCTATCCAACTGCCGGTCAGGTCTGCGCCACTATTTATAACGGTTATTTTATCTGCTTGATTCCGATTTTCATCGGATTGAGCAAAGGTTGCCATTGTTGTCATCGCGGCGATAATTAACGCCAAGAACATTTTTTTCATAAACATAATATTTTCTCCTTTAGTTGTTTGTAGCAGAAAACAACTGACGCTGTTTATCAGTCGTGTTGTTTTTTGCAGGGTTGTTGGTTGGTTGATGCCGATACCTTCTACCGGCAAGTTGATTTTTTTCATTTTTTTGCTCCTTGTTTTTTGTAAATTTATTGATTGAAACAGAAGATTCCCTCTATTTTTGCGATAAAATTGCTGCCGTTAATTCCCAGAATCAAGAAACCTGATGCAATCGCCTTGGTTTCTAAATGTGCGCGGGAAATCGAAACGCATCCAGCCGCCGTCTTTGCACTGCTCTTTGCGTTTCGGAGGTCCGGTTTGCGCATCACAGGTGTCGCCGATGCCGT
>JAIVJJ010000329.1 GCA_020200095.1 Acidobacteriota bacterium | reverse complement strand
GGATACGCTCTCGGCAATTCCGCTGATGCCCGAATGGTATCTTTTTATAGCAGGTTTGATTGTAACTTCGCTTCTCGGATTTTCCTGGCAGCCGCTTTTTCTCGCGTTTCCTCTTTCGATTGCGTTAATCTTTGTCATTTTTGTTCAAGCGGGCGTGAGCGCCTCAAAAGCCGTTTATACGACTGCGCCGAAAACCGAATTTGAAAAACTCTGGCGTTGGGGTCTGACGACATTTCTTCATTTAATGCAGCCACTAGCCAGACTTTACGGGCGTTTGACGCACGGTTTAAAACCGTGGCGGATACGCGGGATCAATGATTTCTCTTTAGAGTTTGTTGTTCCCAATTCGCGTAGCTTTTCCTTTTGGTCGGAAAATTGGAAATCGATTGAAGAGCGGGTGCGCTCGGTCGAAGAAAAATTAATCGAACTTAAAGTTCCCGTTAAACGCGGCGGAGAATTCGAGCGTTGGGATTTGGAAGTGAGAAGCGGATTGCTAGCGGCTTGTCGAGGACTTTTTACGGTTGAAGAACACGGAGCCGGTAAGCAGCTCGTCCGGCTTTGCTGCCGGATGCACTATTCGGGACTCGGAATTGTGTTGCTCAGCGTCTTTCTCGTTCTTGCGCTGTTTGCCGCATCTGACAATGCCTTTATCGCGGCAACGATTCTCCTCTTGTTTTCGCTCATTGTCGGAGCGGTGATTATTCTCGACGCGGCGCGAGCCGTGCGCAATTTTTCAGCGGCGTTTTTAGCGGAAGAAATTCTTGTTTCGCCGACATCGGCGGTTACCGCAAACGCAGAAGGAGCGAGAGAAATGCTTTTGCGTGAGACGTTTTATAAGCGGCAATAAAAAATTTACGAATACTTTGGCGACTGTTTCGCTATTGTTTGGCACTTCTGGTTTTGCCGACAATTCTTGAGTACGGGCGCGCAGTGGCAATCGCATATGTCCCGAAGTTAGTTTAAGTTTTAGCCGATATGCAGGATAACGGTTAGATAACGAAGAAAAATCGCAAACCTCAGTTAAGGCGTTTGATTGGCTGGCTGCTCGGTTACCTGCGCCCTTATCGAGCTTCTTTCGCCGTTTTCATCGGCGTTTCGCTGCTGCAAATTTTAATCGGTCTGCTCATCCCGTGGTCAATGAAGGTTTTGGTTGACAACGTGCTTGGCAGCGAGCCGTCGCCTGCCTGGTTTCTTCGATTGACCAACCTTTTTTCGCTTCACGATAAATTTTCCATGCTCGTCGCGGTTTGTCTCGCCGGTCTTTTTATCGGGCTGACGAGCGGAATCGTGTCGGTTGTGTACACGCAGCTTCAAGTCGGCATCGGGCAAAAAACCGTGCTTGATTTGCAGCGCGATTTGTTTGAACACTTACAAAAACTCTCGCTCGGTTACCATCAAAAGACTGGAACGGGTGATGCGATTTACCGGCTGACGAGCGATGCATTTTGCGTTTACAGCATTATTTTAAGCGGGATTTTTCCGATGATAACCTCGCTTCTGACTTTGCTGTTGATGTTTTTGATTTTGCTCCGGCTCGAATGGTCTCTCGCGTTGCTCTCGCTCGCCGTAATGCCACCGCTTTTTTTCGTTATTGACCGTTATTCGGCGCGTTTGTCAGAGCGAAACGAGCAAGTTAGGGTGATGGAATCACGCATTTATAATTTGGTTCACGAAGTTTTTTCTTCGATTAAACTGGTCAAGGCTTTTTCGCGCGAACAGCACGAACAGCAAAATTTTTTCCGGCAAGGCACGCATACCTTTCGCGCTCGTCTGCAAATTACCTTTCAAGAATCATTGTTTTCGTTTGCCGTAACCGCCTTGACGCTGGCGGGAACGGCAGCGGTTTTAGGCGTCGGCGGTTGGCACGTTTTGCGCGGAGATTTAACGATTGGCGATTTGCTGATCGTCATAGCTTATCTCGGAGCGGTTTACGCGCCCCTTTCCGCAATCAGCAAGACAATTGGAAGTCTGCAAGGCGCTTTGTCCAGCGCGCGGCGCGTTTATGAAACGCTGCACCTCGAACCGGAAATCAAAGACGCGCCGAAAGTCATAAAAGCCGGAAATTTGCGCGGACATATCAAATTTGAAAATGTGAGCTTCGGTTACGGCAATGACAGACCTGTACTCGAAAACATAAATTTTGAAATTGAAGTCGGTAAAATGGCGGCTCTGGTCGGGCTGACAGGCGCGGGAAAAAGCACTCTCGTCAGCTTGATTCCGCGTTTTTATGACCCGACATCTGGCAGGGTTACAATAGACGGCGTTGACGTGCGCAAAATGCAGTTAAAATCGCTGCGCGAATCAATAAGCATCGTTACGCAGGAGCCGATTTTGTTTTCTTCGAGCGCGGAAGAAAATATCCGCTACGGCAAATTAAACGCTACACGGGAAGAAATTATAGCGGCGGCACAGGCGGCGCAAGCACACGATTTTATCGAAAATCTGCCCGATGGCTACACAACTTTGCTCGGCGAATCGGGCAACCAGCTTTCGGGCGGCGAGCGCCAGCGCATTTCGATTGCGCGGGCATTGCTCAAAGACGCTCCTGTTTTGATTCTCGACGAGCCGACATCATCTCTCGATTCGCGCTCGGAAAGCCGCATCTTCACCGCCTTGCAGCGTTTGATGAAAAGCCGCACGACAATTGTTATCGCGCACCGGCTTTCGACCGTTCGCAACGCCGACAAAATCATTGTTCTCGATAAAGGCAAAATCGCGGGCGAGGGCAAACACGAAGAATTGCTGCAAACAAACGACCTTTACCGCGAATTATATGAGCGTCTGCTGCACGGTTTCGGTCTGGAAACGGACGCCGTTGCTGGAAATGGTTCGCAATGGCAACTCGCGGACGAAATACCAAACGATATACAGCTTACAAAAAGCTAACTGAGTAGAGGGAAAGGATTAACGAAGGATGAAAATTATTCTTGCCGGAATTGTTGCGCGTTATCCGTTTGGCGGAGTGGCTTGGTACGCGCTGATGTATCTGCTTGGACTTCGCGCTCTTGGTCATGAGGTTTATTACTTGGAAGACACAGGCGAATGCGTATATGACTATGAGAAAAACATGCTTTCGCTCGATTCATCCTACGGCTTGAATTACATCAACACTGCGCTTTCGCAGTTCGATTTGGGAGACCGTTGGATTTTTGTTGATTACGAAGGCAAATATTACGGTAAAACCAAGGAAGAAACAAGAGAAATTTGCGCCGATACCGACCTTTTCATCAATCTTTCGGGTGGATGCTGGTTTTGGCGGGACGAATACCAGAAAATACCGCACAAAATATTTATTGACGGCGACCCAGCTTTTACGCAATCGAAACTGGCGAAAAACGAAACGTGGTATGTCGAATTTTTCAAAGTATTTGACGCGCTCTTTACATTCGGGCGCAATCTCGGCGAACCGGATTGCACGATTCCCGAAACTCCTTTCGAATGGCATAAAATATGGCAGCCCGTCGTTTGCGAGGAATGGAAAACCGGTGGTGCGCCGTCACGCGATGTTTTTACAACCGTAATGACATGGAAAAACCAGAGTTTTGAAGACATTGACGGCAACAAAGACAAGCAATTCGCGCATTTTCTCGATTTGCCTAAGAAAACGGAGCAGCCAATTGAACTTGCGGTTACGGGCGGGCATGAATTATTACGCTCGTACGGCTGGAAAGTAGTTGACGGAATGGCGACTTCGCGCGATTTGAACAAGTACCGCGATTATATGCAAGGCTCAAAAGCAGAATTTAGCATAGCGAAACACTTGTACGTCGTCACGCGAAGCGGATGGTTTAGTGACCGGAGCGAATGTTATCTCGCGGCGGGAAGACCCGTTCTCATGCAGGAGACCGGATTTAGTAAATATATTCCCACCGGCGAAGGCTTGCTTTCTTTTAACAACGTCGAGGAGGCGTTGGAAGGAATCAAAAGCATCAACTCGGATTACGCAAAGCACAGCCGTAAGGCAGTAGAAATTGCCCGCGAATACTTCGAGGCGAAAATTATTCTGCCGCAGCTTTTGAAAGATACCGGCATTAGCTGAATCTGAAAAATCAAACAAAGAGGTGAAAATCGCTTTGGCTTACCAATAACGCATCAAACGCTTGATGAGAAACTCAAAACTACGAATCGCTGTTCTTGGTTACATCGTTCGCGGTCCCCTCGGCGGTATGGCGTGGCATCATCTGCAATATGTTCTAGGACTGAAAAAACTCGGACACGACGTTTGTTTTGTCGAAGACAGCGATGATTATCCGGCTTGCTACAATCCCGAAATTTTTGAATGCGGCATTGATGCCAGCTACGGTTTGCGTTTTATTAATGAGTGTTTCGACAGACTTGGATTAAAAGAAAATTGGGCGTATTACGACGCTCATAAAAATCAATGGTTTGGCAAACCAAAAGAAACTATACTAGATTTTTTCGCATCAGTCGACGTTTTGCTGAATGTTTCGGGCGTTAATCCGCTGCGCGATTGGGCGCTGCGAGTTCCGAAGAGAGTTTTTATTGACACCGATCCGGCGTTTATCCAAATTCGTCATTTAACCGATGAAAACGCGAGAAAATTAGCGGAAAAACACAACGCATTTTTCACTTTCGGCGAAAACTTCGGCGCAGGCGATTGTTTGATTCCCGTCGACGGGTTTGAATGGAAACCGACTCGTCAACCCATTGTGCTTGATGAATGGAAAGTTACCAAAGGCAATAAAAATAATCGTTGGACAACCGTTATGCAATGGGACAGTTATCGAACGCTGGAGTACAACGGGCAAACTTTCGGTATGAAATCCGCTTCGTTTGACGAATATACGAATTTACCGCAAATGACAACGGAAAGATTTGAATTAGTGCTCGGAAGTGAAACCGCGCCGGGAGATTTTTTGCAAAGTAAAGGCTGGAAAATAACAAACCCGTTAATCCCGACACACACGCCGTGGACGTATCAAAAATTTATTCAAAACTCAAAAGCCGAATGGACAATCGCCAAACACGGTTACGCTTCAAGCCGAAGCGGATGGTTCAGCGAAAGAAGCGCTTGTTATTTAGCAAGCGGGCGTCCGGTTTTGACGCAGGAAACAGGTTTTTCAAAATTCATCGAAAGCGGCGGAGGGCTTTTATCTTTTTCCTCAAAAGAAGAGGTTTTAGAGGGAATCGAAAAGATAAACAAGAATTATGACGCACATTGCAAAACGGCGCGCGAGATTGCCATCAGTTATTTCGATTATGAAAAAGTGCTTTCAAAACTTTTCAGTATTATGTATACGAAAATATGATCGATTTTCTCCCGGTTGTCAAGACCCCAAACCTTGAGCCATTAGGCTGGCGAGTTTCTCCCTTGATTCATATTTCAATAATCTTTGCCGCTTTTCCCAATCCTGTTTGAACTCGTCAGGCGTTTGATAACATAGA
>JAIVJJ010000451.1 GCA_020200095.1 Acidobacteriota bacterium | reverse complement strand
AGCCTACAGGGAGCGCTCTAGCTGGTTGACTGAGATAGGCGTTGACCCTGTATGGGACAATTTGCGTGACGACTCACGCTTTCAGGATTTATTAAGGCGCATTGGACTGCCGAAGTAAGATTAAGAAATGAACGCAGAACATTGGCAAAAGATAAAGGGCTTGCTTGATAATGCGCTGAAACTTGATGCACAGAAACGTCAACAGTTTCTTGATAATGTTTGCGGCAATGACCTGAAGCTACGTCAAGAAGTGGAAGAACTTCTCGCTTCGTCTGAAAACGTTAAAAGTTTTCTGGAAAAACCTGTTGTTGGTGAGGTTGCTGAAGTTATCGTCAATCGGGAAGATAAACTAACCGACGGTCAAAGTTTTGGTCATTATAAGGTTATTGAACAAATTGGCAAAGGCGGAATGGGAGAAGTTTATTTGGCTAAAGACACAAAACTTCATCGTCAAATCGCACTGAAAGTTTTATCCTCGGATTTCACGCGAGATGATGATCGCCTACGCCGTTTCGTCCGAGAAGCACACGCCATCTCCGCTCTTAATCACCCGAGCATTTTGACCATTCACGAGATTGGCGAGAGCGACCACTTGCATTTTATTGCTTCGGAATATGTCAAAGGCGAAACTCTGCGCCAGTGGCTGGAACGCGAGAATTTAACTTTGCGGGAAATTCTAGAAATTGCAACCCAAATCGTTATGGCTCTGAAAGCCGCACATGAAGCAGGAATCGTTCACCGTGATATAAAGCCGGAAAATGTGATGATTCGGGAAGACGGCTTAGTCAAAGTCCTGGACTTTGGTTTGGCGAAACTAACCGAAAATACTCCTCTGGATGAAGAAGCCGAAACACGAATGCAAGTTCAAACGCAATCGGGAATGATTTTGGGAACTGTTCGCTATATGTCGCCCGAACAAGCCAGAGGAAAAGAGATTGATGAGCGAACCGACATTTTTAGTTTTGGCGTAATGCTTTATGAAATGCTCACAGGAAAACAACCATTTTCAGGTGAAACAACCAGCGACGCGATTGCCGCGATTTTGACAAAAGAGCCTGTTCCATTAAATCAAACTGCTCCGGACGTGCCGCGAGAATTGCAGCGTATTATTGAAAAATGCCTGAGAAAAGATCGCAATGAGCGTTATCAAACTACTAAAGATTTGCTGATTGATTTGGAAGATGTAAAAGAAGAATTAGAATTTCAAAACAAGTTAGAGCGCACAGCTTCGCCTAATCGAAAAGAATCGAAAACGCAAATCTTTAATGCAACGACATCAGAC
>JAIVJJ010000328.1:5434-9939 GCA_020200095.1 Acidobacteriota bacterium | reverse complement strand
GTCATAAAACTTTAAAGTTAAAACTAGTAAATTTTATAAAAGAGAATTTTATCACAAAGCGTAAATTTACGTGATTGCACAGCCAAAAATGCCGGGTGCCTTTATAAAAATATAAAAACATCCGGCATTTTCAGTTCAAAAAAGTAGATGAACTATATTATGAGCATGCACCGACTTTCAAAAAAATTTGGTTGTCGGGGCAAGTTAAGTGTAATGTGAATTACGCTTACAATATACATTTCGCTGAAAAATCAGTTTTGGATGCGACAACCGAAAAATTTATTTTCTTCGAAATCGTTGAAAACAGCAAAACATTTATGGCAAAAGGTTAAACGATTGATTATCGGGAAAAAGATTAATTTCTAATCGTTTTCGTTGCATCTTTTGTTTTTTTCGTTCAAAATGCGCAAGCAAAGCAGTTTTAATTCCAAACTCCAGATTCCAAATTGAAAATTCGTATTTCAAATCTGAAATCTGGAATTTGAAATTTGGAATTAATAAAAACTATGAATTCATTATTTCGTAAAAAATCCATTTCGCAAATTCAGGCGGATGCTGCCGCCGGATTAAGCGACCACGCGCAGGAAACGGTTGGCGGCGAAGGCGGCGGGCTGCGGCGGACGCTCGGCGTGTTTGATTTGACATTAATGGGCATCGCCGCAATTGTCGGCGCGGGCATTTTCGCAATGATTGGCAAAGCCTCTTACAATGGCGGTCCTGGAGTGGCTTTATTGTTTGTTTTTACGGCGTTCGCCTGCGGCTTTTCCGCGCTTTGCTACGCCGAATTTGCCTCGCGCATTCCGGTGGCGGGTTCAGCTTATACTTACGCTTACGCTTCGATGGGCGAACTGATTGCCTGGATTATCGGCTGGGATTTGATTGTCGAATACGCCATCGGAAATATCGCTGTCGCCATTTCCTGGAGCGATTATTTTACGGGGCTTCTCAAAGGTTACGGAATAAATTTTCCGCTTCATTTTTCGATGGATTTTCTGACGGCAAAACGCGGATATGCGGCGGTTGAGGAAGCGGTTGCAGGCGGCGCGACGGTTGACGTATTAACAAAAGCGTGTGAAAGCGCGGACGCCGCCGTCAGTTGTTCACAGATTGATGCTTATTCGTCGTGGTTAAACGCGCCGAACGTTGCCGGAATACCGATTGTCGCCGACGTTCCCGCGCTGATGATTACTTTGGTGATTACGACGCTCGTTTATATCGGAATTCGTGAATCGAAATTTGCGTCAAACATAATGACCGTTTTGAAAATCGGCATTATTTTGCTCGTCATTTTTCTGGGCGCAAATTACGTTAATCCCGCAAATTGGTCGCCTTTTGCGCCGAACGGAATCGAAGGCGTTTTGAAAGGCGTTTCGGCTGTATTTTTCGCGTATATCGGTTTCGACGCCCTTTCGACAACTGCCGAAGAATGCAAAAACCCGCGCCGCGATTTGCCGATTGCGATGATTTTGTCTTTGGTTATCTGCACGGTTTTGTATATCGCTTTGGCGCTCGTACTAACCGGAATGGTCAGCTATACAAAATTAAATGTTGGTGATCCGCTCGCGTTTGTTTTCGGACCTGAAGGCGTTAACATTCCCTGGGTTGCCGGTATTATCGCGGTTAGCGCGGTTATCGCTCTGGCAACGGTTTTTTTGGTTTTCCAAATCGGGCAGCCGCGCCTTTGGATGGCGATGAGCCGCGACGGACTTTTACCAAAAGTTTTTTCGTCAATTCACCCACGCTTTCACACGCCCTGGTTTGCGACGATTGTTACGGGAATTGTTGTCGCCATTCCCGCCTTGTTTATGAACTTGACGGAAGTTACGGATTTGGCAAGCATCGGAACTCTATTCGCATTCGTTGTCGTTTGCGCGGGCGTTTTGTTTAAAGATAAGGAATTTAAAGAAAGTGGAACGCGATTTGTGCCGTATATTAATTCGCAGTTTCTCCTGCCGGTGATTATGTTAGTTGTTTTGGGAACGATTTATTATTTCAATCCCAATTTTTTCAACGATTTGCTGACAATCGCTCCGGCGAAAGGCGAAAGTATGTTGGGAGCGTTTTCGCACAAAATTCCGATAATATTTTTTATCATTACCGCTATAATTTTGCTGGTTCTCAGCCTTGTCAAAAAACTTTCGTTGATTCCAATTTTGGGTTTGTTGTCGTGTTTGTATTTAATGACCGAGCTCGGCGTTACAAACTGGATGCGTTTCGGCGCGTGGTTAATTGTCGGTTTGATTATTTATGCAATTTACGGCTACCGAAACAGCAAACTTCATAGCCGCGAAAAAGCTGCTGAAGCGTAAAAATGGCAAATGGTAAATGTTTAATAAAATCATTGAGCATTTACCACTTACAATTAACCATTAACAACAAGTTTCGCTTTTGTTGAAACTAAATCGAATTTTCAAGCGTCTAAAAAATGGAACTTTTCAATCTTAAAAATTAGGAGTAAATTTTATGAAAAAAGCATCGGTTTTGTCCGCGATATTTTGTCTGCTTTTTGCAGCAACAGTTTTCGCGCAGGAAAAAACAGCGAATTTTGCAGGTAACTGGGAACTCGATGTCAGTAAAAGCAAATTGGATGAAAGAATGCGCGTCAAATCAATGACGATGAAGGTCGCACAGACGGATAAAGAATTAAAAATCGAAAATACGCTTATGAGGCTTGCGCCGCCCGCAGGCGAAACGCCGAACGGCGCGGACGGAATGCGCCGTGGCGGGAGAATGATGGGCGACGGAGCACAAGGGGCGACTTACAATCTTGAAGGAAAAGAAACGACCGCCGAAATTGGCGACGGAAGAATGGGCGGAACAACAACCTTTAAAACCTCGATAGAAAACGGCGGCAAGTTAAAATTAACTTCCGTCCGCAAAATCAATGCTCCGACGGGCGATTTTACTTTTACTACGACGGAAACTTGGGAACTTCAAGACGAAGGCAAGACTCTGAAAATCGTGCGCGAAGCAGAGACGCGGCGCGGAACGCAAACTTCGGAAATGTATTTTACAAAAAAAGATTCGAATGCAGCGCCCGCTAATGAGCTCTTATACACAGTAAAAGGTTCTTCAGATGTAACGGGTTCAGTGTCGAAACAAATTTCAGGCGGAGTTTTAAATGGCAAAGCGTCCAAGTTAGTATTACCGGACTATCCGCCCGCCGCGAGAGCGGTTAAAGCCAGTGGCGCAGTGAACGTGCAGGTTACGATAGATGAACAGGGAAACGTCGTTTCGGCAAGTGCCGTTTCGGGACATCCTTTACTTCGAGCGGCGGCGGTAGAAGCGGCGCGAAATTCCATATTTGCACCGACTATGCTTCAAGGTGTTCCGGTCAGAGTTACAGGAGTCATTGTTTATAATTTCGTGCCTTAATGATTAAGGTTCGAGTTTTGAAGAACTAAGGCAAGAGTTTCAGCTCTTGCTTTTTTTGCGTCTCACGCTTCATTTTTTATAAATGGAAAAATTATCAGGTGTAAACTTTAAACTTTGAACATTGAACTTTAAGCTTTGGACTTTTCAGCCTTTAACCTTGTATTTTAAAAACTTATGAATATCGAATATCCAATGTGGGTTTGGATTTTTTTCTTTGCCGTTGTTTTGATTGCGCTGTTTGTTGATGTCGGCATTGTCAACCGGACGGCGCACGCACCGACGCGACGCGAAACTTTCGCGTGGAGCGCGGTTTGGCTTTCGCTTGCGCTTCTTTTTAATGTTTTCATTCTCTGGCAATTCGGCATTAATCACGCGAAATTGTTTTTCACTGGCTATTTAATTGAATTGTCGCTCTCAATTGACAATCTGTTTGTCTTTCTGTTGATTTTTACTTATTTCAAAGTCCCGAAGAAATTTCAGCACCGCGTTTTGTTTTGGGGAATTATGGGCGCGCTCGTGATGCGCATGGTGATGATTTTCGCGGGCGCTGCGCTGGTCGAACGCTTTCACTGGATACTTTATATTTTCGGCGTGTTTCTCATTTACACCGGAATCAAAATGTTTTCCGATGATGAGGAAAGCTTCCATCCCGAAAAAAGTCGGATGATTTCACTCGTTACGCGCTTTGTCCGTATCTCGAAACATTACGAGGGCGACAAATTTATCGTTAATATTGACGGCAAGCGAACCGGAACGCTTCTGCTGCTCGTCCTCATCACCGTCGAATTTTCCGATTTAATTTTCGCGGTTGATTCGATTCCGGCGATTTTCGGCATTACGACCGACAAATTTATCGTCTATACGTCGAACATTTTTGCTATTCTCGGATTGCGGACGTTTTTCTTTTTACTGGCGGATTTGGCGGACAGATTTCATTTTCTCAAGTACGCGTTAGGTTTTATCCTGAGTTTTATCGGCGTTAAAATGCTCTTGCCGCTTCTGGCGGAAGGCTTTGTGAAGATTTCGGGTGAGAACAGTAATTCGGCTTTTGTTGATTTTTTGCGCCGCTATCTACATCACGATTTTGAGCAAACGATTATCAATCTGTCGCTTGCAATTGTAGTTGGAGC
>JAIVJJ010000328.1:0-5414 GCA_020200095.1 Acidobacteriota bacterium | reverse complement strand
CACTCGCCCTGCTTGCCGACGCCGGACATATGTTCACTGATGTTGCCGCTTTAACGCTGACTTTAGCGGCGATTTGGTTTGCTGCGCGTCCGGCAACGGCGCAGAAAACTTTCGGTTATTATCGTCTGGAAATTCTCGCCGCTTTCGTCAACGGCATCGCGCTGGCTTTAATCTCGCTGTGGGTTATTTATGAAGCGTTTGAACGCTGGAATGCGCCGCCGGAAGTAAAAGGTTTTGAATTAACCCTGATTGCGGTCGGCGGTCTCGTCATAAATTTAATCTGCGCTTATCTTTTGCACGGCGACCACGAACACGATTTAAATATGCGAGGTGCGTGGCTACACGTCGTCGGTGATGCT
Source organism: Acidobacteriota bacterium (assembly GCA_020200095.1). Classification (GTDB taxonomy): domain Bacteria; phylum Acidobacteriota; class Blastocatellia; order Pyrinomonadales; family Pyrinomonadaceae. The sequence continues at coordinate 5,055 of JAIVJJ010000328.1, read as the reverse complement.
ATCGGCTCGGTTACGGCAATCGGCGCCGGCATTTTAATCGTTGCTTTCGGCTGGCTCTGGGCAGACGCCGTATGCAGCGTTTTGATAAGTTTGATAATCATTTTCAGCGCGTGGCGATTAATCCGCGAATCAGTTAACGTGCTTTTAGAAGGCACGCCTTCGCATATCAACTTAACCGCGGTTGAACAAACAATTCTGCAAACTGAAAGCGTGGAAAACGTTCACGATTTGCACGTCTGGACGATAACTTCCGGGATGGAAGCCTTGAGCGTTCATATTGTTCACCGTGAAACAATTTCGCAAGCCGAGCTTTTACGAAATATCAGAGAAAAGCTGCACGACAAATTTGGCATTGACCATTTAACAATTCAGATGGAAACGCCCGAAGACGAGCGCGAGAGTTTGCACAATTGCTTTTCCGGTGCAAAATGTTTCGAGCCGGTTCAAAAATCCGATTTTACTGTAGAGATACAAAATGCACGGAGCAAAAAAAATTAGCCGCGAAATAACACGAAAAGACACGAAAAAATACAAAAAAATTTTGTTCTCGCTTCCGTTTGTTCATGGCTGATTTTCTAAAGAACTCTGTGTTCTTTCTGTCGCTGTGGTAAATTTTTCATATGCCAACAATCAATCTCGGTTACGGAAAATCCATAATAAATTTTACTTTTGATGAAAATAAGTTTGATGTATTAGGCGAAACAGAACCACAAACCGCTTTATCGGATGTTGAAATCGGCGAAAAACTCGATAATCCGATTGATTCGAAAACGATTGAAGAAATTGTCCAACCAAATGAAAGCGTTCTTATCGTTGTTCCCGATGCCACGAGGCAAACCGCAAGCGGTCAGATTGTTAATTTGCTGGTGCGGCGTTTAATCGCCAATGGCACAATGCCTTTTGATATTCGCATAATTTTTGCGACCGGCATTCATCGTCAAGTTACGGAAGCGGAAAAGAAAACAATTCTCACGCCTTTCATAGCACAACGCATTAAAACGCTTAATCATAATCCGCGAGATTTGGCACAGATTGTTCGGCTCGGTGAAACCGAAAACAAAATACCAATTGAACTAAACCGCGCTTTAACCGAACACGACCACACAATAATTGTCGGCGGCATTACGTTTCATTATTTTGCAGGATTTACGGGCGGGCGCAAATTAATTTGTCCCGGACTTGCTTCGTCTCGAACCGTTTCCGCAACACATAAATTAGCTTTCGACTGCGAAAAAAAATCAAGACGCGAAGGCGTCGCAACGGCAAATTTGGACGGCAATAAAGTTCACGAAGCATTTATGGAAGTCGCTGAAAAACTTCCGCCCGTGTTTTCTGTAAATACAATTACAAATGACAAAGACGAAGCAATTGATTTGTTTTGCGGCGATTGGAACAAAGCGCATCGAAAGGCTTGCGATTTTTACGCTTCGCAGCACACGATTAAAATTAAGGAAAAGAGAGATTTGGTAATTGTAAGTTGCGGCGGCTTTCCTTTTGATTTAAACATGATTCAGGCACATAAGGCTTTGGAAACAGCTTCGCGCGCTTGCAAAGACGGCGGAAAAATTATCTTTTTGGCTGAATGCGCCGACGGGCTTGGCAGGAAAGATTTTTTGAGTTGGTTTGAAGCCAAAAACTCAGAAGGGTTAGCCGGAAAACTTTGCGAAAGTTACCGGGTAAACGGTCAAACCGCTTGGAGTTTATTGCGAAAAGCCGAAAGATTCAACATTCAAATCATTACGTCGTTATCCGAAGAAGAAACGCGCCCGATGCGCTTGCAAAAGGTGCATTCTTTAGACGAAGCATTGGTCAAAATTGATACGAGAAATAAAGGTTACATCTTGCCCTTCGGCGCGAAGTTTTTGATTAAGATATAACGGCGGAGTTGACGTGGGCAAAAACACAGACAACTTAGTAAACCATTCAACGTCGCTGTTTTTGTCTCACGTCCAATAACTGGTTGCGCATCGCCTTCTACTTCAGTGCGCACCGCAGCGCAGGTTCCTGCATCGGCACATGATTACCACCGACAACGGCAAAAACCCTTTTCCCCTCAAGCGCAGCTTTAGCTAAAACCTCGTACATATGCCGGTTACGGTACTCGCTCGACATCTGATTAATTTCGTTGGTGAAAATACCACCGGTATTAGCCGAGGATGCGAGAGGATCGAACCATGCGGAAGGTGCCTGCCACCAATGCTCTGGACTTTTCCAGTAACGCCGGTATGCTGCATCTAACTCATCCAAGCTAGTGATAACACTTCCAATGCCCTTAATCTGAGAAGCGCGTTCTAACAACTGTGCGATGGCGGCTCGCAACTCCGTCTCCGGCAGCTTCCGGCGTTCTCTGAGACGCGAAGCCTCCCGCAGCACATAGAATAATTTTACTTGCTCAGGGCTGAACTTCTTCATGATGAAATTCGCTTCATCCTCTGGGGGCGGTTCAAGTCTGGCGATTTCAATTCCGTCGCGCGTCGCCAGGAATCGAACGAAGCCGGATTCGCCGGCTTGCTTGATCGTCTCGTCGCGCGTCGCCGCAATTGGACGATTCGGACCTTCATAAAAGGCGATAGTCGGTTTGAATTTACTCCATGCTTGTTCGATTTCACGGAACTGTGGATCGGCGGGATCAGTAGAATGACCCGCGGGGAAGTAGTAGAGTCGTCTTTTAGACGAAGAAACCAGATCCTGTCTTCTTATTGGATTTTTGACTCTGTCCCATTTGGCATAAGGAATCAGTTTCTCTGAACATCGGGCAAGCAAGTGAATAGTCGCTACTTTTTTCTGTGCTTTTAAGGCTGACGGAACCAGCAAAATTAATGCGATAAGTAAAAGTTTATTTATCATATCCAAGCCTCCTCTAAGTCTTTGCCAAAGCGTTCACACGCTTGAGACCGCCTGTAATAGTTCCTTGAGTATTGAGGAAGATGCACCACGGAGTTGACGTGGGGTGAAATCGCCACAAAGCCCGTTTAAGTTTAAGGGAGGACATGATAAGAAAGTCGCTGTTTTGCTATCACGTCCAATGACTTGTTCGCCAGCGGTTTCGATAAACTATGCTGTTCTGCGGCACGTTCTCTCTAAGCATCTTCAGTTTTTCGGTCAACGATACTTTTTGCCAAAATCGGAATAATCAAAGCTAACGGCAGCAGGTAAATAAGATAACTGAAATCGTCTAACATTCTGTCAGCTAAATCAGATATATTTGCTGTTGCTTTGACAACCGCTCCGATTATCGCGCCCGCAACTATTAGCGAGGCTGGAATGGCAAGGTGTTTTCTATTTTTTATATCTCCCAGTCCAAACCAGGTCATAAAAGTCCCTAGAAAAACTATTAAGCCAATCAAAGCAAACTGAAACGGAAAATCATCTGGAAGCGTTTCTAAAGCTCTGCGATATACAATAATTTCCATTAAGATAATCGCCGCTCCAAAACTCATAAAAAATAAGAGAAATGTTCCCGGCAAAAATATAAATACTTGTTTCAAGAGGTTTATGAGAGATTTATGCTCGTCTATAAAACCCTTTCCTTTTTCGAGTTTCAATATATTTGTGCTACCTGCAAAACTCAAAGCCTCATTTTTATCAGAAATTTCATTATCAAAAAATGCTTGTGCAGATTTCTCGGGTTTGGTATCGAGCTTAACTTTTCTCATAATTTTTTCTCCCAAGATAAAAAAGAAAGATTATTTTATCAAGCTAATCAATCGTATCAATAAAATTTATTGTTGATTACCTTGCCACGTCTATTTCAAGCGAAGCCGTCGAACGGCGGAGATGACGTGGCGCAAAACCAGCTACGCGCAAGCTAAGGGTCAAAAGACTACGTAATAAAAGAGTCGCTGTTTTGCGCTCACGTCCATTGAATTGTTAGACGGCTGACCGAGCCGCTAGCCTGAGCGGTTGAATCTTCCAGTATGTAAGCGACCGCCAAAGCCACTCCGCAGGACCAAATCTAAAATGGCGGAGCCAAAAGGAAGCAAACCACACTTGAATCACATACCCACTCACCCAGACCAGTATGAGCCATAGAGGACCAATCTTGCCCATCAAATTAGGTCCCGGCATAAAGCCGTAAAAGAGCCATAAGCCAAACAAAGTCTGCAAGAGGAAACATGTGAGCGCCATCCTGCCGACTGGGGCGAACATAAGCAAGTATGGCTTCCATCGTGATGTCTGAAATAATAATGCCAGCGCTGAAGCATAAGCTAGGGTTAGTGCCAAATATCCGGTTTGAGCAACGAACCTCCTACCAAAAGGAATCAGGAAACTACCGGCAGCAGAAGAATCAAGGTAACGCCCCGCGATAAGGATATTGCAAGGGATTCCGATAATCGCTCCCCAAATCAGCAATGTACGGAATAGCTTATAATGGCGTTCGAGATCGGCGTGTATCAAGAGACGCGCGGCGTAAAGACCAAGAAGAAGTCTGCCGAATAAAGCCACTTGATAAGCTATCTGGCTGATCGAAAGTGTCATATCCCAATCATAAAGCCAGTTGATGCGCAACACCTCCGCATAGGTTCCAGAAGAGAATGTCTCTAGCACGAGGGCATTGAGCGCCGTGCTTGGCGCCGCTGGTTCCATAAGTAGCGAACGAAGCCCGCCGATTAATGCCGGTGCTATGACGGCGGAGAATAAGGCAGAGCCTAACAACACCTTGTTTGATACACGCAGAAACAAAGGCAGGAGCAATCCCCACAGCGCGTAGAACCTTAATATATCCCAAAACCAGAAAAGCCAGCCATGTGCCGCGCCGATGACGAAAAGCCACCAGATGCGACGATAAAATAAGCTTACCCCTTCAGCACCGCGAGCGTTGGCGCGATCCAGAAATAGCCAGAAACTCACTCCGAAAAGGAGGGAAAACAACCCCATGAACTTGTTTTCGATAAAGATTAGTTCGAGAAGATGAACGACGTGATCTATGGCGGCAGTAGGCAGCATCGCCTGCTGCTCGTCAGACATGTATGTGAAACCTGAAAATATTAACAGGTTCGCCGCGAAGACGCCGAGCAACGCGAAGCCGCGTAACGAGTCCACAAACTCCACACG
>JAIVJJ010000081.1 GCA_020200095.1 Acidobacteriota bacterium | reverse complement strand
TCAAAATGCGCCAGCATTTTCGTCATATAGTCAATAAATTCGGCGCGAATTTCATTCATTGTATTTACATCATTGTCTTTTCGCGCCGCGTCATAAGCGTAAGAATACATCCATTCTTGATTATCGAAAGTGTATTTTACGGAACGCAAACCGCGCTCGGTCAACCAATTTTCAAATTGAGTTTTATCTTCCGCCGCTTTGCCCGTATTCAAAAACGGATAGCTGAAATAGCGAAGCGGTAAATTTTTCTCGGCTAAAATCTGCCTGACGATTTTTTCGTTTTTTTCAGTGTTAGCGATATAATCATCATACGGTGTATCGTAAAACCAGATGTGTTTGTAACCGCCGATGCCGACTTCCAAACCTGCATCGCGCCACAAACGCACAATGTTTGCGCGTACCGGATACAATTTTTCGCCGTCGGAAATCATCGAGCCTTGCACAAATCCGATTGCCGGAATTTTGTACTGAGCCAGTTTTGCAATCAGCAAACGCGCCGTCGCGTCCGCATCTTTCGGCGGATTTTCCATCCGGTCAACCGGCGGAATCGATACAAAACCAACTGCAATTTTTTTCTCCTTTCTGGCATTTAAGCTCTTTTGAGCATTGACAGAAAGGTCAGTTGTCACTGAAAATATACCTAACATAAGTGCCAAGATAAACGCAGAAGCCAAACTCGCCGACCAAAGTGAATTTTTGGCAACGCTTGTCTTGGTATTTTTTTGTCGAATGATTCTTTCTATACGTTTCATCAATTTACCTCCGTTTGCCGCCACCAAAATTGACGGCGTGGTTGCTCTCGCCGTTTGGCGAAGTTCCTCTAAATTTGCCAACGCATTGGCATAAACAACTTGCGAATCTTCAAGCGATCGCACGACCGCATCATCGCAAGCGCATTCGCGTTCGCTTCGTGTACGCGCGGAAATCCACCATATAGCGGGATGATAGAAAAATAAAATTTCGGCAACGTTTTGTGCGAAATTAGCTAAATAATCGTAGCGGCGAATATGAACTAGTTCATGCGCGATAATCGTTTCCAGTTCCCGCGGATTTATCTGTAAAAAAACGCTCGCCGGAATTAAAATAAACGGTTTAAGCCAACCGATAACCATCGGCGTTTCGACAATTGTTGATTGTAAAAACTCAACCGATTGTTTGATTTTTAGTTTTTCGCGCAATGCCGAAAATCTTTCTTGCCAATCTTTATCCGGTGCCGAGGTTTCGCGTGTTTTGTAAGTGTGTAGTTGCCAAATGCCGCCCACAAAACGAAACACGAAAAACAACATTCCCAAAAACCAGCACCCGACAAAAAACGGCGAAAGCGAAGAAAAGTTTGCAGCAAAATCGTTTTGCAAATTCTCTATCGAAACAAAGAAGTTTTTATCTTTCGTATCGGAAACTCTTGCAGTTTTGCTCAATGAAAAATCTTCAGTTGGTTGTGGTCTTGACTCGAAAATCGCCGCATTCTTTATATCTGAATTTGTAAAGTTTTGCGTTGTTTGCGACGCATCGTTTGAAAGCCAGATAAATGTGGCTACCGGCAGAATAAACGATAAAGCAAGCGCACAAAGCGAAAAAAGGTAACGCGAATTTGCCGAAGATTTCGCCAAAGTCCGGAGCGCGAGAAAAAGCCAAAAAGCCAAAAAGCCAATTTGCCAAATTGAATGAAGAAGAGTCCAACCTAAATTTTCAATTAATTGCGAATTTGCTAAGTTTTCCCAAATCATTTCTGTTTTCCTTTTTTAGAACTTTGCGCGGCAATTTGTTTTTCCGCCTGTTTAATCATTTTGCGAATTTCCTTCATTTCTTCGGCACTTGTCGTTTCGGTTTCCAAAACCTGCTGCACGAGCTTTAAAGCTGAACCACCGAAAATTTTGTGCAGAACGTCCTGAATCATTTGTCTGCCCGTTTCATTTTGTTTAGTTTTCGCACGATAAACGTGCGCCTTGCTTGCCGCGTCGCGTTCAACCAAACCTTTTTCGTGCATAATCTGCATTAATTTCAAAACCGTTGTGTAGCTTGCCGGTCTCTGCTGATTAATGATTTCAAAAACTTCCCGCACAGTCGCTTGCTCGCGTTTCCACAATACGGAAAGTATTTGAAGCTCTGATTTTGTCGGTTCGTTTGCTTTTAATTTTTTCACTTTCACACCAAACTACGAAAAATTTCGTAACAATTAACAACATATACGAAACTTTTCGTAGTTGTCAAGAGGAGAAATCGAAATCAGGTTTAAATATAGATAAATTTTAACTTTGAATACTAGACTTTAGACTTTGGACTTTTGAATTGTTAAAGTTTTCTTTTAGTTTTATATGGCACTGGAAACGGATTTTATTGTTATCGGAAGCGGCGTCGCCGGACTTCGCGCTTCGATTGAGCTTGCCAAAAGCGGCGCGCGCGTAACCGTTTTAACAAAAGATAAAGCCAGCGAATCAAACACCGAATATGCACAAGGCGGCGTTGCCGTCGTTTTATCAGATGACGATAATGCTGAGCTTCACGAGGAAGATACGCTTTTCGCGGGCGCGGGACTTTGTGATGAAAAAGCAGTTGAAACGCTCGTCACCGAAGGCACGAAATATATTCAAGAACTTATCGAATGGGGAACTGAATTTGACCGCGAAGGCGGAAATTTGGTTTTCACGCAGGAAGCGGCACATTCGCGCCGCAGAATTTTGCACGCGCACGGTGATTCGACCGGAAAAGAAATTACCCGCGCTTTAATTGCCCGTGCAAGACAAGAAAAAACAATTCTTTTAATGCCGTTTGCCAATACGGAAAGTTTGATTGTCGAAAACGAAAGGTGCGTCGGTGTTCAGTTTCTCGACCCGATTCTTAAAGCGCCGCGTGAAGTTTTTGCAAAGGCGGTGATTCTTTGCACAGGCGGCGCGGGACAATTATTTTTGCACACGACAAATCCAACTGTGGCAACTGGCGACGGAATGGCAATGGCTTACTTTGCGTGTGCGGAAATGGCTGATATGGAGTTCGTGCAATTTCATCCAACCGCATTAAATCTAGAAAAAGCCCCTAGATTTTTATTGTCTGAGGCGATGCGCGGCGAAGGCGGAATTCTTCGGAACACATACGGCGAACGCTTTATGTCGCGCTACGACGAAAAGCTGGAACTCGCGCCGCGCGATGTCGTCAGCCGTTCGATTGTCACAGAAATTAGAAGAACCGGAACACGAACAGTTTTCCTCGATATGACAGCGATGAGCGAGGATTTTTTGAGAAATCGCTTTCCAAAAATTTACGAAACATGCAAATATTTCGGTCTGAACATAGCAAAAGATTTATTGCCTGTTTCGCCTGCTTCTCATTACATAATGGGAGGAGTCCGCACAGATTTGCACGGTAGAACAACTGTTTCAGGACTTTACGCCGCAGGCGAAGTTGCCTGCACGGGTGTTCACGGTGCAAATCGCCTTGCCTCAAATTCACTTCTCGAAGGTTTGGTTTTTGGCGCACGAGCCGGCGAAGCCGCTGTTCTTGATAATTCCAGATTCCTGATTCCAAATTCCAAATCGGAAAACACTCAATCAAAGTCTAGAATCTGGAATCAGGAATCTGGAATTGCAACCGCTGTGAAAAAGCGTGTCAAGCGCGTGATGTGGGAACGAGTCGGAATTCTGCGTGATAAAGATTCATTGAAAAGAGCCTTGCGCGAATTTGAACAAATTTCGCAGGCGAATCTCGGAACGTCTTCGCGCAATTTCGTAACTTTGGCAAAGTTGATTGCAACCGTCGCTCTCTGGCGCGAAGAATCGCGCGGCGGACATTTTCGCACGGATTTTCCCGAAAGAAATGATGAAAAATGGCGCGCTCATTCGATTCAAAAATTCAACACGGAAATTTCGGCGAGCGATAAAATCAATTTTGAATCCAAAACATAAACGGCTGCGATTTTCAAATGAAAATCGCAGCCGATAAATTCAATAAACCATTGAATGACTAAGGAACAAAGAAATTTTATCCTTTCGCCTTTACACTTTCGCCTTTCCTAAACGCCCGGCATCGCCTTTTTCAAAGGCTTAAGCAATAAGAATAAAACCACAGCCATCACCAGAGCCATTCCGGCAAGGACGAGGAAGAATGTTGATTGCAGCCAGATGTCCCAGAAAACGCCGATTTGCGTCAGCTTGTTGCCGATTGCCGTCGCTACGAACCAACCGCCCATTAACAGCCCGCGCAGGTTAATCGGCGCGACTTTCGAGACCAGAGATAGACCCATCGGCGACAACATCAATTCGCCGAGCGTAACAATCGCGTAAGCGAAAATCAGCCAGAACGCCGAGACGCGGAACAGATACGCTTTCTGCAAAAATGCTTCGCCGTATTGCGCCGCTTCGGGAGCGATTGTATTGAGCGCCGTCATCAATTGCTGTTCGCCGGAAAGCATCTGTTTGGTTGCCGGGTCTTCTTTCGGAGAGAATTTAACGCCGTAAATCAGATTTTTGCCATCGGCGTCTTTAGCGGCGACGATTTTGTCCAGAACGTCTTTCGGCACGCCTTGTGCGCCGAGATTATTGACGATACGCTCGTTGATGCGGAATTCACCGGCGGCGAGTTGCTGCGCCGTCGGAACTTGGCTTTCACCGATGGTCGCCGCATACCACAAAACAAGAAACGAAAGTCCGGTCAGCGTCATTCCAAATGCCATTTTCGTCGGCGTTGCCGGTTCTTTGCCGCGTCTGTCCAAATACCCCCAAAACCAAATCAACGGAAACGTCAGCACAACGACCCAGAAAGCGTTAATTGAATTTGAAATTGTGCCGGAAACATTCCAAGCCGTGTTGTCGTCCGCCCAATAAGTCAGCGTCGAGCCGTTCTGGTGAAAAACCATCCAGAAGACGATGACAATGGCGAAAATAACAATCAATGCCATAATGCGTTTCCAATCCGGCACGGCGTTCATCGTGTCTTGACGAGTTTGGTCGGCTGAACGCGGAGCATTTTCGTCGCGCTCTTGGTCGCTAATACCTGTCGGCGGCGCGTCAACCGCAGTCGCGGCGGTGTTTGCTTTTTCCGTTGCCTCGTTGCGCGAGCGCTGTCTTTCAGCTAAGGCATTCGGGTCTTCGACAAGATTTTTGAAATACCAGAGAATTCCGACCGAAATCAACATTCCGAAAGCGGCGACGGCAAACGCGGCGTGGAAACCGAAATACGATTTGACGATTTCCATCACAATCGGCGCGAGAAACGCCCCGATGTTGATGCCCATATAAAAAATGTTGTAAGCGCGGTCTTTCAAGTGACTGCCTTCCGGGTAAAGATTGCCGACCATCGTCGAGACGTTCGGTTTAAAAAATCCGTTGCCGATGACCAGACACGTCAGCGCGGCATAAACCGCCCACAGCGCGGGAATCGAAAGCAGACCGTGACCAGCCATAAAGAAAAATCCGCCAATCATCACCGCTTTGCGATAACCTGTAAACCGGTCGGCAATAAAAC
>JAIVJJ010000212.1 GCA_020200095.1 Acidobacteriota bacterium | reverse complement strand
TAAAGTGAACCCCATTGTCCAGACAGCAAACACGCTTTTTTAAGGTGGATTTTAGTTGTCAAAAATTACCTCTTTTTGCTCCTTTATTTTCTTTAGTTTTCAAGCCGTTTTGATAAACCTCAAACGGCGTTTGATACTTTAACGACTGGTGCGGTCGCTCAAAATTGTAAAAGTTGAAATATCTTTTCAATGATTCTTCAGCTTCCCAAACATCCTGATATTCTTTCAAATAGACTTCTTCCTGTTTGACGGTGCGCCATAATCTTTCAACAAAGATATTGTCAAAACATCTACCGCGTCCGTCCATACTGATTTGGACATCTTTGGCTTGCAATATTTTCAACCAATCGAGTGCCGTAAATTGGCTGCCTTGATCCGTATTGAAGATTTCCGGTTGCCCTTTTTCTAAGGCTCGTTTGAGCGTTTCCACAAAAACACCGGCTTCCAGTGTGTTGGAAACCTCGATCTCGATCACAAATCTTGAATGCCAATCCATAATCGCCAACAAATAAATGAATCCGCCCGCCAATCTGATGTAGGTGATGTCCGCCGCCCAAACTTGATCGGCGCGATTTATCTCGACACCCCGCAACAAATACGGAAACTTGAGATGTTCTTTGTCCGGCTTCGACAAATTAGGCTTTGGGTAAATCGCCTCTAAGCCTAATTTCTTCATTAAGCGTAAAACCCGTTTGTGATTTACCCGGTATCCCAAATTCTGCAGATAAATCGTCATTCGCCGGTAGCCGTAAAACGGAGTTTTTGTATATTGCTCATCAAGCAGCCGCATCAATTCGGCATCTTCTCCGCTTTCAACTCGCGGCGCGTAATAAATGACCGACCGATTTAAGCCGAGCAGTTCGCATTGCCTTGACAGCGAAATCCGCTTGTTCTCAGGCTCGACCAACGACCGCCGGACTTTAGTCGAAAAGGGCAGATTTTTTTTTCAACCAATCGAGTTCAACTTTCAGTTGCCCGATCTGTTGATACAATTGATTGGTTAATTCTTCATCCTTGACTGCCTGCGACTTTTTCGCATTGTCAAAGATCTGCGGGATTGATTCCAGAAACTGCTTTTTCCATTTGGAAATCTGATTCGGGTGAACCCCGAATTGTTTGGAAATCTCGTTGATCGTTAATCTGCCGCGGACGGCTTCCAAAGCAACTTTGGCTTTGAATTCAGGCTGATAGTTTTTTCGGTTTTTAGTAGTTGCCATAATCTTAAGTTCAACGGCAATTTTATCATTATTTTCCACCTTAACTACCTGTCCGAATTTTGGGGTTCATTATATAC
>JAIVJJ010000080.1 GCA_020200095.1 Acidobacteriota bacterium | reverse complement strand
GAAGTAATATTGAGAATCGAGCCGACGCGCTGGCGAATCATCTGTTTGTAAAATGGCTTTGTTACGGCAAAAAGACTGTTGACATTAGTATCCACAACCCAGTCCCAACTTTTGTCGGTCGTCGTCGCAAAATTATCTGGTTTGTTGACGGCTGCGTTGTTGACCAGAATGTTTATCGCGCCCCACGTATCGAAAATTTCACGAGCAATGCGCTTTATTCCTACACGGTCTGTAACAGAAACTTTAAAAGCCAAAGCTCGTCTGCCGTAAGATTCGATTTTAGCTTTTACTTCTTCGGCTAAATCGTCACGTGAATGGTAGTTAAAGGCTACGTCCGCGCCTTCGCGCGCAAAAACTTCGCACAGCGCCGCGCCGATTCCGCGTGTTCCGCCCGAAACAAACGCGCGTTTTCCTTCTAATAAAAGACTCACAAATTTTTTTCTCCAGGAGAACTTTAAAGATTACCAATAAAAAAAGGCAAAAATGAGGTTTAACTTTTCACAGGTATTTTGTCAAATTTGCGATGACAAAACAAACAAGCCGCCGATTTTCTTCGACGGCTGAAAATTTAAATTTAGTTAGTGTTATTTTATTTGCATAATCACCGAAATATTCAAAATCTCTTTCGGCGTTATTAGAGAGTTCAAAGACGAAATCGTCGTTTTCGTTTAATTTAACTGTAGGCAATTATAACTAAAAAACGAAAGTAAAATAACAGACGATAACAAGCGGTAAACTCTTCGATTTTCGCACCGTGAAAATTAATTGATATTAAGCGACTGCTTGCAGAGGTTCTTTTGCAATTTGAGACTTTGCCGGAAGCAGAGCGGCAATTTCCTTGATAATAAATTCAGTAGAATTCGGTACGGCGAGACCAACGGTGGCAGCTTTCATCTCAGCGTATTTAGCCGAACCGTCGAGCAAACTTTGAATGGTCGGTACAATATCGGAAGTTTTTCGTAATAGAATTCCCGCGCCGCGCCGCGCAATCAAATTAACCGTTCCCGCTTCCTGCGGCATCGGCGGCGTTGTCGCATCGGCAATAATCGGCAATCGGCATGCGAGGGCTTCAAAAGTTGTCAAGCCGCCGAGTTTGGAAATCATTACGTTTGCTTGACAAAAATCGTGAATTTTTCCGCTTCCAGTCCGAATGCTTCGCGCGCATTTTTTGCGTCGAATTCGTTTAATTCGTGAAATTTTGGATGCACGGGCATTCCCGAAATTTTGATTTTTTCCGGCGCGACTCCGTAATCAATTAACTGTCGCCGCGCGTCTTCGTTTGCCACTAAATAAAGCGTTACGTCGTCGCACGCCCAACCTTTCCAAAAGCCGTAACACGGATCGGTAACAACCGTAACAAGCGGAATCTGCTCGGCTAATTTCAACTCTTTAAGAATCCTGGCGAAAATGTGCTGCGTTAGCGGATGAACACTGACAACAATATGCGGACACCATTTTTCAAATTGCCCGCTGACGTAGCCGAGGCAGCGACGATAAACGAATTCGCGCGTTTCCGGGCGAATTCGATTCATCGCCCAGTAAACATACTTCATCCAGTGCTGGCGGTTGCGCAAAATCCAATTGTAAACGTTAACGAGTTTTCCCGTTATATGATGTGATTCTTCGACGGCTTTGATAACGCGCACAGCGTAGGATTTGCCCGTCCAAAACCTTTTCGCGCCTTCAACCAAAGCCTGCGCCGCCGAGCGATGACCGCCGCCGGTGTCGGATGAAATAATGAGAATTTTTGGAGCGCTTTGCGGCATTAATAAAATGAGCAGTAAATATAAATTAAATCTTACTGCTCTTACTTCAAAATTTTATGCTTTTACAACAACTCCCTCAGTTTGGAGTTGTTGTTTCTCCATTTCTTGACTAGCCTTTTTCATCTGACGTTCGAGTTTTTTAATCTGAATCAGATGCTTCGGATTAAACGGCAAACTTGGGTAATAAGAATTCGATTCGTGCGTGCAGAAGCAGCCTGATTTGGCTTTTTGGCGACGCGCTTTCATCTGCGGCGAATTCCACGCGCCTTGAAAATTCCAATCGTAATCACGCAAATTGCCCGTTGCTTCGAGATTTTCACAGGATGAAATCGTTCCTTCATCAAAAATCACCGCGCCTGCCGTTCCTGCGTAACAAGTCATCTGCGGCTCGCCTGTTTCTTTGGTTTTGGCGATAAGGTCGTGCATATAAATATCAATCGCCGCTTTGAAAAACCCGGCATCGCCGCCGTAATTATTTTTTATCGCCGCATTCTTCGTGTCGTCCAAAATCATCTGCGACAATTGCGCGTAGCGATTGTGGTCAAAATTTAATTCCGTCGGGTCGGCTGACGGCGGGCGAATGTAATTGATATTGACTTTATCGGGTTTTAAATCGTATTTCAGAAAATCATACCAATCAAAAATAGTATCTTCATTCGAACGCATAACGCACGTGCAGGTTTGCACGTCAAGATTTGGAAATTCTTTCTTCATCTCTTTTAAAGTTCGCGCCGTGTGAATCGCTTTGTCCCAACTACCTTCTTTGCGCCGAATCTTTTCGTGCGCTTCTTTCAATCCGTCAATGCCCAGGGCAATTGTAACGTTTAGGTTCGGATTCTCCTGCAACACGCGCGTTACGTCGGGAAAAATTCGCGGGTGAATTTGACCGTTTGACATTATATAAACCGAATCTAATTTGTTATTGCGATAAAATGCGTTGCAGATTTCCGGCAAATCTTTGCGCGTGAACGGTTCACCACCCGCCAGAATTAAAACGCCTAGATTACCGCCCAGAGTTTCGGAAATTTTTTCAATCTCTTCGGTTTTCATTTGGAGCTTTTTGCGCGGTCTATCGTCGAGTTCTTCGGTGAAAAAACAATGCGTGCAGCGCATATCGCAAACGCTCGTAACTAAAATGTTCAATAAAATCGGCGCAAACGGCTGCCCTATTGCAAGGCGCGCATAGCGCTTTAATAATTCTTTGGTCGTAAAATCCATTTTTGTTAATTCCTTTGTAAAAAACTGTAAAAAATAATTTCGCCGTTTAGATGCAAAAGGTTTTCGCCACGTTTTACTTTATCTTATCGCTGACATTTAGGGCAAGATAACGCGGTGCGTTAAAATGTAAATAACGGGTAGAAGTCGGTAATTGTTTTGTAATTTTTATTTTTTCATTTGTCTTTGTAAACGCGATTTCTCCCGCAAAGGTGCAAAAGGCGTAAAGAAAGCATATATTTTGATAGGTGAAATAATTTTATGTTCCGCAGAATTTATCTAGACAACAGCGCGACCACGCCAGTTGACCGTGAAGTTTTGGACGCGATGATACCTTTTTTGACAGAGAAATTCGGCAATGCTTCGAGCATTCATTTTTTTGGTCAGGAAGCAAGAGCGGCGGTTGATAAAGCGCGTCATCAAGTCGCTGAAATTATCAACGCGCGTCCGGCAGAAATCGTTTTTACTTCCGGCGGAACAGAGGCGAACAATCTTGCCATTCGCGGTTTAATTGAAGCAAACGAAAAATACGGCAAACATATAATTACTTCCGCTATCGAACATTCAGCCGTTAGAAATGTCTGCGAAGATTTGGAAAAGCGCGGGTTTGAAGTTACATATTTGCCTGTCGGCGAAGACGGAATTGTAAAAATCGAAGATGTAAAAAACACTATTCGGGAAGATACGATTTTGATTTCGATTATGACGGCGAATAATGAAATCGGGACAATTCAGGCGGTTGAAGAAATCGGAAAAACCGTTCGCGCCGAAAGAGAAAACGGTAAAAAAATATGGTTTCATACCGATGCCGTGCAAGCCGTCGGAAAAATACCGGTCGACGTTGAAGAAATCGGCTGCGATTTGCTTTCTATGTCCGCGCATAAACTTTACGCGCCGAAAGGAGTCGGCGCTTTATACGTGCGGCGCGGCGTTCGACTGCACGCGCAAAATTTCGGCGGTCATCAGGAACGCGAACGACGCGGCGGAACTGAATCCGTCCCGCACATTGTTGCTTTCGGAAAGGCTTGCGAATTGGCGCAAAAGAATTTAAGCGAAACGGCGCGGCATCTAAAAAATTTGCGTCTTTAGAGCCTTCGCCGGTGATTCGCGCGCTCGGCAGAAACGACGAACTTGCTCGCGGCGCGATTCGGTTTAGTTTCGGCAAAGATAATTCTCAAGAAGATGTCGAATATGTTTTAGAAGTTTTGCCGAAAGCAATCGAAAATTTGCGTCGCCTGTCGCCCGTTTATTCGCAGCAAAAAGCGAAATAAAATATCACTTTGTCAAAAGAAAATAGGTTTACCTTATCGGCGAAGCATCTTTGCCGATTTTGTTTTACATCAAACCCTCACTATAATTTAGTAAAATTAGTAAAATTAGAAAAATTAGAAAAAGATTTATCGAGGTATTTATGCGCGAAATGATGTTTAAGAAGTGTTTTGTTGTTTTAATCGCTACGTTTTTTGCCGCAAATGTAATTGCGCAAACCAAAATTGAATATCCGAAGCCGAGAAAGGTTGAACAAACCGACGATTATCACGGCACGAAAGTCGCCGACCCGTATCGCTGGCTCGAAGAAGATTCAGCCGAAACGAAAGCGTGGATTGAGGCGCAAAATAAATTAACCTTTTCCTATCTCAATCAAATTCCCCAGCGCGAAGTCATCAAAAAGCGTTTGACCGAGCTTTGGAATTACGAGAAATACTCAGCGCCTTTTAAAGCCGGAAAACGTTATTTCTATTACAAAAACGATGGCTTGCAAAATCAGAGCGTTTTGTATATCACCGATTCTATTCGAGATGCCGGTCGCGTTTTTCTTGACCCGAACAAATTATCCGCTGATGGAACGGTTGCGCTTTCGGGAATTTCCTTCACCGATGACGGAAAACTGATGGCTTACGGTATTGCAACTGCCGGTTCAGACCGAACCGTTTGGCGCGTCAAAGACGTTGAAACCGGAAACGATTTGTCGGACGTTTTAAAGCCAAATCGTCAGGGTGGAATTTCGTGGACAAAGGACGGCAAGGGCTTCTTTTACAGCCGCTTTCCTGAGACTGAGCAAGGCGCGGAATTGCGTAGTCAGACCTTCAATCAGAAGTTTTATTTTCACCGGCTCGGCACGCCGCAGTCTGAAGATGTTTTGATTTACGAGCGTCCCGATAATAAAGAATATTTCATCGGCGGCTCTGTCACGGAAGACGGAGATTGGTTGATTATTAACGTCGGCAAAGGAACTTCGCCGCAGAATATGGTTTATTTCAAAAGTCTGAAATCCCCCGACACGTCGATTCAGCCGCTGGTAAATGAACTTAAAGCAAATTACAGTTTCATCGGCAACGACAACGATAAATTTTATTTTCTGACCGACAAAGATGCGCCGCGCGGAAAAGTCGTTCTTGTTGATACCAAAACGGGCAAGTGGACGGATTTGATTCCCGAAGCGAAAGAAACTTTACAAGGCGTTGATTTTATCAATAACCAGCTTGTTTTGAACTACCTGAAAGACGCTTACACGCAATTTAGAATTTACGACCGGGACGGTAAATTCGTGCGCGAAGTCCAATTGCCCGGCATCGGTTCGGCAGGCGGTTTCGGCGGAAAGCGTTATGACACGGAAACTTTTTACACCTATTCCAGCTACAACGCTCCGCCCGCGATTTATCGTTACGATATGAAAACCGGTAAAAGCGAGCTTTTCCGTCAAGCAAAAGTTAATTTCAATTCAGCCGATTACGAAGTCAAACAAGTTTTTTACAACAGTAAAGACGGAACAAAAATACCGATGTTTATCGTCCACAAAAAGGGTATTAAATTGGACGGCACAAATCCGACGCTTCTTTACGGTTACGGCGGTTTCAACATCTCGCAAACGCCCGGATTTTCGGTTTCGCGTCTGGTCTGGATGGAAATGGGAGGCGTTTTCGCGGTGGCTAATTTGCGCGGCGGAGCCGAATACGGTGAATCGTGGCATGAAGCCGGAACGAAATTGAAAAAACAAAACGTCTTTGACGATTTTATCGGCGCGGCGGAATGGCTTGTTGCCAACAAATACACCAGCCCGAAAAAACTCGCTATTCAAGGTGGTTCAAACGGCGGCTTGCTGGTTGGCGCGGTTCTTAATCAACGTCCCGATTTATTCGGCGCGGCGCTTCCGGCTGTGGGAGTAATGGATATGCTTCGTTTCCCAAAATTTACAATCGGCTGGGCGTGGACTTCTGATTACGGTTCGCCCGATAACCCGAATGAGTTCAAGGCGATTTACGCTTATTCGCCTTTACACAACGTAAAGAAAGGAACAAAATATCCTGCCGTTTTGGTAACTACGGCTGACCACGACGACCGCGTTTTTCCAGCGCACAGTTTTAAATACGCTGCTGCTTTGCAGGAAGCGCAAGGCGGAGATGCTCCCGTTTTAATTCGTATCGAAACAAAAGCCGGACACGGCGCGGGAAAACCGACCGCAAAAGTTATCGAAGAACAAGCTGATATTTACGGCTTCTTAATGAAGAATTTGGAAATGCAAAACAATCTGAAAACGGAAAATGGAAGTGGGAATAAATGACAGTAGAAAAGCAAGATAATTCGCCTGTTTTCGACCAACGCCCGTGGGGAAGTTTCACGGTTTTGGATGAAGGCGAGGGCTTTAAAGTAAAAAGAATCGAAGTTTTGCCCGGCAAACGCTTGAGCTATCAAAAACACAAGCACCGCTCGGAACACTGGTTCGTCGTGCGCGGCACTGCTAAGGTGACATTAAACGACAAGGAAATTCTCGTCAAAACAAATGAAGCTGTTGATATTGCCCTTGGCGCGGCTCATCGCGTCGAAAACCCCGACGCAAAGGAATTGCTTATTTTTATCGAAACGCAGACGGGCGATTATTTCGGCGAAGACGATATTGTGAGATTGGAAGACGACTTTGGAAGATAAGTGTGAGTGGTGAACTACTAAGAAAAACTAATAACTCACCGTTCACCGCTCACCACTAATTTAACGGCTTCGAGCAAATTCTCCGCAATCAAATTCGGTCTCTTTTCCAAATTTACAACTGTTTTTTCTCCATAACCGGTCAAAACGAGCGCGGTTTTTGTTCCGGCATTAAATCCGGTTTCAATATCAAGTTTTTTATCGCCAATCATCCAAGAATTTTCCAAATCAATCAGAAAATCCGCGCAAGCTTTTTCAATCATTTCTATATTTGGTTTCCTACATAAACAACCTGCGTTCGGCAGGTGCGGACAAAAATAAAAAGCATCAATTTTTCCGTCAAGTTCAGCTTGAATTTTTTCGTGAATGGCATGCATCTCCGATTCGTTAAAAATCTTGCGGGCAATGCCTGATTGATTTGTAACGACAATGATTAAAAATCCGTCTTCTTTTAAAAGTTGAACGGCTTCAGCCGTGTAAGAAAAAAGCTGCAAATCTTCGATTCGGGAAAGAAAATCTACTTCTTCAATCAAAGTTCCGTCGCGGTCTATAAAAACGGCTTTCGATTTTGGATTCTGGATTATGGATTTTGGGTTTTTCGATTTATCTGTATTCATCCGTGTTCATTTGTGGTCAATTTTTCTTTTGCATTCACAAAAACTTCTTCCGGCAAAACTCTAGTCATACAGCGATGGTCAATTGGGCAATCACGAAGCATACACGGCGAGCATTCGACCTTTTTGTAAATGATTTCTGAATTCCAAGGCTTCGTCGTTTGCGGATTAGTCGGACCGAAAATCACCAGCGTTTTTGTTCCAGCAGCCGCTGAAACGTGCGCCGGACCTGTGTCGTTTGAAACGAGCAAATCACAAATGCTCAAAACGGCGACAACTTCGGCTAAAGCGGTTTTCCCCGTTAAAACAATCGGTTTTAGATTTGATTTTGCAGCAACTTCCATTGAAACGTCTAATTCATCGCTTACGCCGATAAGAATAACATTCGCTTTTAATTCCGATTGAATTTTATCATTTAATCGCGCGTAACTTTCCTTGTGCCAACGCTTGGCGCGTGAATTGGTTGAACCCGGACAAAAAGCAACAATTTTTTTCGACAAATCAACGCCGTTTTCTTCCAGAATCCTTCGCGCCTGCATCCTTCTTTCTTCGGAAACATTTAATTCAAAGCGCGGCGCGTTTTCCAAAACCGTTCTCGTGCCGAAAAATTTTTTTTCAATTTTGGCAACTAAATTCAAATAATAAAAAACTTCGTGTTTTTCATTTTTCCATTCGGGAATTTTTACGGCATCGGTTAAAAGAAAACTTCTGCCTTCTTTTGCGTAACCGAACCTTTTCGGTATTCTGCCCAATTTTGCTACAAGTGCGGATTTAAACGAGTTAGGAAAAAGAACTGCTAAATCAAAATTTTTCTCTTTCAAGATTTTCGCCTGTGCGAGAACGGTTTTGAAAGCGGCTTTTTCTTTTTCAAAAGTGAGGATTTCGTCAATAAAATCGGCGTCCTCGAAAATCCCTTTCGCCCAACTGCGCGTGTGCAGCGTAATTTTTGCGTCGGGGAAAATGCGGCGTAATTCTCTTAAAGCGGGAATTTGCATTACCGCGTCGCCTATCCAATTTGTGCCGCGAACAACTATTTTCATTTATCATTTAACATCATTTAACATTTATCGGTTTTTTGTTAAATGATAAATGTTAAATGAACAATGTTTTGAGTCCTTCGTCTAAATTAATCTCCGGCTTCCAATCCAATTCCTGCTTAATCAAACTTAAATCAGAAACATAATTCATCGGAACAGGCGCGGGGCTTGGATTTTCCTCGTCAATGATAGCTTGATAACCGGAAATTTCCTCCATTTTCGCAACCAGTTCGCGCAAAGACAAAGCGTTTCCCGCCCCGCCGCCCAGGTTATAAAGTCCATATTGAATTACCGAATCAACAAACGCCTGACAAGCGCGGGCAAAATCTTCGACCGAAAGCAAATCTCTGCGTGGCGCGCCGCCAGCAGGAAGACTTATCGGCTCACCTTTGTTAATTAAATCCGCGTAATGCGTAACAAAATTCGACGTATTATTTTCCGACATTGGCGCGTAAACGGTTGAAAGGCGAAAAATGCAAGCGCGAATTTTTTTTTGATTGGCGTAAAATTCGACATATCTTTCGGCAATCAGCTTTGACCATTCGAGCGCGGATTGCCCGTTATAAAGCGTCGGACAATTTTCAGGAACTTCCCTGTAATTATCGGCGAATCTGCCGTAAACATCTTTTGTCGAAGCAAAAATGAAAACAGAATTTTCCCTCATTGCGCGAAGCAGATTTATTGTGCCTTCAACATTAGTCAGAAAAACTTCTTCCGCCGCTTCGGGCGATTTGTCTAAAAGAGCCGCCAGATGAATAACAACATCGTAATCCTGCACAATTTGCGCGTCTTGCAGATTCAGCAAATCGAGATTAGAACGGCGCGAAAAATCGTCGGCATTAAAAAAATTCTTTATGTGGGTTCCTAAAAAACCGCTTCCGCCGGTAACGAGAATTTTCATAAATCAGATGTCAGATGCTAGATGTTAGATGTTAGTGGAAAGAAGAAAACTGCCCTCTAATCTCTAATCTCCTTTTCACTTACTTGCATTAATTAATTTCTGCATTGCCTCGGCTTTTCCGATGACGATAAGCAAATCGCCATCGCGGATGCAAGTATCGGCGGACGGTTGAAAAATCATCTCGCCGCCTTTGCGCCGGATGGCGACGATTAACAAATTGAGTTCCCCGCTGATATTCGTGTTTTTCAACTCTTTGTCAATATACGGAGAATTGGCTTTGACAACGACTTCATCAAACACCAAATCAAAACTTTCCGCGACAATCGAATCCATAAAATCGGCAATCGTCGGTTTAAGTAGCGCACGCGCCATACTTTGGCTGCCGATAATCGTCGGCGCGACAACGCGATTAGCTCCGGCGCGAATCAGCTTTGGCTCGGCTTGTTCTTCAACCGCACGCGCGACAATATGCAAATTTTCGTTCAAATCACGCGCCGTCAAAACAACATAGACATTCGCCGCGTCGTCAGCCAGACAAGTTGCCAGACCGCGAGCGCGTTTGACTCCGGCTTGATTTAAGGTTTCTTCAAAAGTCGCGTCGGCGATTAAAATAATTGCGCCGTCTTCTTCAAAACTGGCAACCTTTTTTGCATCTTTTTCGATAATCACAAACGGCAGATTTTGTTTTTGCAGATTACGGATTATACGCCGTCCGACGCGCCCCGCGCCGCAAACGATGTAATGATTTTCGAGTCTTTCCATTTCCCTTGTTTTTCGTCTCAGTCCGAGCGCTTCGACAATCTCCGATTGTATCACCGCTTGGGCAAGCACCGTCAGCGCGTAAAGAACGGTGCCGACGCCAAACAACATAAATACGACGGCGAACATTTTTCCGCCGCGCGTTCGCAAGGCTATATCGCCGTAACCGACGGTCGTAACCGTTTGCGTGGCAAGATAGACGCTATCGAGCATAGAAATATCTTCGAGCAGGTAAAAAGCTATCGAACCGAAAGCAATCATTGCGATTATGGTGAGCGTTGCAAAGCCAAGCCGGCGGCGTGTGATTTTTGAAAGTGTCGGTAGAAAGTTCATCGAAGTTGGAGTTCAAGGTTCAAGGTTTAAAGTTCAAAGTTTCGTTTGAATCATTAAACCTTAAACCTTGAACTAAAAAAACAGCTAGACACTAGCGGCACAAAACTTATAAAATTATTACAAGGCAACTGCTAAAAACAAAACCCGCACTAATCAAACACACAAAACTGAAAATGTCGAACGAAATTCAAGTAAAGAGCAAAGGCGTGCAACTTTCGCCGCAGATAGACCGAAAGGCGGTGCGAATCAACGCCTTTCAGCAACGCCCGCCGAATTTATTCCGACGCATTTTACGACTCATTTTCAATCCGGTTACGATTTCAATTGGTTTGATTTTGCTTTTGGGCGTTTTTCTGACGCTGGCATATTTCTGGTTTGAATACTCCGACAGAGTTGATTTGCTTCTTCGAGGCGAAGTTTTCACGCGCACGGCAGGCATTTATTCCGCGCCGAAAACTTTAAGAACAGGCGAAAATATCTCGCTTGAAGATTTGACCACTTACCTGAAATCAGCCGGTTACATCGAAAAAAATAATCGGGCGGACGCCGCGCGCAGCCGTTATAAAATTGAAGAGAACAAAATTGAAATCGAACCGGGAAAAACCGCTCTGATTGACAACAAAAAAACATTTCCCGCGCTCTCGGTTGAGTTCAAGAAGGGCTGGAAATCGGTCGCTTCCATTACCGATAAAGAAGCTGACAAACAAGTAAAACAAGCACAAATCGAGCCGAAAATTTTGAGTTCCATCGCGGCGGAAGGCGACGGCAAACGCAAAGTTGTAACCTTTCAGGATTTGCCGCCGCATCTTATCAAAGCTATTACGGTAACGGAAGACCGCGCTTTTTTCGAGCATTACGGCGTCAATTTTCGCGGTATTGCACGCGCGCTCTGGCGCAGATACGAAAGCGAAGAAAACTCGCCGATTGCTAGACAAGGCGGTTCTTCGATTACGCAGCAACTCGTAAAAAATCTGCTTCTTTCAAATGACCCCACTATTGAACGTAAATTGAAAGAAGCGTATATGTCAGTAATTTTGGAGACGCGCCTGACCAAAGAAGAAATTTTTACGCTTTACGCCAATCAGATTTATCTCGGACAGCAAACGGGAACGAGCATTTACGGTGTCGGCGAAGCGGCAAATGCTTATTTCGGCAAAGACGTTTCGGCTTTAAACTTAGCGGAATCGGCATTTATTGCCGGAATTATTCGCAGTCCGAATCGTTACAATCCGTACAAAAATCTCGAAAAAGTTACCGAACGGCGAAACCAGGTGCTTGATTCGATGCTGGAAGCAGGCACAATTTCCTCCGGACAAGCTCTTGAAGCCAAAAACACGCCGCTCGAACTGTATAGAATTTCAAGCCAGCGAGATTTGCAGGGAATGCAGTATTTTTCGCAGTATGCTATTGAAGAATTGCCGAAATTCGTTAACGACCCTGAAGCGCTCGGACATCTGCGGGTTTATACGACAATTGACCCGGATTTGCAAAAAGCCGCTTACGAAATTGTCAACCGACGCCTTGAAAAACTCGATAAATACTTTCCGAAAAAACCGAAAGGAAATTTGCAAGCGGCGCTCGTTGCCATCCGACCTAAAACCGGCGAGATTGTCGCAATGGTTGGCGGACGCGATTTTCTGAAAACGCAATTTAATCGCGCAACGGATGCGCAACGTCAGCCCGGCTCAGTATTTAAGCCATTTGTTTATGCCAGCGCTATAAATACCGTTTATGACTCAAGTTCGCGCGTCGTAACCGCCGCCACCGTTTTCAAGGATGAGAAAAAAGTTTTCGCTTTCGGAAACGATACA
Organism: Acidobacteriota bacterium; assembly: GCA_020200095.1. Lineage (GTDB taxonomy): Bacteria > Acidobacteriota > Blastocatellia > Pyrinomonadales > Pyrinomonadaceae. The sequence continues at coordinate 1,676 of JAIVJJ010000080.1, read as the reverse complement.
TACTCGCCGAATAACTACGGTGATACATTTAGCAATCAGGAAATGACGGTGCGCGACGCTCTCGTTAAAAGTAAAAACGTCATTACGGTTGATTTGGCAACAGAATTAAACATCAGCAAGGTAATGAATTTCGCGCACAAAGCCGGACTTCCAAAAGTTGAGAAAGCGTATCCTTCGATGGCTCTCGGCACAAGTGAAGCGACACCGCTTCAAATAGCCACTGCTTACACAATTTTTGCCAACCTGGGTGATAAAGTTTCGCCGCTTCCGATTAATCGTGTAACCAACGGTGAAGGCACAACGGTTGTCGCGCCCGTCGCCGAAAAGAAAAACGTGCTGCGCCCCGATGTCGCCTACATTATGGACGATATGATGAAGGACGTTATCAATCGTGGTACTGCTTATGAAGCCCAAGCCTGGGGCTTTAAAAATGTCGCCGGGAAAACCGCTTTTGCCGGAAAAACCGGAACTTCACGCGACGGCTGGTTTGCGGGTTTTACACCCGAACTCGTAACCGTTGTGTATGTCGGCTTTGACGACGGCGACGACCTCGGGATGAAAGGTTCAGATTCGGCAATGCCGATTTGGGCAGATTTTATGCGCGAAGCCTTAAACGAATACCCGGAATGGAACGGCGATTGGCAAATGCCGGATACGATTCGCAAAGCGGAAATTGATGCTCGCAACGGCACATTGATTCGGGAACTTTCTAACGGTGAAACCAATTCGCCGCAGATTGAACAGACGGAATCGGAAAATAATATTGATGCAAACGTGCAAATTCCTCTTGAAACGCCTGAAGTTAAAAACATTTATGTTTCGGACGTTCCGGGAGAATTTCGCCGCGTCGAACTTTTTATTAGCGGAACTGTGCCGAATAAAATTTTACTGCCTTCGGAAGAGGCGACGGTAATCGAAGAGGAAAGTTTGAAAACCGTTCCGCTTCCGAGCGATACGCCCCTTACGAATTGGCAGGAAGCGCAGCAAAGAAGCAATCAAAATTCATCGCCGCAAAGAAGAGAACTGACGCCCGACGATATTCAGCGAAATATAACCGTCACGATTTGCCCGTTGACAGAAATGCGGGCGACGGCAAATTGTCCGAACCCGCAGACGAAAACTTTTGCCGAAGGTGAACAGCCGAAAAATTTCTGCACCTTCCACGTCGATCCGCCTAAATAAGTGTGAGTGGTGAACGGTGAACTATTAATTTTCGTCCTTTCATTAATCACTCATACTTCACCACTCACACTTATTTTTCAAACTTTATCGCCGTAACTCTCCAACGCACATTTGCGCGGTCGTCCTCTTTGCTAAAACCATCAATCGCCACGCTCACGTGCATTGTTTCGTTCGGCTGCAGTATCGCCTGATGACCGGGAATAACCATTACTTTTTTTTCTCTAATAACTTTGCTTAGAGAGTCAACGACGGCAACATTCACCTCAAGCCCGTTGACAGTTTTATCGCCTTTGTTGCGAATGTCGGCGTGAATACTCATTAAAATTGTTCCGAGACCGGTCAGCGATTGGCTGGTGCGGTCTGTATCGGTATTGATAATGATATTGTTTGTATATTTTTGAAATTCGGGCGAGCCTTCGAGGTAAAAGCCTTCGAGAGCTTCCTGTTTTTGTTCTTCGGTCGAAGGCTGTAAGGATAAAATATAAAGTCCGCCC
>JAIVJJ010000327.1:9999-11297 GCA_020200095.1 Acidobacteriota bacterium | reverse complement strand
AAAGCGAGAAAGTTAAATAAAAGACTGGCATCGCAAATCCGACGGCGAGAATCGAAGCGCCTGCCGACGAAAGAATGTTCAAAACCTGGAATTCGGGTGGATACGAAGCGTAACGGCGCGGCAAACACTCTCGTTCTGATTGTCAGCAGTTTAACGATGGCTTTAGCCGTTCATTACGCGCAGCTCGGTAAGCGAAACCTACAGGTCATAATGCTTATCCTGACGATGATTTTCGGCGCGACGTTTTTGGGTGTCAAAGCCGTCGAATACACGGATAAGTATTATGAAGGTATTGTTCCCGTTTCCGGTTTGAATTTACAGGCTGGTAAGAAAACCGACGGGTCGAAACACATTTCAGGAGATTCCGAACAACAGGAAAAAAACTCGCTTGATTTCCCAAACGATACGAAAACCAAAGAAAGCGGATATCGCGGCACAGGTGAGCATCACGAATACAACAATCCGCGCGGCGAGTTTCAATGGGCGGACACCTCTCTGGTTGTTAAGGCGCAAGAAGGAAATTACTTGACCGAAGAAGAAAAAATCGGTTACTTCTCAAACGGCGAAATAAATGCCGAAAGATTTCGTGACCGTGTTCGCATTTTTTTCTGGATTTATTTTGCAATGACCGGTTTGCACGCCCTTCATATGATTATTGGTTTGGGAATTATGGCTTGGATTTTATGGCGAGCTTGGCGCGGCGAATTTTCCGGCGATTATTATTCACCCGTGGAAATTTCCGGTCTTTACTGGCACTTTGTTGATATTGTGTGGATTTTCCTTTTCCCGCTGCTTTACCTTTTGGGCAGACACTTCGGCGCGGGACATTAAGCAATTTTAGATTTTGGATTTTGGTTTTTGATTTTGCGATTGAATAAAATTATTATGGCTGACAATCATCGAGACACACACTACGAACATCACGACGAAACGCATCACGAACATCACATTGTTTCGATTCCGCTTTATTTAATGGTTTTCGGTATTTTAGTAGTTGGTACGATCTTGACGGTGCTGGTCGCTTTTCTCGACCTTGACCATATTTTTCCGGGCGCGAACACGCTTGTCGCTTTAACGATTGCGTTTATCAAAATGACATTCGTCGTTTTGTGGTTTATGCACGTCAAATACAGTTCGCGCCTTATTTGGGTAACGGCAATTTCCGGGTTCTTTTGGTTGGCGATTATGTTTGCCTTTACGATGCAGGATTATCTAACGCGCGGAGCAGGCGTTTTTACCAGATAGATTTGAACAATTTAAGTTTTTGAAACGCGGGGTGGGAGCAGCAAACGCTATTC
>JAIVJJ010000327.1:0-9950 GCA_020200095.1 Acidobacteriota bacterium | reverse complement strand
ACGCTATTCCTTTCCGCGTCTTTTGCTTATTAGGACAAACGCTTTCCGCGTGTTAAAATCTTCGTTTTGTTATTACTTTGGATTATTCAAAGGGGTTTTGTGAAAGTATTTTCAGGACAACAAGCAAATCTTTTCAGACATCTCAACCGACTGATGTTAAACAAAAGCACTTTTATATTTATAAAATTATCATTCTTATTTTTGGTTTTATTTGCCTTTATTTTCAGTGGCTGCAGGGGCAGCATTATCAAGACAAAAGATAATAACAGACCAACTTTGCTAAAATCAGAAGATGCGACGCAAGCGCAGCTTCTCGAAGAAGTAAACCGCTTTGCCAAAGTTAATTCGATGCGCGCCAAAATGGATTTGAGATTTGAAGATAATTCATTTGCCGAACTTGGTATTGCTGAAAAATACAGAACGGCTGACGGCGAAGTTGTTGTTCAGCGTCCGGCTTACATCTTGCTCAAAGTTCAAGTTCCGATTATCAAAACAGATGTTGCGCAGATGACTTCGGACGGCGAAAAGTTTCGTGTAGCGATTCTTGAAGACGGTCAGGGCGGCAAATACAAAAAATTTGTTACCGGTTCAAACAATGCGGACTACTCGGTTTTGAAAGAAGAAGTAAATAAAATGGATTTTGACGGGAAAGGTAAGGAAATAAAACAAAACGTCAATGCTTTTTCCAATCTGCGCCCGCAGCATTTTACGGACGCAATGTTGGTTCGTTCGGTTGACGCTGCAAATTTTTCTTATATACAAAGCGTTATTTTCCAAGAAGAGTTTAATACGGACGTTAAGAAAAAATCTCCGTTAGCAAGAGTTCTGCGCGGTTATTATCTTTTAGACGAACTTCGAAAAGCCGAAGACGGAAGTTTGAGAGTTTCTCGTCGCTTTTGGTTTGACCGAGTTGGCTCGGTCAGGTTGGCGCGTCAGCAGCTTTTTGATGAAAAGGGCGAAATTGAATCGGATATTATTTACGGTAAAGAAGGAAATTTGACCGACACGGGCGAGTTTAATAATTTGCCTTTACGGATAGAAGTTACGCGCCCGAAGGAAAAATACAAAATGAGTCTGACTTATCAATCGCCCGAAACCGTTTCAATTGGTAAAACTTACAAAACAGATGTTTTCATTTTGGAAAATCGCTGGAATTTGACGGAAGTTAATTTGGATAAGAAACTTGAAGAAATAAGTAGCCAAAAAGCGGAGACCGGAAACGGAAATTCCAACGCGAAAAAACAATAGCTGCACGCCGGAGCAAAGACAACACGAAGAAAGCAAGCAGTGTCGGATGGCAGTTGATATTTTAAGGAGCAACTTGAATGTTCCGACTGCCGACTGTTATCGCTATTTGCTAACTTTTTTACGTTACGTTCATAGTTTGGTTGAATGAAAACAATTTTACAAACCGAAAATTTAACTAAAATTTATAAAGTCGGGAAAGTCGAGACGCAGGCTTTACGAGGCGTTTCGCTGGCGGTCAATCAAGGCGAGTTTGTCGCCATAATGGGGCAATCAGGTTGTGGAAAATCTACGCTTCTGCATCTTTTGGGCGGGCTTCTCAGCCCAACAAGCGGAAAAATTATTATTGATGGGGAAGATTTATCGAAAGTTTCCGACGCGCAGCGCACCGATATTCGGCGTCGCAAAATAGGTTTTGTTTTTCAGCGATTTAATCTTTTTCCGACTTTGACAGCGGATGGAAATTTGCGCCTTGCTGAAAGAATTCATTCCGGCAACGGCGGAAATGCCGAAAGACGGCGCGAAGTATTGAGTTTATTAAAATTAGAAAATAAAATTAACAACAAACCACTCGAGCTTTCCGGCGGCGAGCAGCAAAGAGTCGCGCTTGCTCGCGCTGTTATTAACAATCCGGCAATTATCTTAGCCGATGAACCGACGGGAAATCTCGATACGGAAAATTCAAAAATCGTTTTGGAAATGTTCAAACAATTAAACGAAAAATTCAATCAAACGATTATAATGATTACGCACAACCCAGAAGCTGCCGCCAACTGCAACCGCATTATCAATATGCGCGACGGCAGAATAGTTGATAATTGATAACTGAGAACTGATAATTAAAAACGCTATCAGTTCTCAGTTATCAATTATCAGTTAATTAAAGATGCTTGAGTCAATCAAAAAAATTGTTCTTTGGAATTACGAGCGCGGAACTTGGCAATACGACGCGTTTTGTCTTTTGATAATTGCTTTTATCTTTTTGACGCCGAAGACTTGGTTTGAAAAGCGGGAAAAACTTGCAACCCAAACTTCGCGTCTTATCGTCAAAGCGCAAGATTTTTCGCTTGAAAAAATTGAGATGGAAAAACGAATAAAAGAATTAAGCGGAAACCAGAATGCCGAAGTTCTGCAATGGCGTGAAAGGAAAAACGCTGATGGCGAAACTTTTTATGAGATTGACATCCGCTAGTTTTAGAAGTTAGATGAAAGATGCTGGTTAAACTTTCTTTCTAAAGCATATGACATCTAACCTCTAACATCTTTTTACAAAGGAGTTATATATGAAATCATTTTTAAGATTAAGTTTTATGGCGATTGCTTTAACATTATTTTTCAACGCATTTGCCGTCACTGAAACAAAAGCGCAAGGAGTTTTGAATGAGGTTTTGAAGCGCATGGAGATAAATCGCCAAAGTCTGCAAACGCTTCGTGCAAATATTTCAATGGCTAAATATAATGCGCAACTTGGTGAGAATGACCTTACTCAAGGAACAGTAGTTTATATGCCCGGAAAAAAAGAGCGTGAAATGTACATTAGAATTGACTGGATAAAGCCTGTTCAGGAACAATTAGCTGTTGTCAAAGATGCTTATACAATTTACCGTCCTCGTTTAGGACAAGTGATTATTGGAAAAATTGACAAGGCTCAAGGCAGTGCAAGAGCCAATGGAGCGTTATCTTTTTTAAATATGTCTAAAGAACAACTCAAAGCCAATTATACTGTTAAATATCTTGGACGAGAAAAGGTAAGTAGCGGCGACGAAACTGTACATCTTCAACTTACGCCAAAAAATGTAAACAGTTACAAGTCTGCTGAACTTTGGGTTGATAAAGATGGAATGCCGGTTCAAGCAAAAGTAATTGAAAGTAACGATGATACAACCACCATTTTGCTTTCCTATTTAAAGAAGAATACAACAATTAACGCTTCGGATTTCACAATTAAATATCCGAAAAATATAAAACCAACCAGAGTCTAAAATTTTGATAAAGTTTTGATTGAAAAGGCTCTGGCAAAACAAGTCGGAGCCTTTTCCTTAGATTTGAAAACAAGCTTGTTAAAAACTATAATTACAAATTTGGAATTCCAAACCGAGTTTTTTACTAGTAAGGAATTTATCGTTTCTTTCCTTAAATAAAATATGCCGAAGGCAAGCAGTTTCAGTCGTTTCACGCGCGGCGTCCGGCACACGGTACGCGCATTTGCTTCGACAAAACATCCGGTTCTGGTTCATATCGTCCCGATGCGTCGGTGCAATCTGTCGTGCGCTTACTGCAACGAATACGACAAAACGAGCGAGCCGGTGGCGATTGAAACGATGCTCAAACGCATTGACCGCCTTGCCGAATTCGGAACTTCCGTTGTTACAATTTCCGGTGGCGAGCCGATGATGCACCCGGAAATTTACGACATCATTGCGCGAATTCGTCATCACGGAATGATTGCCGGACTTATTTCCAACGGCTATTATTTTCAGCCTGATAAAATAAAAAAATTAAACGAAGCCGGACTTGATTATCTGCAAATCTCGATTGATAACGTCAACCCGGACGAAGTTTCCAAAAAGAGTTTGAAAGTTTTGGACGGCAAATTAAAAAATCTTGCCGAACACGCTCGGTTTAAAGTCAATATCAATTCAGTGTTGGGAAGCGGTGTAAAAAATCCCGATGATGCTTTAACAATTGCCAAACGCGCCGTCGAACTCGGATTTTCTTCAACCGTAGGCGTGATTCACGACGACGAAGGTTTGTTGAAAGGTTTAACCGAACACGAAAAAGATGTTTATAAAAAAGTAAAATCGCTTGGCACGCGCTCTTATGCTCGCTGGAATTGGTTTCAAGATAATTTGGCGGAAGGCGAAGAATACAATTGGCGTTGCCGTGCCGGAGCGAGATATTTGTATATTGACGAAGCGGGAATTGTCAGTTGGTGTTCGCAGCAGCGTGGAACGCCCGGAATTCCTTTAATGCAATACACTCACGAAGATATGCAGCGCGAATACATCACCGAAAAATGGTGCGCGCCGACCTGTACGATTCAATGCGTCCACCAAGTCGGACATCTCGACGCTTGGCGCGACCCGCAAATTTCGCCCGCCGATTATGACAACCGCAAAGGCAAAGGTTTGAAAAAAGAAACAGTCGCGCAGGTTTTGAGCGCAGAATAACTTTACGTTTCAAATAAATTCAGCAAAAAACAAAAATGAGCGAAAATAAATTATTTCTGCCCATTTTCTGCCCATTCTGCTCGGAACAAATCGTCAGGGACGCGAAAGCGAAAATGTGGCTAAATGGATTTTAGCGAAAATGGGAGAACGCTCGGAGATTGAAACAAAGCTGTTTGACGTGCGCGATTTCGATTTGCCGAAAGATGATTACGGACAAGCTCTCAAAGACCAATTTCCCGAATGGCGCGATGCCATAATCCATGCCGATGGTTTGGTTATTGTTACGCCGGAATACAATCACGGTTATCCGGGAATTTTGAAAAGCGTTCTGGATTTGCTTCTAAAAGAATATATTCACAAAGCCGTCGCGCTAGTCGGTGTCTCAGCCGGACCTTTCGGTGGAACGCGCGTCGTCGAAGCCTGCCTGCCAATGGTTAGAGAACTTGGTTTAGCCGTAACTTTTACCGATCTGAATTTTTCGTCAATTAAAGATAAGTTTGACGAAAACGGCAAACTGCTCGATGAAGCCTACGAAAAACGGGCGAAAGATTTTCTCGATGAAATCGTTTGGATGAGCGGCGCACTTCGTTGGGCGCGCAAAAATCTGCCTTCCAAACATCATCAGTAAAATGCCCCTACCTTGACTAACAATTTCACATATCGGATGCTTATTTGTACAGCTTTATTAACGAACAAAAAGGGAAGGTGAAAACAAATGGCAAACGAAACAGCAAAAAAATTTATTGACGCGCTGCATAAATTAGAAGCAGAGCGCGATTTGGAAACAATCGTCGGTTTGTTCGGCGAAGATTGCGAGATTAACAATGTCGTTACCGTTGACAACGACAATCAAAAAACCGACGCGCGAAAATTCTGGCAAGCCTACCGCGACAACTTTGGCGAAGTCAAATCAACTTTTCGCAATGAAATTATCACCGAAAACCGCGCCGCGCTCGAATGGACAACAACCGGCACAAGTTCCGAAGGAAACCAATTTGAGTACGAAGGCGTAAGCATTCTGGAAATTGACGGCGAGCGTATTACACGCTTTTTTGCTTACTTTGACCCGAACAAACTCGGTCGGCAAATTGTCGAAGAAAAAGGTCAAACAGCATAACGCCGCGATAGGCAAATCTAAATAGCAATTCTAAAAAAGAAAACGGAAGCGGGAAAGAATACAAAATTTTCGCTTCCGTTTATGTTTTGCAAAATTAAGTCAAGTTTCAAGCAGAAACTTGACCGATGCGGCTTGCCGGAACTTCAAAATTGTAAGTGTCGCCATGGCTCAGATAAACAACCTTTTTGGACAAACCCGCTTCTTCAACAGCGCGTTTGAAATCTTCAAGCGGCGATTTGAAAACGTCGTAATCGTTATAATGAATCGGAATCGCCGTATTCGGGTTGATAAGTTGAATTGCCTCGACACCCTGCTTATCATCCATTGTCAGCATCACGCCCATAATTCGCGTTCCGCCCAAGTGAACTAATCCCAAATCAACATCGGGAAAACGCAGCGGAATTTGCTGTAAATCTTCGTAAACGAGCGTATCGCCGGAAATATAAATCCGCAAAGGTCGTCTGCCGTTGTCGGTTTCAAAATCCAGAATGCTGCCCATTACGTCTGGCAACGCAAAATCAACCATTGCCGGACCGTGTTTGCCGGGCATTGAAGTAATTCGCAACCGCGTGGCGCCTTTTGTAAATTCCGCTGTTTCCCAAGTATCAAGCCCAATTCCGCCGCGAAAATTTCTCGCTTCCAGTTCTCCGACGGCTTGGTTAGTTGTAACAATCGGCAAATCCTTGTCGAGTTTTTCCTCAACAATCTGGTCAAAATGGTCGCCGTGATAATGCGATAAAACGCACAAATCAATCGGCGGCAACTCTTCAATATCAATTGCGGGTTCGGTCAATCGTTCCGAAGTCAAACCGTAACCGAGATGAACGTGGTCACCGGAGTGCAGAAAATTCGGGTCGGTCAAAATCGTAAAACCGGCGTAGCGCAAAATAACGGTTGCCGTTCCAATAAAAAAGATCGAGCCTTTGCTGAAATCAGTATTAGTATCTGCGGACGCAGAAAGCTGAAATGTATTTGGCATTAGAAATTTCTCCCTTGTTCGTAAAAAGTTATATCGAAAAGTTATCTTAGAAAACTTACCATATGGCTTTTCGGATAAGCAAGATTTCTAAGCGCGGGCAGAATTAAAAATCAATTTGGCTCCGTACATCTTGCCCGCCGCGATTATGCCGTTCGACATTAACAAAACATTAAGGTTATTTTCTCGGTACATCCTCGCCAACCGTCCAAACCACAACTGAGCTGGAAAGTCCGAGACCGGAAAGCCGTCCCGCCATCATCACAATTGTTTCGCCCTTCTCCACAACTTTGGCTTTGAGTAAAGTTTGTTCACCGTCTTTGAGCATTGCTTCGGTAGTTTTCGCTTCTTCGTGGCATAGTGGTTCGACGCCCCAAATCAAAGCAAGTTGATTGCGAACTTCATCGGTTGAAGTTAGGGCAAATGTTGACAAACCCGAACGCACGCTCGAAAGCCTGCGCGCCATTAAACCCGATTCGGTAAAGACCGCAATTTTATCGGTTAATATTTCGCGTGCGCAAATCGCGGCGGCTTTGCATAATGCTTGTGATGTTCTTCCCGTTGGTTCTTCCGTAAATTTTACCGGTCTTTTAAGTTTTGTTGTTTTTACTGTTTCCGCCGAATTTATAATACGAGCCATTGTCGCCACCGCTTCGACCGGATATTTGCCGGTCGCTGTTTCCGCCGAAAGCATTACGGTGTCCGTTCCGTCCCAAACCGCGTTGGCAACATCTGAGGCTTCCGCTCGCGTTGGACGCGGATTTTCAATCATTGACTGCAACATCTGCGTTGCCGTAATAACAAATTTATCGTTTAGAACGGCGCTTTCAATAATCAATTTTTGGTAAACCGGAACTAGTTCTGTGCTGGTTTCCACGCCTAAATCGCCGCGTGCAACCATTACGCCGTCGGTGTTTTTTAAAATATCGGTTAAGTTTTCAATCGCTTCGGCTTTTTCGATTTTCGCAACTAGAAGCGGTCTGCCAAGTTCGCGTCTGTTCAGTTTTTTTATTAAATCTTTTACTTCAGCGCAATCTTCGCCGCGGCGCACAAACGACAGCGCGATATAATCAACGCTTTGCTCCATTGCCCATTCCAAATCCACACGGTCTTTTTTGGTCAGTGAAGCAATCGGCAATTTTGTGTTCGGCAGATTTATTCCTTTGCGTTCCGAGAGCAAACCGCCGTTGACAACGCGCGTAACGACATCGGTTTTTGAAACCTTTTTAACTTCCAGTTCGATTGCGCCGTCGTCAAGCAAAATTTTCGCTTTCGGAGCGACGAGTTTCGGTAATTCTTTAAAATTTGTTGAAACCTTTTGCGCGTTTCCCTCAATATCTTGCGAAGTAATTATAAATTCCGCGTCGTTTTCCAGCATTACCGGTTTTGCATTCTCAAGAAGTCCGGTGCGAATTTTCGGTCCCGAAAGGTCAACCAAAACAGCGAGCGGCTTGTCTAATTTTTTCGCCGCCGCCCGCGCGTTTTTGATAGTTTCGGCATGCTCTTCCTGCGTTCCGTGCGACATATTTATCCGCACGGCATTGAGTCCGACTTTTATCAGCGATTCGATATTTTTTTGTGTATTGGAAGCGGGTCCTAGTGTAGCTAAAATTTTTGCTCGTCTCATTATTTTCAAGTTTAACGTAAAGGGAATAAAAAATCCTGCATGGAAAATTCTCTTCTTTTTCCTTTTCTTTGTGGTTATGCCTTAAAGTGTTTTGAGTTTTCTTAAATAATTCATTACTGTTGCAACAAATGTTGAATGCGACCACGTAAGAGGAGATACAGAAACGGCTTCGCCGGTCAAAGGATGAACTTGTTCGGCTAGAACGCCTGACGGCAAAGCATATTTGACACTCCATTCTAAAATTTCCAACACGCCCTTTAAATCTTCCTTTGTTTCGGCAATCGCAATTCGATACTCTGCCAGCCAAAGCGTGCAAACAAACCAAGAGTTACCCGTAACTTCTTCGGAAACACGCATATAACCGTCATTTTCAAAACGCGCTATTCCGCCAATTTTCGTTTGCGTCCAGAGTTTTTCTTCGATGGCTCGCATTGTATTTTGAACTGTTTCGTCTTTCGCATCGAATGCGCCAAAATAAAACAGTCCGAAAAGCGATGCGTCGAGGCTCGCGTCTAGTTCGTAAAACTCATCCCCATAAAATTGTAACGCCCGCAAAAATCGCCCTCTTTCCAAACTGTAAAGATGTTCTCGCATCGCCCCGACAATTTCAAAAGCGGCTTGTTCGTAAACTTCGGCGCGAGTATTTTCCCCAAAAAGACGCGCAAAATTTGCCGCTGCCCGCAGTCCGCCGACGACCGCAGCACAAGTAAAAGTGTGAATGCCGCGCCGGTCTTCCCACAAATTCCAGGACGGCTGCGGAAGTTTTAAAGTTTTGTGCCGGAAATTCGTCATAAAATCGGCGCATTTAATAATCAATCGCGGGTAGAGTCGGTGAACGAATTCAATATCACGATAACGATTGTAATGTTCCCATAAACCCCACAAAACAAGAGCAGTTTCATCTTCCTGAATCGGCACAAGCGGTTTTTTTTCAAAAACGTCCCACGCCGCGTGCCAGCCTGAAGCAACCGTTCCGTCGGAGTTGTATTTTTGCAGAAAATATCCGTCCCGATGAACGATTTTCTCGCAAAATCCATAAAATGAGCGCGTGATTATCGAATAACCTGCAAGGTCGAGCGCGTTTGCCACAAGCGCGCCATCGCGTGTCCAGAGATAACTGTAATGGTCGGTCGCTCTTTCGGTTACGTCCGAATCATTAGCGGCTAAAATCGCGCCGTCATTATCAATCTGTGTGCGGATAATGAGCAGCGAACGCTTGAAAAGCTCAATCGTTTCATCGGGCAAATCGGCAAAATCAATGTCGTTTTTGTTCACCCAAACACGCCAGTAATTTTCAGTATAATCGAGGAGTTTTTGCGGGCGATGTTCCAATAAATGCTGATTTAAACGAATAACTTCGGCGCGTGATGTTCCCGCGCAAATCCAGTAAAAAAATTCAAAACTGCTTTGCGCGGCAAGATTAAAATTAACGCCTATGGTTGAATCTACCGAGCCTTCCGTAATCGCGCTGCCATCAAGTTTACCGCCTTCGGCATCGCGCCAAGTTCCTTCTTTATCGTGGAAAGCCTTTCTACCCGTTGAAAAAGTTTGAAAATGTGGCTCGGTATTGATTAAAAAATAGCGGTCTTTTTTATAATGAATCAAAGAGAGGCTTTCTGGGTCATAAAAAGCCGTGTCGCCGACTTTTGTTTCGGAGATTCGAAAATCGTGATGCAAAAAAACTTTAACTTCACGCGGCATATCACGCAAATTACTAATCCAAACGCGCCGCAAAAAAATATTTTCGTGGCTTGCAACCGTATCGTTTGAGACAATTTCCAAACCGAGTTTTTCGTTGATTAAATGAACGTCGGT